>NZ_PSRT01000133.1 GCF_004212635.1 Bradyrhizobium genosp. SA-3 | reverse complement strand
AAGGGCCTCGCTCCACGAGCGCGTAGCCCGCATGGAGCGAAGCGGAATGCGGGGCAACTCCATCCACAAGCACCCCGGATATCGCTTCGCTCATCCGGATCTACAAGATATTGCGAAGTTCGCCCGACTTTATCTCAGCAGCCCACCACCATAGCGCAGCTCATAGAGCGGCGCGCCGTCATCCCGCGCAATCGTCTCGACACCGTGGAAGCGATCGAGCCGGCCTTCGACCTCGTTGCGGTAGACCGTGCCGGCGTGCTCGAACCGGCGCGGTCCCCGATAGGGCTCGTCCTCGTTTACGGCGAGCAGCGCCTGGCGCAGGAATTTGTAGATCGCGAGGAAGGCGTCCCGGTCCGGGATCTCTGCACGGGCGCCGCCACTGTAGCTCATCGACCAGATGATGCGATCGTCGCGCGACACGGTCTCCTGCCCGACGAAAAAGCCCATGCCGAAATAGATATCACGATAGGCATAAGGCGGCGCGCGGTGCTCGAGCTGTTTGGAGCCCGCGAGCAGCGGGACGGCAACTGTCGCATCGTCATCCAGCCCGGCATAGGTCCGCCGCTTGGCTTCGACCAGAAACGCAGCGAGATCGTGGGGGACGGAGGACATGGCCTACTCGACCAGCTCCGGCCACGGCACGATGGTCGACTTCACCGTCTTCATCGCCATCGCGTCCTTGACCGCCTGCGCGACACCCGCTTCCGTGAACGGATAGATGGTCTGCATCTTCAGCCACGGATACTTGTCGCGCGTGCGGTAAAGCATGTCGACGCCGAGCGGCAGATCGTTGCCGGTAAAACCCCAGGAGCCGAGCACGTTGAGGTCCTTGGTGCAGATCCGGTGCCAGGAGGTCTCGATCGAGCCCGCGTCGGTGAACTGGCCCATCTCGACATAGGTGCCGCCGTCGCGCAGCATCTCGATGCCTTCGGGGCCGGCCGAAGGGTGTCCCGAACAATCCATCACGAGATCGGCGCCAAAGCCGCCGATGATGTCGCGGACGCGCGCGATGCGATCCTGCGGCGATTTGATCTCCTCGATATTCACCGTCGCCTCCGCGCCGAACTCGCGCGCGAGGCGGAGCCGCGGCTCCTCCGGCGCACCGACGCAGATCACCCGCCCTGCCCCCATCTCCTGCGCGGCCGCGACCGCCAGAATGCCGATCGGACCCGAGCCCTGGATCACCACCGTATCGCCCCAGCTGAACCCGCCGGCGCGGGTCGCACGATTGAAGGCCCGGATGCAGGACGTCAGCGGCTCGGACAGCGCACCGAGCCGCAGCGACATGTCGTCGGGCAGCTTGTAGATCTTGGTGCCCGGCAGCATCTCGAGATCGACATAGACATATTCCGCCCAGCCGCCCCACATGTGCGGCGCCTTGTCGAAGCCGAGATAGCGGCCGTAATAGACCGGCGTCAGGCATTTGTTCGCCGTCTGCGGATAGTGGGTGCAGTAATAGCAGCGGCCGCAGGGCATCAGCGGCGGGATCATCACCTTCGAGCCCACCTTCAGTGGCTTGCTCATGAAGTCCTCAGTGAACTCGTCGCCGCATTCAACGATGATGCCGCCGAGCTCGTGGCCGAGCGTGAACGGCCAGGGCAGCGGCTTCGGCCAATGTCCTTTGAGGATGTGCAGGTCGGTGCCGCAGACCCCGCAGGCGCCGACCTTGATCAGCGCAGCCTTACGGCCGACCTTCGGCCACGGCACGGTGCGGATGACGGGCTCCGAGCCCGGTCCTGCGTGGGTGCAGACGCGGATGGATTCCATGGATATGTCCTCGGTGCCCGCTTGTTATGATTGATTGGTGCGGGCTAAGCGAAGCGTATGTGAGATGCGGGCTGGTGCCAAGGGCGGTCTCGTAGCCCGCATGGAGCAAAGCGGAATGCGGGGGCGGCGGTCCCGGATATCGCGGAGCCTGTGATCGGGCGGCGCATTGCGCCGATCCGTTGGCTCATCCGGGCGACAAAGGAGGACCGCGCCGATGCTGCGCGATTATCGGGCTGATGATGCGAATGCGATCGTGCGTGTTGCTCTGGCGGCATTCGCGGAGTTCGAGCATGACTATTCCGACTGGCCGGTGTTTACGGCCAATGTCGCGAAGATGCCGCTACTTGCAAAGGCCGCCGAGATCATCGTTGCCGAAGACGGCGGCCACATCGTCGGCGCCGTGGCCTATGTCGGCCCGCGAGCGCCGAAGCCGGCGTTCTTCGATCCCTCCTGGCCAATCATCCGCATGCTGGTGGTCGATCCTTCGGCGCGAGGCAAGGGCATCGGCCGGCAATTGACGGAAGAATGCCTGCGCCGCGCCGAGCGCGACCAGGCGCCGGTCATCGCACTACATACGACGACGATCATGGCGGTTGCGCTGCCGATGTATTTGCGGATGGGATTTGAGAAGGTGCGCGAGGCGCCGGATATCTCTGGCGTGCCTTATGCGGTTTACGTCAAACGGCTGGACTAGGATCGTAGCCCGCATGCAGCGACGCGAAATGCGGGACCGGCGGTCCCGGATTACGCTTGCGCTCCATCTGGGCTACGGGCTCATGACTCGCGCACCCAAGTGTCTTGACGCTATTCCGACCGGCCAACGTTTACAGCCAATGTCGCGAAGATGACGCCGGTGCGAGAGGCTTGACCGGTCCCGCCTGGCTGGGGGCGGGCCTCGCCTGCCCACCCTCGATGTGGCTTTTCGAGCGCATTGTGTCTGTCCGTTACCGGCACGCCCAATCCTAACGCGGCATTAACCCTATGCACCTTAGGGTCGTGCCGGACTCCGCCCGGGCGGGGGGTCGGGTGTTGGAAATGGCGTTAGCGAACAGAAAACTTCTTCCGGCCGCCGAGGAGCGTCGGCGTTTCCAGCGGGTGAAAGTGCACCTGCTCGGCCGTTACATGCTGCCGGACCGCCGTGAATTCCCCTGCCAGGTGATCAACATGTCGCCGGGCGGCCTCGCGCTGCTCGCCCCCGGCATCGGCAATGTCGGCGACCGCGTCGTCGCTTATCTCGACCACATCGGCCGGGTCGAGGGCAAGATCACCCGGATCATCGACAATGGCTTTGCCATGACGATCGGGGCAACACCGAGGAAGCGCGACAAGCTCGCGGCCCAGCTGACCTGGCTCGCCAACCGCGACATCCTCAATCTGCCGGAGGACCGCCGTCACGACCGTATCGTGCCGCGCAACCCGATCGCAGTGCTGACGCTCGAGGACGGCACCAAGATGACCTGCCGCATCATCGACCTGTCGCTGTCGGGCGCCGCGATTGCCGCGGAGAACCGGCCGCCGCTGAAATCGACGGTTCTGCTCGGCCGGGTCCAGGGCCGCGTGGTCCGAAACCTCGAAGACGGTTTCGCCCTCGAGTTCATGCACGAGCAACCGGCCGAGACACTCGAAGAGAGCGTTACCGCGCGGTAAAGCGCGACGACGTCAAAACCACTGCATTTCCAGCCTCGAAGGCGGCCTCCCCGATGCGGACGCCGCCTTTTTCGTGCGTTGCGACCCGCTCTACGCGAGTTAACACAAGGGCTGCACGTGCGCGCAATCAACGGCTCCGCCAGCGTTTGCGCGTTAATAGGTAAAATTTGAATCAATTGCAGTCATTTCAAATTTTAGGAGAATTCGATTCAAATATAGATCGAATTCGCCGCGCCTTTTACTTGCATTCGTTTCGACTTGACTTGGCTGACTTAGCGGCAACTCAAAAGCTCCGTGCGAAATGTGGTCCCAACAAGAAACGGGGGCCGCAATGTTTGACTTCAGGGGACAGGGGAAAGGGCTGGCGCTGGCCGCCATGCTCTTCGGGATCAGCGCGACAGCGCAGGCCGGCGAAGGCCGTCTGCTCTACGCGAGCCTCGGCGACACCACGCGTGCGCCGATCGGCTGGGTCGAGTTCTGTGCGGACAACGCCGCTCAGTGCAAGGGCGGGCCAACGCAGGCACGCGACATCGTGATGTCGCAGGCTGCATGGCGCGACCTCGTCAAGGTCAATCGCTGGGTCAACGAGACCGTGAAGCCTTTGACCGACCAGGAGCACTGGGGCGTGATCGAGAAGTGGTCGCTGCCGACGGACGGTTACGGCGACTGTGAAGACTACGTGCTGTTGAAGCGCAAGATGCTGATCGATGCCGGATGGCCGCGCGAGGCCCTGCTCATCACCGTCGTGCGCGACAAGAAGGGCGAAGGCCACGCGGTGCTGACGGTGAAGACCGACAAGGGCGAGTTCGTTCTCGACAATCAGAACGAGAACGTCGTTGCCTGGACGGAGACCGGCTACCGCTTCGTCAAGCGCCAGTCGCAGAGCGATCCCAACGTCTGGGTCTCGCTCGGCGATACCAAGCCGGCGGTCTCCACTGCCAGCGCCAGAGATTGATCGTCACCAAGGGAAGAGTTACGCGACCCGGTCACATCCCCACCCCTCCCCGTCCCAGACCGGTTCGCGCGCGGCCAGGCTTCCCCCAAAGCCTGGCCGCAACTTTTTGGGAATGCGCGATCAGTCCTGTGAGGTCCGGCGAGACCACGGCACGCGCGCCGCGGTGAAATCGCGCCACGTGCTTTGCAAGGTGGGCTGCACGCCAACCGACGCGCGCGCCTGCCAGCCGGCGATCGCCGCCGCGGCGATGACGCTGTCGGGCTCGGCATCGAGCCGATCCAGCAACGAGGCCGTGACGGCCAAGTCGTTGAAGGCGCCGAGCTCCTCCTGCAAACCGGCGAGCCTGCGGGCAAATTTTCTCGCAGACTTCCGATCGGCAAACAGCGGCAGCAGGAACTCGCTGAGATAGCGCAGCCGCTTCGTCGCGAGCCGCACCCGGTGCAGCTCTTCGATCGTGAGCGACTTGAAGCGGCGGCCTCGCTTGAGCACCTTGGCATATTGCTCCGACAAGATGCGCTGCGCGAAGTTGACGGCGGGCTCGGCGAGCTGGCCGAGGTCTTCTGCCGCGACGCCGTTGCGCCAGCCACGTGTTTCGATCCAGCCGCCGAGGCCGATCAGGAACACGGCGCAGCGGCGGTCGGCGAGCGCATCATGCGCCTTGCGATAGGCGTCCGCCTGACGCCCGGCCGCAGCCCGGCCGAGCGCATCGAAGCCGGCGATCGAAGGACAGGCTTTTGCGATTGTCGGCAAGGTCTCGAGCTGGAACACATCCCAGTCACGCGCGGCGGAGAGATCTTGCGCCAGCCAGCGCGCCTCCGACCGCAGCGCATCGAGATTGCTGAGCGCGCCGACCGATCGCATCAGGTCCAGCGCTGATCGAAGCCGGCGCAGCGCAACGCGAAGCTGATGGACGCCTTCCGGATTGCGGCCGTCCTCGGCGGCGGGCAGCGACTGAAGCAGATGATGGAAGCAGGAGCGCAGGATCGTCGCGAAGGCCTCGTCAAGGGTCACCGACGGATCGAGGCGAAGTTTTCGCGGGCGCCGTGCCGAGGGTGGCTTGCCGGCGGCAAGGTCGAAGCCACGCGCCGACTTGGTGCGGATGGACGGCTTCACCGCCCCGTGTTCCGCAAGCCGCAGCGCGACCTCATAGATTGCGCTTGCGCTGCCGCTCTTGAGCTCCAGTTCGATCTCGCTCACCGGCAGCGAACCATCGCCGGCCGTCAGCTCGCCCTGGTCGAAGGCGATTTCGACCGTGCCGGACGGCAGGTCGACCATCCGCGCATGACGATGGATGTCGGCGGTGAAGACGGCTTCGAGCGGCCGCGCCTCAAGTTGGCAGCGAAGCTTCTCCGGAATGAAAGGCATCGCCAGAGCGAGATCGGGCGCAAGCGACGGCACGCTCGCCTCCCACTCGCCGCGGCGCAGCGGATCGTCCGTGGCGTCGGTCTTCACGGTCTGCACGAAGCGCGCGCCGCTCTGGCGTACGCGCAAGCTCAGGCCGCTACGCCGAAGCGTGCGCTCGGGCGTGTCATAATAGACGGACTTGAGATGCTTGCGCGTGCCCTTATTGCGCGCGTTCGCCGTGATGACCGGCGCAGCGTTGAAATGCGCCATGCGATCGGCATCGACGAGAAGCTTGAGTTCGATTTCACCGGCCGGACGCGCGCCAACGCTCGACGGAGCTGGTTCCGGATCGGGCGTCGTCTCTTGCGATGACGTCTGATCACTCACGGCGTCCTCGATCCGAGATCCTGCGCCTGACCCGGCGAGTTCAATCTGCCTGAGGAAGCCGGCGACGACTTGCGTTCTCTTGTTGTCCCTCGGAGCAGGATTCCCATCCGGCGCGCCCCGAGTCTTGCGGGCCGGTGTTGAGTCTGACTTCAGCATTTTGGGGTACATGACAGTTCGATGACAGAGCGCGAGCATATAGCCGGCAAGGCCCGCGAGGAATAGTCAGGTTACGTCGCAACGCATCATCGTCCACATGCGAGATCCCGGGCGCAAAGATCGACGAGGACTGTCACAATTCGGCTCGCCGTTACGAATTGAGTTGGCGCCGCGTACAGTAAGTGATCGTATTGATCGGGAATCTCGCAGTTCTCGAAACCGAGATGAACCCGTCAAACGAGCTTGGTTCATGCTAGCCGAGAAATTCTTTCTGGTTCTGGAGACACTTAGAAGTCATGCGCGCGATGACAGGCCGGAGATTGCGACAAGCCCTCCGCCGGATGCGAATCCCTCTGATTCGCGGCGCGAAAAACCGGTTCCCGACCGTCAGAAGTAGAAATACATTTGAGCCGTCGCATTGCGGCGCTCAGTGCTCGCACGGACTCAGCACATCCGCGAGCCACAGCTCAGCAGCGGCGGGGTCCTTAAAGGCCTGCCCGCAGCTTTTTGAGGGATTGCCGCTCACTCCGCGGCTTCAAGATTGGCCGGCTTCTCCGCGCTCGCGAGCGGCGACACCGCCGGGCCATTGAGCGCCGTGCCGTCGGGCGCGAATTGCGAGCCGTGACACGGACAATCCCAGCACTGCTCCAGCGCATTCCAGTGCACGACGCAGCCGAGATGGGTGCAGCTTGCCGAGTGCAGATGCAGACGTCCGTTACGGTCCCGGCAAGCGGCAATCTTCTTCAGGCCGCTGCGGACCAGACGCCCCTCGCCCGGCCGCAGGCGCTCGACGCTCGCCATCTCGCTCGCCGCAAGATATTCCGCAAAATTCTTCAGCGGCGTGATGTTCTCGCTGATGAACTCGCCGATGTTCTTCTGAATCTTCCGTGACGGAGCGTAGACTTCTTCCCAAGGGCTCGCGCCCGTCGTGACCAGATCCGTCACCAACAGGCCGGCGACGAGCCCGTTCGTGATCCCCTGCCCGGAATCGCCGCTGACGATGAAGAGATGCTCCTCGCCGGGGCTACGGCCAATGAAACCGGTGAAATCGACCGGCTCCAGCACCTGGCCGGACCAGCGATGAGTGACCTCGCGCAAACCCGTCAAGCGATTGCGTGCCCAGCGCTCGAGCGCGTCAAGGCGTTGCGCGCCGTCGTTCGCTTCGCCCGATTTATGGTCTTCGCCGCCGATGATCACGATATCCTCGTCGGCAGAGAACGGCTGGAGGCGGACATAATGATAGGGATCGAGCGTATCCCAATAGAGCGCATCCTCCAGGGCGCCGGCCGCAATCTTCGCGGCGAACGCATAGGTGCGGTAAGGCGCCTGCTTGGTGTGGATCGCCACCTGCAGATTGACGGGCGAGTTCGTCGCGACCACCACGTCGGCGGCGTGGACCTCGTGGCCTAAGGCGGTCGTCACGACCATATCGCCATGCTGTTGACGGATGCTCTCAACACAGGTGTCGGCGTAGAGCCGCGCCCCCCGGCGCTCGAGTGCGCTCGCCAGACCCGCGAGGTACTTGGTCGGGTGCAGGCGCGCCTGCCGGGCAAAGCGCAGCGAACGCACCTGACCCTCGGCATGGAACGGGGTTGGCTCGATGCGGTTTTCGACGGGAATTCCGAGCTTGCGACAGCAAACCAATTCCCCGTCCAATTCGGATGCGGGCGTTTCGGGCGCCAGCACCCAGTAACCGTCGACGCGTTGAAAATCGCAATCGATATGCTCGGCAAGCTGGATGACCTCGGCGCGATCGATCGCGGCAGCGACGCTCTGATAGTAGTGCCGCGCACGGTCCGGGCCACGCACCCTCACCAACTCGTCGTAACCGTCGTCGAGCGCCGTCGCCAGGTGGGCGGTGGTGCGCGCCGTCATCCCGCTGCCGATGCCGCCGCGATCCAGCACCACGACCGAGCGTCCATGGCTGACAAGCTCATAGGCGACCGAAAGCCCGGCAATTCCAGAACCGACAACGACGACGTCCGTCCCCACCGTACCGGATAGCGCCGGCGCGTCGGCGACCGAAACATCCATCCAGAGCGATCGGGTGTGCTCGTCCCCTACATTCATGACAATACTCCTCGGAGCAACAAACGGGGCAATGGGATCACGGTTCCTCCCCGGTGGCCGGCGAGCGGAAATCGTATTGAGACACCGCGTTCATTAGGAACCTTCATCGCGCTCGCGCTTGAAACGTCATGAAAAATCCATCACCCGGAATGCGCAAGGCGTTACGTCAGGCTCAATTGTACGGACACCTGCTCGTCCGGAATGACAGGCTGTATTACCCAGGAGGCAATCATCCGATCTGCTCGATACAGCTTGCACGAGAAATGGTCAGGTCAGGATGGATGACCAAGCACGACGGCGAATACGAGATCACGCCTGACGGGCAGCTTGCCGCCGAGAGCGAACTCAGCCGCTGATGCGGTCCGGCAAGTCCAGCCGCAACTTCTCCTACAGGCTTTGCGATCCGTGCCGGTTACGCGCCAAGCACATCGACCAGCCGCAGCTCGTCGGCGGCGGGATCTTTCAAGAACAGCTCGGCCTCGATCTCGGTCAGATGCGACAGCATCTGCGCGCGTGCCGCCTCTCTGTCGCGCTTGCGGATCGCGGCGACGATGCCGGCGTGGTGATCGGTGCCGCAGGCCGGCGTGTCGTGGCGGCGGTAGAGCAGGATGATGAGCGAGGAGCGCGCGATCAGCTCCTTGAGGAAGCCGAGATAGATGCTGTGGCCACTCATCTCGGCGATGAGGCGGTGAAACTCGCCGGACAGGCGGACCGAGGCGCGCGCATCGCCGCGCAGCTCGGCCTCGCGCTCTTCGGTGAGATGGCGCTGGAGGCGATCGATCCATGCCGGAGACACCGCATCGATGGCGTGATCGACGATGGTGGGCTCGATCAAGCGGCGCGCCTCGAACACCTCGCGGGCATCGGCGGGTGTCGGCCGCGCGACGAAGGCGCCACGGTTCTTTTCGATGTTGACGATGCCTTCATGCGCGAGCTGCTGAAGCGCGGTGCGGACCAGCGTACGGCTGCGCCGTAGATGTCGCCGATCTCGTCCTCGCCGAGCTTCGTGCCGGGCAACAGGCGGTGCTCGAGGATCGCCGCGGTCACGCCCTCCCGGATACGGCTGACGCGATCGCTCGCGTCCGGCGCGTCGGATTTCGGGCGGGTCTTGGCGGCCATGATTGTAAGGCTCGATCGACAACGTTCGGCTGCGAATGTTAGTCGACGATCTGTATCCAATCACAGGCGAAACTTTATACAATCTTCGCCCGTTTTGTGTGCAGATGACTGCGCATGCGGCAGGCGGCCTGGATCGGCCAAATTCGATCTAACGATCTGACTCCGCTGCACAGTTTCGAAAAATTGACCGGCCGAGAGCCGTTGGCACGGACCTTGCGGAGAGAGGCGGGAAGCATCGCCCTCCTGTCGGACACGCCATGGCCACTCCCGCCGCTCTCGAATTGGTTGCCGTCACCAAGCGCTACGACACGACGCCGGCGGTCGACAATGTCAACCTGAAGATCCCGGCCGGCACCTATTGCTGCCTGCTCGGCCCCTCCGGCTGCGGCAAGACTTCGACATTGCGCATGATCGCGGGCCATGAGGCGGTCAGCGAGGGCGACATCATCCTCGGCGCGCAGAACGTCACCGACCTCGAGCCCGCCAAACGCGGCACGGCGATGATGTTTCAGTCCTATGCGCTGTTTCCGCATCTCAGCGTCATCGACAACGTCGCTTTCGCACTGAAGATGCGCGGCATCGACAAGCCGACGCGCCACAGGCGCGCCAGCGAATTGCTCGAACTGGTGGCGATGAGCCCCTATGCGGGCCGCCTGCCCGCGCAGCTCTCCGGCGGCCAGCAGCAGCGCGTCGCGCTCGCCCGCGCGCTGATCACCGAGCCGCAGATCCTGCTGCTCGACGAGCCGCTCTCCGCGCTCGATCCCTTCCTGCGCGTGAAGATGCGGGGTGAACTGAAGCGGCTGCAGCGCGAACTCGGCATCAGCTTCATCCAGGTCACCCATGGCCAGGAAGAGGCGATGGCGCTCGCCGACCACATCGTGGTGATGAACCACGGCCGGATCGAGCAGCAGGGCACGGCGCGCGACATCTTCCACCATCCCCGCACCGAATTCGTGGCGCGCTTCATCGGCGGCCACAACGTGCTCAGCGACGCCGGCAACCTCATCGCCGTGCGCGCCGATCAACTCGGCATCGTCCCGTTCACCGACGGCGCCTTCGGCGCGCCGGCGCTGCTGACCCAGACCGAGTACCAGGGCTCCTACGTCGCCGTCTCGCTCACGCTCGACGACGGCACCGCCCTGTTCTCCCATGTTCCCGAAGCCAGCTTCGACGTCCACCCGTTCCGTCCGGGCGATCGCGTGCTGGCCACCTGGGATCCCGCCAAGGCGCAACGCCTGCAATAGCGCCGATCGATCACTGGAATGCGCAACAGAGGAGTGACTGATATGACCGAGACCACCAGGACGAAGGGCGTCAGCCGCCGCACGCTGCTCAAGGGCACCGCGGGTCTCGCCGGCCTTGCCGCCGGCTCCGGCGCCATCACCGGCTTTCCCTATGTGAAGTCGGCCGATGCGAAGGTGCTGCGCTATCTCGGCACCGCCGTGAACGAGGGCGATGACATCTCCAAACAGTGCCTGAAGGATACCGGCATCAAGATCGAATACATCACCGCAACCACCGACGACGTCACCAAGCGCGTGATGACCCAGCCGAACTCCTTCGACGTGCTGGACACCGAATATTTCTCGCTGAAGAAGATCGTGCCGTCGGGCAACATCCTTGCTCTCGACGCCAAGAAGATCAAGGAATTCGACAACATCACGCCCGTCTTCACCAAGGGCGAGACGCCCGGCGGCAAGAAGATCGGCGGCCAAGGTACCGCGCCCTGGAAGGTGCTCTATCTCGAAGGCAAGGACTCCAAGAAGTTCGCGACGTCGGCGACCGAATTCGTGACGCTGATCCCGACCGTCTACAACGCCGACACGCTCGGCATCCGTCCCGACCTGATCAAGCGGCCGATCAGCTCATGGTCCGAGCTGCTCAATCCCGAATTCAAGGGCAAGGCTTCGATCCTCAACATCCCCTCGATCGGCATCATGGATGCCGCGATGGTCGTGGAAGCCTCCGGCAAGTACAAATATGCCGACAAGGGCAACATGACCAAGGAAGAGATCGACCTCACCATGAAGGTGATGACCGAAGCCAAGAAGGCCGGCCAGTTCCGCGCCTTCTGGAAAGACTTCAACGAGAGCGTCAACCTGATGGCTTCAGGGGAAACCGTGATCCAGTCGATGTGGTCACCGGCGGTGACGAAGGTGCGCTCGATGGGGATTGCCTGCACTTTCCAGCCGCTCAAGGAAGGCTACCGCTCCTGGGCCTCGGGCTTCTGCGTCTCCAAGGGAGTCTCGGGTCCCAAGCTCGACTGGGCCTATGAGTTCGTGAACTGGTTCCTGTCCGGCTATGCCGGCGCCTATCTCAACCGCCAGGGCTATTACTCGGCCGTGCTCTCCACCGCGAAGGCGCATATGGAGCCCTACGAGTGGGCGTACTGGATGGAGGGCAAGCCGGCCGAGAAGGACATCAAGGCGCCCGACGGCTCGCTGCTCGAGAAGGCCAGCGCCGTGCGCGACGGCGGCTCCTATGAGGACCGCATGGGCGGCGTCGCGTGCTGGAATGCCGTGATGGACGAGAACGACTACATGGTCCGCAAATGGAATGAGTTCATCGCGGCGTAATGGACATGTCGGAAGAAGTCCTGCAACAGGCATCCCCGGGCTTGATCCCGGGGGCGGGCACAGCGCGCGCCGCGAAAGTGACGCGCCTGTCGCCGTCCTTCATCTCCTGGCTGCAAGCCGGGCCGATGATGCTGGTGTTTCTCGCCTTCTTCCTGATTCCGCTGGTGTTCGTCGTCATCGTCTCGTTCTGGGACTACAACGAATACCAGCTGCTGCCGGCGTTCTCCGGCCGCGGCTACACCGATACGTTCGAAGGCTGCATCGCGCAGCTCCCCGATCTCTGCACCATCGGCAAGACCTATGTGAAGACGCTGAAGCTCTGCTTCATGGTCTGGGCGATCACGCTCCTCATCGGTTTCTGGGTCGCCTACTTCCTCGCCTTTCACGTCAAGTCCAAGACCTGGCAGATGGGATTGTCGCTGCTGTGCACGATCCCGTTCTGGACCTCTAACGTGATCCGCATGATCGCCTGGATTCCGTTGCTCGGGCGCAATGGCCTCGTCAATTCCGGCCTCGTCAAAACCGGCCTGATCAACCAGCCGCTGGAATGGCTGCTGTTCTCCGAATTCTCCGTGGTGCTGGCGCTGGTCCACCTCTTCACCTTCTTCATGGTGGTGCCGATCTTCAATTCGATGGTGCGCATCGACAAGTCGCTGATCGAGGCCGCCTATGACGCCGGCGCGAGCGGCTTCCAGACCCTCGTCAACGTGATCATCCCACTGGCAAAACCCGGCATCGTGATCGGCTCGATCTTCGTCATCACCATCGTGATGGGCGACTTCATCACCATCGGCGTGATGGGCGGCCAGCAGATCGCCGCCGCCGGCAAGATCATCGAGACGCGGCTCAACGCGCTGCAATTCCCCGCCGCCGCCGCCAACGCCGTGATCCTGCTCGCGATCACCTTCCTGATCATCACCATGATGTCGCGCATCGTCGACATCCGGAAGGAGCTCTAGGCGATGAAGGAAGGACGCCCGCGCTCTTTCTACGTGCTCGCGATCTTCTTCGCGGCCTACGTGCTGTTCCTCTACGGCCCGATGATCGCGATCTACGTGCTGTCGTTCCAGGGACCGCAGGGCGGCCTCACCTTCCCGATGAACGGCGTGTCGACCTTCTGGCTGGCCAAATTGTTCGAGGGCACCGGCATCGTCGATCTCGGCGCCGCCTTCCGCCGCTCGCTGCTGCTCGGCCTCGTCGTGATGGCCGTCACCGTCGTGCTGTCGGTCGCGGCCGGCATGGCTTTCCGCAGGAAGTTCAGGGCGCAGAGCATCCTGTTCTACTCGGCGATCGCAAGCCTGATCGTGCCTTCGATCATCACCTCGCTCGGCATCTCGCTTGAATTCCGCATCATCGACGACCTGATCAAGGCGCATTGGAACGAGAACTTCGAGACTTCGATGGGCCTGCTCACTTCAGGCCTCGGTGCCCATTTGACCTGGACGCTGCCGTTCGGTCTCTTGATCATGTTCGCGATCTTCAACCGCTTCGATCCGCGCCTCGAGGAAGCCGCGCGCGATCTCGGCGCGACGCCCTGGCAGACGTTCCGTCATGTCGTGCTGCCGATCATCCTGCCGTCGGTGATCGGCATCGGCCTGTTCGGCTTCACGCTGTCCTGGGACGAGCTCGCCCGCTCCAGCCAGGCGATCGGTCCGGTGAACACGCTGCCGCTCGATCTCCAGGGCCTCACCACCACTGTGACGAAACCGGACATCTACGCGCTCGGCACGGTGATCTCGGCGGTGTCGTTCGCGGTGATCACGCTTGCGCTCGGCACCATCCACATGCTCAACAAGCGGCAGGCGGCCAAGGGCTCGGACGCCGGCAAGGGACTTGTCTGAGAAAGGGACTTGTCTGATCCGATGCGCCTTCACGTCGTCAATCCCAATACCACTGTGACGATGACGGCGAAGATCGCCGCTGCGGCGCGCAGCATCGCCCTGCCCGGCACCGCGATCGATGCGCGCCAGCCGGCGATGGGCCCGGTCTCGATCGAGGGTTTTTACGACGAGGCCTTCGCCGTGCCCGGCATGCTCGGCTGCATCCGCGAGGCTGATCGCGACGGCGCGGATGCGCACATCATCGCCTGCTTCGACGACACCGGCCTCGATGCCGCGCGCGCCGCCGCCAAGGCACCGGTGATCGGCATCGGCGAAGCCGGCTTCCACGTGGCGAGCCTGATCGCGGCGCGTTTTGCCGTGGTGACGACCCTCGGTGTCTCCATCGTGCCGATCGAACACAACTTGCGGAAATACGGCCTCGCCGAGCGCTGCGCCCGCGTCCGCGCCGCCGAGGTCCCCGTGCTCGCACTGGAGGAGCGCAACGCCGATGCCGTCGGCAAGATCTCCGCGGAGATCTCGGCCGCAATCCGCGACGACCGCGCGGAGGCGATCGTGCTCGGCTGCGCCGGCATGGCCGATCTCGCCAGCGAACTCGCCGCCACGCATGGCCTGCCCGTCGTCGACGGCGTCGCCGCCGCCGTGACGCTGGCGGAATCAGTGGTGCGGCTGGGACTGACGACGTCTCGGCTCGGCCCCTATGCGGCGCCGCGGTCGAAGACCTATTCCGGGCCGTTTTCGCCGTTTCAGCCCTGATCCGTGCCCCTGAGAGGCCTTCGGAGGCCCTAAGGTCCCCTGATTGCTGGTTTTTTTGCCCTTAGCCTCTTTTTGGTCCCATTCCTTGCCGAAACGTAAGGCTTTCGGGACGCCCCGGCGACCTCTGGTTGCCGGTCTTCGCCACGCACCAAGTTTCAGTTTGGGCTTTGTTCGCGATGATCGATCTCGCACAGGACACACCGTCCAACCCCCTGCTTCGCCTCGGCGGCCAACCGATCGCGCTGACCGCCGCCGCCCTTCTCCTGCTCATCGCCGGCGTGACCTCGATTGCGGTCTGGCGCGCCTATACCGGCGCGGCACCGGAGACCGATCGGGTGGTGGCATCGCGGCTGCTCCAGGCCCGCACGGCACAGGTGTCCGAGCAGTTGGTCGAGAAGACCAAGGGGCTGGAGGCGACTCAGCAGGAATCGATCGACCAGCTCCAGATCGTGCAGGACCAGCTCCAGACCATGAAGCGGCTGATGGCGGCGCAGCAGGCCGACACCAAGCGCCTGTCCGAGCAGGTCGCGACGCTGAACGAGTCCATCGATAGCTTGCGGCAGTCCTTTGCCAGCGCCCGGGCCACCGAGGCTGAAACGCCCTCGGTTACCCGCAGGAAACTGGCGCGGCAACGCGTCCACGCCAGCGCGCGCAAGCGTTCGCGCGGCTGAGCCGATCGCAGCGCGACCGGAACTTTATTTTCGCCACTTGTGAACTGGATCACATTCGCGCGTATGATTCCGCGCCATGCTCGCGGTTACCGGATGGCGTGAGCCGATTTCAATGTCCGGGGCTGGCAAGGTCGTTGACGGTATACTGCGTCAACGGCCTTGTTCTTTGATGGGCCAGCTATTCGTCGCCAAGGATGCTATTCGCAGACATCCACGCGGCGGTATCGCCATCCAGCTGGCGTCATGATCCGCTTCCGAACGACATAGCAGCCGCCATAGCCATCGTCGTAGCCGGCACCATAATAATAGGGGCTGCCGTAATAGGGATAGCCATAACCATAGTACGCGCCGTAGTAGCCGGCGCCGGCAAGGCCCGCCCCGATCGCGACGCCCGGCCAGAAGCCGCCGCCATGCCAATGGCCGTGGCCGCCATGACCCCAGCCGCCACCGCCCCAGCCACCATGGCCGAAACCGCGCGCCTGGGCCACTTGCGGCGCCGACAGCCCGACCGCCGCGACGGCCAGCGTCGTCATGATCATCTTGCGTAACATCACTCGATCCTCCGCGTGGACACGCTCCACGCTTCAAAGCAGGATCAAGCTAACGTCACTTGGGCATTCCTGACAGCCACGCTGTCTCAATTCCGCGCGAGCGTCAGCAGCCGCGGCAGATGCTCTTCATCTTCTTGTCGAGCAGCCGGTTCTCGGCATTGACGGTGGCGTCCGCGGCACCCGAGCCGGTGCCGATGGTGGCTCCGGAGCCCGGGCCGGATGATTGAGCCGTCCCCAGGCTGTTGGTCCCGCGCGGCGGAGCCGGCGAGTTGGCGACGCCCCCCGTCGGTCCCGCAGAGCTTCCGGTCGAACCCGCAGAGCCTCCGGTCGACCCCGCAGAGCCGCCGGTCGCCTGCGCGAACGAGGTGGCCGGCATCGCCGCGAGTGCGAGGATCACCATCATGGTCTTGGTTGCGGACGATCTGGCAGACATCGGAAATTCTCCCTTTGCCGGTCAACCGCTGCGGCGAACACCTGTTCCGGAACAAATGCCGTCACATCAGCTTGAAGGCGAGGAGGCCAAATCACGATGACCGATCGCGATCCCTTTGCTGAAGGCGAACGCGCCGCGCGCGAAAGCATCCCCGCCGAAGCCAATCCTTACCTGGACGGCAGCGACGAGCATGCGCTATGGTCAGCCGGCCACGAGAAGGTGGCGGGCGCGACCGAAGCGCGCGAATCGGAGGGACGCTGACGCTCCCCTTCGGCGACGAGCGGAGATCACACGGCGCCCGCGCGCGGCCGGCGGGCATCTCAGCCGATCCGCTTCAAGCCCTTCTTGAAGCGCGGACCGTTGGCCACGTAGAATCTGGCGGCACTTCCCATCTTCTGGACCTGGGCGTCATCGAGCGTGCGGATCACGCGCGCCGGCGAGCCGATGATCAACGAGCGCTCGGGAAACTCCTTGCCCTCGGTGATGACGGAGCCGGCGCCGACGATGCTGTTGCGCCCGATCTTCGCGCCGTTCATCACGATCGCGCCCATGCCGACGAGCGCGCCCTCCTCGATGGTGCAGCCGTGCAGGATGACGTTGTGGCCGACCGTGCAGTTCCTGCCGATGACAAGCGGAAAGCCGAGATCGGTGTGGCAGGTCGAGCCGTCCTGCACGTTGGCGCCCTCGCCGATCTCGATCCACTCATTGTCGCCGCGCAGCACCGCGCCGAACCAGACGCTCGCGCCCGGCTTCAGGCGCACCCGGCCGATCACGGTGGCGGTCTCCGCGATGAAATAATTGCCGTCGGCGGGAAGGTCGGGCGCCTGCCCGTCGAGCTCGTAGATCGCCATGGAGGTCTCCTGTCAGGATGATCCTGGCATAGCGAAACGGCGGCCTGGACGCAAAGGGCCGCCACGCCGGGCAGCCCTGGGACGCAGAGCGTCCCGGGGAAAGTCGGAGGCGTCAGCCCAGCACGCCGGCCGCGCGCAGCGTCATCAGGAAGAAGGTGCCGCTCATCATGCTCCAGAAGCCGGCGATGAGGGTCGCCATCATCACGAATTCGGCGCGGCGGCTTTCCACGCGCATGCCGCGCAGCGTGTTGCGCATGATGATGAAGGGCGCCGCGAAGACCAGGAACGGCACCGCCGCGAAGGTCTTCGGCGCCACGCCGTCCTGCAACAGGCCGAAGCCGGCAGGACGCTGCGCGACCGCCTGGTATCCGTTCACGAGCGCGCCCGCGAGCGCGAAACCAATGCAGATCGAGAAGAAAGTATTGAGAGCTTCAGGTGTCATCGGAACGGTCCGCCCTTACGCAACGCCACCGCCTTCCTGTGACAAATAGTGCTGGTTAACGCTACATTATCCTTAAGAGAAGGTTAACGCCGCCCGCCGTCCGGCGCAGGGCTCTGCCCCTTTCCCGCAGCCGGGAACACTGCGCGAAATCGCCGCCACATGGCATATTCGCCGCTGATTCGTCGGCCAGCGGCCGACTCCGGCTTACCTTGCGTTAGCTCATGACGGTGTTTTCGGCAGCCTCCCCTCGCTCTCCCCGCACGCACACCCGCGCGCACGTCGTCCCGATCGTGCTCAGCGGCGCGGCTGCGGCATGCGCGGTGGCGCTCGTCGCCTACTTGCTGTGGCCGACCTGGGGCACGCGCGGTGCGAACGCCCCGGACAAGCTGCCGGTGAGCGTCGGCGGCACGCTGTTCAATCTGCCGACATCGGCGATCCGGATGAAGATCCAGCGCCACACCGGGCCGCAGGAGCGCATCGATCTCGACTTCCTCTATCCCTCGCTGGAGCCGCCCGGCGCACCGAAGCACGTCACCGCCGACACGGTGGAGGCGACGGTGCAATCGATCGATCGCATCTTCCTGTCGATCGCGGCCCATCACGACGCGCTCGCGCCCGAGCAGCGAACAGCCACGATCTATCCGCGCTATCTCGACCAGGCCGCGACGATGCCCGAAGAGGGTCTGACGATGCGGATGTTCCGGGCCGACACCCCTTACGGCAGCGAGGACTTCTATTCCGCTGCAAGCCCCGCGCTGACCGCGCGCTGCACCCGTGATGCGGCCACGCCCGGCATGTGCCTCTCCGAGCGGCGCGTCGGCGGCGCCGACCTCACCTTCCGCTTTCCGCGGAGGTGGCTGTCGCAGTGGCGTGACGTGGCGGAGGCGATGGAGAAGCTGACGGCGCAGCTGCGCGGGCCGAAGGGGTGAGCGGGGGCTCGCGGCTGGGCCTCCAAAACAAAAACTGCGAAAACAACCCCATGCACAGTAGCCAAGCATTGGCAGCATTGAGCATTTTCGTATTTTTCGAATCGCATTTGACCCGTCGGGCAAAACAGGGGCATGATGTCATGATGCGGTGGCGGATTTGAATGACGCGGCAACACCTCTCCCTCCCGGCGCCCAATTGCTTGGGCGCGAGTGGTTGGGGTTTGACGAGACCGGCCAGATCGCTCTGATCCGCTTCCAGGCTCAAAGCGCATTCACCAATAGGCATGGCACGATCCAGGGCGGCTTTCTGGCGGCGATGCTGGATTCGGCCACCGGCATTTGCGCGCTCGCGGCGCTATCGCCTGACCTGACCGTGGTCACGAGGAGCCTCGATACGCGTTTCCTGAAGCCGGCCGCAGTCGGACCCATCACGGCGCGTGCGCGGGTCGTCGAGCGGACCGATCGCGACATGGTCGTGCAGGCCGACCTCGTCGATGCGGAAGGCGTCTTCGTCGCTGACGCAACGGCGCGGCTGCGTGTTCTTGCGAAGAAATAGAGTTATGCAGCCGTGAAGCCAATGCCCGTCATTGCGAGCCAAAGGGTCCGCGCGAAGCGCGGCCCGATGACAGGCTCCGCGAAGCAATCCAGAATCCCTCCGCGGAAAGCTTCCTGGATTGCTTCGCTTTGCTCGCAATGACGGTGTGGAGAGAGCGCGCCTCAATTTCGATGCGGGCCCCGGACGCAGCGCAGCGTCTCTTCGACGGTGCGCTGCTGAGCCGGGGCCCATGTTGCAGGGATGCGCCGTGTGGCTTCTGGGTCCCGGCTCTGCACTGCACCGCTAAGGGCGTTGCGGTGCGTCCGGGACACGAGAGAGCGCCGCGCACGGCGAAGATTTCGCTTCGCTCGCAACGGCGGCGAAGCAACAACAACTACTCCTGATCGACGAGATCGTCCTCGAGGATCGCCATCTGGAACTGGAACGAGCGGTCGTCGTCCTCGTCGTCGACGAAGAGCACGCCGATGAATTCTTCGCCGATATAGACCTCGGCGGAATCGTCCTTCTTCGGCCGCGGCACGACGCGAATCTTGGGATTGCCGAATACGCGCTTCAGATACGCGTCGAGCTTTCTCACTTCCTTGACGTCCACGGCAAGTCTCCAATCGAAATCTGGTTGGCGGGGTTTACGACGAGACGCGACGAACCGCCAGCATGAATTGCCAAAGAATTTTGGGACGGAAAGGGCCGGAAAATCCGGCTCCATTCCGATCAAACGGAGATCAAAGCCCCATCGCGTTGATCATCTGATCCATGGTGCGCGACGGCTCGGCGCAGCCGGCTTCGCCGACGATCTTGGCGGGCACGCCCGCAACCGTGACGTTGTGCGGCACCGGCTTGACCACGACCGAGCCGGCGGCGATGCGCGCGCAATGGCCGATCTCGATGTTGCCGAGGATCTTTGCGCCGGCGCCGATCAGCACGCCGTGACGGATCTTCGGATGACGGTCCTCGTTCTCCTTGCCGGTGCCGCCGAGCGTAACGCCGTGCAGGATCGAGACGTCGTCCTCGATCACCGCCGTCTCACCGCAGACGAAGCCGGTGGCGTGGTCGAGGAAGATGCCGCGGCCGATGCGCGCGGCGGGGTTGATGTCGGTCTGGAACACCGCCGACGACCGGCTCTGGAGGTAGTACGCGAAATCCTTGCGGCCCTTCAGATAGAGCCAGTGTGCCAGGCGATGGGTCTGGATCGCATGAAAGCCCTTGAAGTAGAGCAAGGGATCGATGAAACGCGAGGTCGCGGGATCGCGGTCGTAGACGGCAACGAGATCGGCGCGGAAGGCGTTGCCGAGATCGGGATCGTCGCGCAGCGCCTCGTCATAGGTCTGGCGCACGAGATCGCCCGACAGCGCGGCGTGATCGAGCCGGTCGGCGAGACGGTGAATCACGGAATTTTCGAGGCGGCTGTGATGCAGCACCGTCGAATAGATGAAGGTCGCAAGCTCGGGCTCGCGATGGACGATGTCCTCCGCCTCGCTCCGGATCCGGTCCCAGATCGGATCGAGCGATGCGAGCTTTCCTCCCGGATTGACCTGATGCACTGCCATGGGAATTGCTCTTTCGAATGGGCTGGTTTTGTTGGCTCTATAGCACAGTCTAGGCGACAAAGTCCTGACCGGCTTGCCTGAGAGTGAACAGTGCCTTGCCCCGCGAGAGCAAGCCAAAGCATTGATACACAAGACTTTCTTCTGGCACCCCCAAGTGGCGAGGTCGGCTCAAAGTGGTCAGAGTTTTGCCAAATTCAAGCCGGGCCACATCAAACTATTGGTGAATTCTCCCCCAACCGTTATTGCGGGCATGGTCCGAGCGAGGACGGAACAGTTTTGAGCATCACCACCGACCAATTGCGCGCGCGCGCCGCGAGCTCGTTATGGCTGCGGCTGGCCGCAATGGCCCTGCCCCTGCTGATGATCGCGCCGGCGTTCTGGAACGGCTATCCATTGTTGCAATGGGATACCGGCGGCTATCTGGCGCGCTGGTACGAGGGCTATCTCGTCCCGAGCCGCTCCACCGTGTTCGGCCTCTATCTGCACTATGGCGAGAGTTTTGGTTTCTGGATCAACCTCGCGGTCCAGTCGCTGGCGACGCTGTGGCTGTTGCAGCTCAGCTTGCGGGTGCTCGGCCTGATGCAGACCTTCCGCTTCGTCGCGATCAGCCTGCTCCTGATCCTGTCGACCGCCCTGCCCTGGCTGGCCAGCATGCTGCTCACCGACATCTTTGCGGGACTGTCGGTGCTGTCGCTGTTCCTGCTGGTGATCGGAGCACACCGCACTTCGCGGCTCGAAAAATTCGCGCTGTTCGTCTTCACCGCCTTTGCCGCAGCGACCCACAGCGCAACGCTCGGCGTGCTGCTCGGTCTGTGCGCCGCCGGCTGGATGGCGCGGCCGCTCCTTAGAGCTCGGCTTCCGCTTGCCGGACTGGCGCTGGCGAGCCTCACCATCGTCGCGGGCGGCCTGATGCTGATGTCGGCGAATTATGCGCTGTCGGGCAAATGGACCTGGACGCCTGGCGGCTATGGCGTCGCCTTCGGCCGCATGATGCAGGACGGCATCGTTGCGCGCTATCTCAACGATCATTGTCCACGCGAACACTACAAGCTCTGCCCCTATCGCAACGAGCTGCCGGCGACCGCAGACGAGTTTCTATGGGGCAAGAGCATGTTCAATACGCTCGGCCGCTTCGAAGGCATGAACGAGGAGATGGGCTACATCGTCGTGCATTCGCTCGCGGACTATCCGGCCTGGCAGGCCGGCGCGGCGCTGCGGGCGTTGGGGCAACAATTGCTGCATGTCGCAACCGGCGAAGGCACCAACGGCTGGATCCCACACACCTACGGCATCATCGAGCGCTACATACCCGCGCAAGTCGCGCCGATGCGCGCGGCGCGGCAGCAGCACTGGGCCGTCAATTTCGATGACGTCAACTGGCTGCACATCCCCGTCGCGCTGGCCTCGATGCTGGGGCTGGTCGCGCTGCTTGCCCATGCGCTCGCAAGCCGCCGGCTGGACGATCTGACGCTGCTGGCAGCGACCGTGACACTGGCGCTGCTCGGCAACGCCTTCATCTGCGGCGTGATCTCCGGTCCGCACGACCGCTATGGCGCGCGGATGGTGTGGGTTGCGACCTTCGTGGTGCTGACGGCGCTGTTTCGCGCGTTCGGCGACGAAGCGCCGACGGACGAGACCTCAGCTACGGCGTGAGAGGAAATCGAGCACGCCGGTCTTGTAGACCTTGTCGCCGACCGCCCGCATGTGATCGCGGCCGGGAATATCGAGCACTTGCGCGCCCGGGATGATCGCGCCGAGTGCACCGGCAGAGCCTGCGACGTCGTCGGCAGTGCCGACCGCAATCAGCACGGACACCTCGATGCGCGCGGCCTGTGCTCTCGTCATGAGCTCCCGCGTGCCGCGCAGGCAGGCGGCGAGCGCCCGGCGGTCCGAGCGGGTCTGATCGGCGAAGGCGCGGAAGGTGCGACCCACGGGATCGGTGACGTCGTCGAGCGAGGGCGCCTCCAGCGCCTTCGCGACGTTCTCGCCGGGGCCGGTGCCCTCGATCAGGCCGCCGATGCCGATGCCGCCGAGGATCGCCGAGCGCAGGCGCTGCGGCTCGTTGAGCGCGAGCCACGCCGCCATCCGTCCGCCCATCGAATAGCCCATGATGTCGGCCCGCCGGATGGCGAGATGATCCATCAGCGCCAGCACGTCGCCGGCCATGACCGGGATCGAGTACTGCGCGGGCTCGTAAAGCTTCGCACTCTCGCCGTGGCCGCGATTGTCCAGCGCGACGACACGGCGGCCGTTCTTGCGCAGTTCCGAGACCCAGGTCGGATAGACCCAGTTCACGTTCTTGCTCGAGGCAAAGCCGTGCAAGAGAATGATCGGGTCGCCCTCGCCTTCGTCGAGATAGGCAATTTCAACGGCGCCGTTGTGGAAGCTCGGCATCATCAGTTCCGCAGGTCTGGAGGGGAAAAGTCGATCTTAGAGCACGATCCGGACAAGTGTGCAGCGGTTTTTCCGCTCCACAAACGCGGAACGCGTTTGCGCGGAGATCATGCTCAAACAATAGCCTCAAGCGCGGCTACGAATTACCTCAATCTCATCGCGCCCTGAGGGCTGCATCCGCCAGAGCGGCCTCGGCGGCCATCTGCGCCCGGCGGAGCCGCCGCGCGCGCTTGCGATCACACCAGGCCTGGGTCAGGCGCTCGGCGGTCGCCTTGATCGAGGACAACAGCCCAAACAGCGTCAGTGCCGCGCCGAACAGCCAGAGCGTCAGATCGAACGCACCGCCGATGAGGAGCAGCGCGCCACGGCCAAGCAGTTTCATGATGGCGCGGGTCTTGCCGCCCTGCGCTTGCGCAAGCCGGGCCGCGCGCGCAACATCCTTCGGGCCTTCGGCGATCCGCAACGTGTCCATCGCCCCGCGCGTGCCGGTCTTTTCGGCGACGCGCGTCACGTCCTTGCCGAGCCGAACCAGCGCCCCGGCCTTTTCAGTTCGGAACGCAGCCTTGATCGCGCTCACGGTCGCACCCGGCCGCAGCACCGAACCCTTGGCGACCGCGTTCTGAAGCATCGGCGTGTCGACGATCTCGCGCGCCGACCGGCCGGCCCATGCGGCAAGCCCCTCACCGAGCCGCCCCACCTTGCGCGCGTCCTTCACCAGCGTCAG
>NZ_PSRT01000132.1 GCF_004212635.1 Bradyrhizobium genosp. SA-3 | reverse complement strand
CCCATACCGCGTGATCTTTCGGTGGGGATGAAGTGCGAGTCCCGGACTACTAACCTTCGCCAAATTTATCCCTGTGGTTATGGGTCCCGGCCTTCGCCGGGACGACGCCGGGGAGAGATCGGCCCATTGCTTTGGCATTCGACGCTTCGCCGGGAGGACGGCAAGGTTTGGGGCGCGGAGAGATATTGACCTTCCGCCTCCAATCCGCTCCCTTTGGCGCGACACAATGATCCCTTCCTAGGGAAACGCCAAGAAAACGCCAGGGTAAGCCGCCATGTCTTTCGTCCTCGCCATCGACCAGGGCACCACCTCCTCGCGCGCGATCGTGTTTCGCGGCGACATTTCCATCGCGGCCAAGGCGCAAGCCGAATTCCCGCAGCATTTTCCGGCCTCGGGCTGGGTCGAGCACGAGCCCGAAGACATCTGGACCTCGACCGTGATGGTGTGCCGCGAGGCGATCGAGCAGGCCGGCATCAGCGCAAAGGACATCGCCGCGATCGGCATCACCAACCAGCGCGAGACAACCGTGGTGTGGGACCGCGCCACCGGGCAGGCCGTGCACCGCGCCATCGTCTGGCAGGACCGCCGCACCGCCGACATCTGCGCCAAGCTGAAGGCCGACGGCCACGAGCCCGTGATCTCGCAGAAGACCGGCCTGATCATCGATCCCTATTTTTCCGGCACCAAGGTGGCCTGGATCCTCGACCACGTCCCCGGCGCGCGGGCGCGCGCCGCCCGCGGCGAATTGATGTTCGGCACCGTCGATTGCTATCTGCTGTGGCGCCTCACCGGCGGCAAGGTCCACGCCACCGACGCCACCAACGCCTCGCGCACGCTGCTGTTCAACATCCACACCGGGCAGTGGGACGACGAGCTCTTGGAGATCATCGGCGTGCCGCGCTCGATGCTGCCCGAGGTGAAGGATTCTTCCGCGCGCTTCGGCGAGAGCACGCCGGACCTGTTCGGCGGTGCCATCGCAATCTCCGGCATCGCCGGCGACCAGCAGGCCGCGACCATCGGCCAGGCCTGCTTCCGCCCGGGCATGATGAAGTCGACCTACGGCACCGGCTGCTTCGCGCTGCTCAACACCGGCACCACGCCCGTGGTGTCGAAAAACAAGCTGCTCACCACTGTCGCCTATCAGCTCGATGGCAAGCGCACTTACGCGCTGGAAGGCTCGATCTTCGTCGCAGGCTCGGCGGTGCAGTGGCTGCGCGACGGCCTCGGCATCATCAAGCACGCGGCCGAGACCGGTCCGCTCGCCGATCAGTCCGATTCCATGCAGAGCGTCTATCTCGTGCCTGCGTTCGTCGGCATGGGCGCACCCTATTGGAATCCGCGCGTGCGCGGCGCGCTGTTCGGCCTCACCCGCAACACCGGCCCCGCCGAGCTCGCCCACGCTGCCCTCGAAAGCGTTTGCTACCAGACTTTCGACCTCTGGGCCGCGATGCGCGCAGACTGGCCGAGTTCGGAAACGGCCAGCGTCGTGCTCCGCGTCGACGGCGGCATGACCGCCTCCGACTGGACCATGCAGCGCCTCGCCGATCTCCTCGACGCCCCCGTCGACCGTCCCGTGATCCAGGAGACGACGGCGTTAGGGGCCGCCTATCTCGCCGGCCTCCAGGCGAGCGTCTATCCCGAGCCGACAAAGTTCGCCGACAACTGGCGCCTCGAGCACCGCTTCAAGCCGAACATGAGTCAGGCGACGCGGGAGAGGAAGCTGGCTGGATGGGCAAGGGCGGTGAAGGGCGTGCTGGCGAGTGATGAGGGGGAGGGGTAGCGGCCTCTCTCTCCGAGTCGTCCCGGCGAAAGCCGGGACCCATACCGCGAGGTCTAATCGATGGCACGCGGAGCCAATCCCGAACGACCAATCTTCGCCAAACCACTCCCTGTGGTTATGGGTCCCGGCCTCCGCCGGGACGACGATGGAGTGTGTGGCGCCAGCTCGGGGGCGCTCGCGATGAAACGGAGTAACGAAGGATGATCCTCCCCGACGGCTATTCCGATGTTTCCGCCGGCAAGATCGCCGCCGTCGTCACACATTTGGAAATGACCGCACCTCCCGCGCGCCGCGACGATCCGCCAGGCGCCTGGACCCTGCGCAAGGTCGACACGCCCGCGCTTCATTGGTACCGCGATCTCTTCCGCCGCGTCGGCGAGGGTTGGTTGTGGTTCTCGCGGGCTCGCATGAACGATACGGAGCTTGCCGCGGTCATCCACGCCTCGGGCATCGAGGTCTACGCACTCGTCTTGGACGGCTGCGATGAAGGCTTGCTGGAGCTGGATTTCCGCGAGCCCGGCCAGTGCGAGCTGACCTATTTCGGCGTCACCACACCCTTGATCGGCACTGGCGCCGCCCGCTTCCTGATGAACCGCGCGCTGGACCTCGCGTGGTCACGTGAGCTGCGCCGCGTCTGGGTGCACACCTGCACCCTGGACCATCCGTCGGCCGTCGCGTTCTACCAACGCTCCGGCTTCTGCCCCTTTCGCCGACAAATCGAGATCGCCGACGATCCGCGCCTCAATGGCACGGCGCCGCGCGATGCTGCGAAGCACGTGCCGATTGTCGAGTAGTCCGTGCCCTGATGGAACGGCTTGTCCGCCGTAGCTCACAGAGCGAAGGCGCGAAGCGCAATCCGGGTTCTTCTCGCGCACGGCTCAATCCTGGCGACACCACTGCCTCGACACCGTCATTGCGAGGAGCTCTTGCGACGAAGCAATCCAGGCTGTCTCCGCGGAAAGATCCTGGATTGCTTCGCTTCGCTCGCAATGACGGAGTATACGCGCCGCCGTCGCTCTTCCAATTTGCCAGATCAATACGCGGCGGCTCCGACTGGTCGGGCGCGCATTGATCTCGCTTTGTTGCGGCCAGCGCAATGCTCTCCTTCCAAGATATTTGTTGCAGCAGGCTCGGATTGGCGATGAATTGGACGGCCCTGCCGTGTCCAATCACTGGGAAGAGCGAGAACCATGTTCCTGATCGGCCAATATGATTCCCCCTTCGTCCGCCGCGTCGCCATCGCGCTGAAGCTTTATGGCCTCGGCTTCGAGCACAAGCCGTGGTCAACCTTCGGCGATGCCGACAGAATCGCGCCGTACAATCCGCTGCGCCGCGTGCCGACGCTGGTGCTCGACGACGGCGAGGCGCTGATCGAGAGCACGATCATCCTGGACTATCTCGACGAACTCGTCGGCGAGGGGAAGGCGATGATGCCGCGCGGCGGCGCCGAGCGGCGGAAGCATTTGCGAATCTGCGCGCTCGCCTCCGGCCTCGGCGACAAGGCGGTGAGCCTGCTCTATGAGCGCGTGCTGCGGAAGGAGCAGCTCGCGCTGTGGGTCGAGCGCTGCCAGGCGCAGATCGCGGACGTGCTGAAGGTGCTGGAGGCCGAGCGCGCCAAGGTGACGACACCGTACTGGTTGGGTGATCGCATCGGCCATGCCGACGTTGCAGTCGCGTGCGTCGTCCGCTTCACCCGCGAGGCGCACCCGCAGCTGTTCGACACAGCGCGCTATCCGGCGCTGTCAGCGCATGCCGAGCGCTGCGAGGCACTGGCGCCGTTCAAGGAGATCGTGCAACCGCTGGCGCCGCCGAAGGGTTGACGCGCGGCGTCGATCCTACTCCCGCGTACAGGGTTTAGGCTTGCCGGTGGGAGAATCCAGAAGGATAGGATATGGCAACAGCCTTATGCCGAAGAACAGTTGCGAGCCGGCCACCTTGTCGTCGGCTCCCTGGTGTGCATCGAGGTCAAGCTTGGCTGCGATCTCGGATGTCAGCTTGGCCCGTTCCTCCATCGAAACCTTGTTGTGATATTTGATCTCGTAGACGACGTCGGCCTCGAGGACGGACCGGGTCTGGCACACGACGCCGCCGCTCGAAATGTTCTGAGTGACCGCGTCCGCGCATTCGGCCTTCAGCAACGCATTGCGCGTCGACATCAGCGACTCGTCGGAAACAAGCAGAATGTTGGCGTTCTCGAGCTTGAGGTGGATCGAATCGACCTGCTGCATGCCGGCGACGGCGGATAGCTTGTCCCTAACCTGTGCGGACACGTCGAGATTCTTCTCCAGCGATTGCTTCAACTCCCGGTCCACAGTCGGCGATTTCTGGATCTTGCCGGTCAGGAGCGCGGGATCGACATCGCAAGTCGGATGCAACTCCAGCCGGCCGTTGCTCAGATACTCGATCGTGTTGATGGTGCCAGGGCCGCCGAACGTGCTCGGCGGCACTACCTCAAAATATCCGGTCTCGGAGAGGATGGCCGTGATCGTCTGCTTCTTTCGCGGGAATCCCGCCCAGGCTGCGATCATCACCAGCCCCACCGCGACAAAAACTCCGCTAGCAAGCCAAAACGATTTGCGGCCGGCTACTTTCCCGGACAGCACAGCTGATTTCGTTCGCCGCATGGCACGTAGCCTTTCGGACAGCCCGCCGCGGCAATCGTGGGCAGCACGACAAGAGTGATCGCAGCGACGAACAGTGCAATGATGTGTTTCATGTTCGATCCCGAGCAAACCACCGGTTTGAAGGTAGTACGCCGAGAGAGTATCGAATCTAGGTTGAGCGACAAGTGATCCAGTTCACAACCTCCGGTTCCCGCGCGAACACAAGCCGGTGATGCGAGCTGTGGGACTGCAATCCGTCTTGATCGTGTACGAGTGTGCTCAATGCGCGCACGCTAGGACCGCTCGCACTGTGGCGCGAGCGTTGCCAGAAGCCGGATGCGTTCGAGATCGCGCCGCCGCTGGTACGACAATGACGTGACGGGGCTCGCATCGCGAGGTGCGAAACTGGCCCGGCAGGCGATGATGAATTGTTACAGGTGTTTTGCCCGACGGGTCAAGCATGCTGGCGGTCGTGGTCCCGTCGTCGACGATCTCGCTCGGCCCTGCAGTTCCGATAAAAATGGTTCAGACCTTTCAACCCCATCCCTACTGTGCATGGGGTTGTTTTTTCATTTTTTTGGTGATGGTCGGGCGCGCTACTCACCCTGACGTCGTCCCGGCCTAGCGCGCAATTGCGCGCTAGGCCGGGACGACACCGTGCGTCTACCCCGCCCCCGCGCGCTTCTTCTGCCAGACCAGATGCACTGCGCAGGTGCAGCCCGGCGGATGCGAGGCGAGGTCCTTCGGCATCTCGTCGTTCGCCGGTGTTGCCGCGAAGGCCTTGTCGGTCCCCTGCTGCGAGGGAATGTAGTTCAGCACCGGCGCGAGCCAGCGCTCGGCTTCCGCAACGCTCATGCCCTTGCGTGCGGCGTAGTCCTCGACCTGATCGCGCTCGATCTTGCCGACGCCGAAATAATAGCTCGCAGGGTTCGCGAAATAGAGCCCGGACACGGATGAGCCCGGCCACATCGCAAAGCTCTCGGTCAGCTTCACGCCGGCGGTCGCTTCTGCATCGAGCAGCGCGAACAGCGTCGCCTTCTCGGTGTGATCGGGCTGCGCGGGATAGCCGGGCGCGGGGCGGATGCCCTGATACTTCTCGAGGATCAGCTCCTCATTGGTGAGCGTCTCGCCAGGTGCATAAGCCCAGAACTCGCGGCGGACGCGGGCATGCATGCGCTCGGCGAAAGCTTCGGCGAGGCGGTCGGCTAGCGCTTTGCACAGGATCGAGGAGTAGTCGTCATTGGCTTTTCTGAAGCGGTCGGCGACCGCATCCTCGCCGATGCCGGCGGTGACGACGAAGCCGCCGACATAGTCGGCTACGCCCGTGCCGACAGGCGCGACGAAGTCGGCGAGCGCCGCGTTGAAGCGGCCCTCGCGCTTCTCGAGCTGCTGGCGCAGCGTGTGCAGCGTCGCAATGCTCCTGGTCCGGCTTTCATCGGCATAGAGCACGATGTCGTCACCTTGCGCATTCGCCGGCCAGAAGCCGATGGTCGCACGCGCTCGGAACCACTTCTCCTTCACGATGGTGTCGAGCATCTTGCGCGCATCGTCATAGAGCGAGCGCGCGACCTCGCCGACCTTGGCATCGTCGAGGATGGCGGGGAAGCGTCCGGCGAGCTCCCAGGTCTGGAAGAACGGCGTCCAGTCGATGTAAGGCACGAGCTCTGCGATGCCGTAGTCGTCGAAGCTCCTAAAGCCGAGGAAAGTCGGCTTCACCGGCTTGTTCGCGGCGAAATCGACCGGCACGCGGTTGGCGCGGGCATCGGCCAGCTTCAGCCGCTTCTTGTCGGCCTGCGCGCGCAGATGCGCCTCCGAGATCTTGGCGTATTCGGCGCGCACCTCGGCGGCATAGGCCTCGCGCTTCTCCGGCGAGAGCAGCGCGGAGGCAACGCCGACGGCGCGGCTGGCATCGTTGACATGCACGACCGGACCGGCGCGATAGCTCGGGTCGATCTTCACCGCCGTATGCACGCGGCTCGTCGTGGCGCCGCCGATCAAGAGCGGTAACTTCAGGCCTTCGCGCTGCAATTCGCCGGCGAAGAACGCCATCTCGTCGAGCGAAGGCGTGATCAGGCCGGACAGCCCGACGATGTCGGCCTTCTCCGCCTTCACGGTCTCGACGATCTTGGCCGCCGGCACCATCACGCCGAGATCGATGACCTCGAAATTGTTGCACTGGAGCACGATGCCGACGATGTTCTTGCCGATGTCGTGGACGTCGCCCTTGACGGTCGCGAGCACGATCTTGCCGGCGGAGGAGTTCGCGTCCGCACCGATGCCGCTGGCGAGGTTGCGGGCCTTCTCCTCCTCCATGAACGGCATCAGCCAGGCCACCGCCTGCTTCATGACGCGCGCAGACTTCACCACCTGCGGCAAGAACATCTTGCCGTCGCCGAAGAGATCGCCGACCACGTTCATGCCGGCCATCAGCGGGCCCTCGATGACGTCGAGCGGGCGTGAGGAGGCCTTGCGGGCTTCTTCGGTGTCCTGCTCGATGAATTCGGTGATGCCATGGACGAGCGCGTGGCTGAGCCGCTTCTCCACCGGCCATTCGCGCCAGGCGAGATCGGCTTCCTTGCTCTCCGTCTTCTTGCCGCGGAATTTTTCCGCGAGCGCCAGCAGGCGCTCGGATGCGCCGGCATCGCGATTGAGGACGACGTCCTCGCAGGTCTGGCGCAGCTCGGGGTCGATGTCGTCATAGACGATCATCTGACCGGCATTGACGATGCCCATATCCATCCCGGCCTTGATGGCGTGATACAGGAACACCGAGTGCATGGCCTCGCGCACCGGCTCGTTGCCGCGGAATGAGAACGACAGGTTGGAGACGCCGCCCGAGACATGCGCGCCCGGCAGGTTCTGGCGGATCCAGCGCGTCGCCTCGATGAAGTCGACGCCGTAATTGTTGTGCTCCTCGATGCCGGTCGCGATCGCAAAAATGTTGGGATCGAAGATGATGTCCTCAGGCGGGAGGCCGACGCGGTTGACCAGGATGTCGTAGGCGCGCTTGCAGATCTCGGTCTTGCGCGCGAACGTGTCGGCTTGGCCGACCTCGTCGAATGCCATCACCACGACCGCTGCGCCATGGCGGCGGGCGATCTTCGCCTCATGAATGAACTTGTCCTCGCCTTCCTTCATCGAGATCGAATTGACGACCGGCTTGCCCTGCACGCATTTCAGGCCGGCCTCGATCACCGAGAATTTCGAGGAATCGACCATCACCGGGACGCGCGCAATGTCGGGCTCGGCGGCGACGAGGTTGAGGAAGGTCACCATCGCCGCCTCGGAATCGAGCAGGCCCTCGTCCATGTTGACGTCGATGATTTGCGCGCCGTTCTCGACCTGGTCGCGCGCGACCTGCAGCGCGGCGGTGTAATCGCCGGCGGTGATCAGCTTGCGGAAGCGGGCCGATCCGGTGACGTTGGTGCGCTCGCCGACATTGACGAAGGGAATCGCATCCGTCAGCACGAACGGCTCGAGGCCGGAGAGCCGCAAGCGCGGCGCGATCTCCGGCACGATGCGCGGCTTGTGCGGGGCCACCGCAGCGGCGATCGCGGCGATATGATCGGGCGTGGTGCCGCAGCAGCCGCCGACGATGTTGACGAGGCCGTCGCGCGCGAACTCGCCGATCAGGCGCGCCATGTATTCCGGGCTCTCGTCATACTGGCCGAACTCGTTCGGCAGGCCGGCATTGGGGTAGGCACACACGAGCGTGTCGGCGACGCGGCCGATATCGGCGATATGCGCGCGCAGGTCCTCGGCGCCGAGGGCGCAGTTGAAGCCGATGGTAACAGGCTTGGCGTGCCGCACCGAATTCCAGAACGCTTCCGGCATCTGGCCGGAGAGCAGGCGGCCGGACTTGTCGGTGATGGTGCCTGACACCATCACCGGCATGTCGATGCCGCGCTCTTCGGTGATTTCGGCGATCGCATAGAGCGCCGCCTTTGCGTTGAGCGTATCGAAGATGGTCTCGACCAGCAGCAGATCGACGCCGCCGTCGATCAGCCCGCGGATCTGCTCGCCATAGGATTTGCGCAAATCGTCGAAGGTGACGGCGCGGTAGCCGGGATTGGAAACGTCGGGCGAGATCGAGGCGGTGCGGTTGGTCGGGCCGATGGCACCGGCGACGAAGCGCGGCTTGCCGTCCTCGGTCTCGACACGGCGTGCCGCATTGCCCGCAAGGCGGGCGCCTTCACGCGCCATCTCGTAGACGATATCGGTGAGGTCGTAATCGGCCTGTGCGATCGACGTTGTGGAAAAGGTGTTCGTCGCGACGATGTCGGCGCCGGCACGCAAATAGGCGGCGTGGATGTCCTCGATTGCCTGCGGCTGGGTCAGGATCAACAAATCGTTGTTGCCGCGCAGGTCGCGATGAAAAGTCTTGAAGCGCTCGCCGCGGAAGGCGGCCTCGTCGAGCTGTAGATTCTGGATCATCGTGCCCATGGCGCCGTCGAGCACGAGGATGCGTTCGCGCGCGGCATTGAGCAGGGCAGTTCGCTTGAGAGAGGTGACGGTCATCTGATCTTACGCAGCTTTCTGCGCGCTCTTGGCGCGAATGCCGAGCAAATGGCTGATCGCGAACACGAGATCGGCGCGGTTCATGGTGTAGAAGTGGAAGGTGTCGACGCCGTGCTTGGCCAGCTTCTGCACCTGGCCGGCCGCAACGGTTGCGGCCACCAACTTGCGGGTCTCGGCGTCGTCGTCGAGGCCTTCGAATTTCGCGGCGAACCAGTCCGGCACGGTGGTGCCGGCGCGGGTGACGAAGGCTCTCGCCTGCTTGAAATTGTGCATGGGCATGATGCCCGGCACGATCGGGATGTTGATGCCGCGGGCGCGGACGCGGTCGAGGTAGCGGAAGTAGAGATCGTTATCGAAGAACACCTGGGTGATCGCGCGCGTCGCACCCGCATCGACCTTGGCCTTCAGCGTGTCGATATCGGCCTCGAAGTCGCGCGCCTCGGGGTGCTTCTCGGGATAGGCCGACACGCTCACTTCGATGTCGCCGTGCCGCTTCTTGATCCCCGCGACGAGCTCGGCCGAGCTCTGGTAGCCGTCGGGATGGCTGAAGTAGGGCGTGCCGATGCCACCAACGGGATCACCGCGCAAGGCCACGATGTGGCGCACGCCGACCTCGTGATAGCGGTCGACGATCTCGTCGATCTCGCCGCGCGAGGCGCCGACGCAGGTCAGATGCGCCGCGGGCAGCAGCGCGGTCTCTTTCAGGATGCGGGCGATCGTGGAATGGGTGCGCTCGCGGGTCGAGCCGCCGGCGCCGTAGGTCACCGAGACGAATTTCGGGTCGAGCGGAGCGAGCCGGTTGATGGTGTCCCAAAGATTCCGCTCCATCTCCTCGGTCTTGGGCGGAAAGAACTCGAAGGAGATCGCAGGTCGCTTCAGGTGCCCGTCTTGCCCGTTGGCCTTACCAGGCGTCGTCACGTCAGTCATGGCACCACTCACTCCAATTTCAGGCGGCGGCCGGGGTCTGGCTTGGGAGACCTAAAATAGGGCAAAGACCGTTTGGTCGACAGCCCATCTCGGATGGGAAATTGCCCATTGCGATCTCAATAGAAGGAATTTTGTTACAAGGAGCGGTCTTAGTGGGAAGGAGGCTGGCAAGTATAATATATTGATCTAAAATGATTATTTTAGATATCGCCTTTTCGTCGATCCGATTTCGGCGGTGGGCAAATCGAATTTAGTTATACAGAAGTAGCAGTTGTCCCAACTAGAGGTCTCAGCGTGCCCGCCGGTCCGTACACGTCAGGCCTGCGCAGCCTGCCCATTGCCGCTGCACGGCACTCCATTACGTTAACGCGCCATGATCCCGCTTTCAGTCCTCGACCTCTCGGTCGTCACCACCGGCACCAAGCCCGCCGCGGCGCTGCGCAACAGCATCGATCTGGCGTGCCATGTCGACGGGCTCGGCTATGTCCGCTACTGGCTCGCCGAGCATCACAACCTCGCGTCCGTCGCGAGCCCCGCGCCCGACGTGATGATCGGGCAGATCGCGGCGGTGACGAAACACATCCGTGTCGGCTCCGGCGGCGTGATGCTGCCCAACCACGCGCCGCTGGTGGTGGCCGAGCGCTTCAAGATGCTGGAGGCGCTGTTTCCTGGTCGTATCGACCTCGGTCTCGGCCGCGCTCCCGGCACCGACGGCGCCACGGCCTACGCGCTGCGCAGCCGGCTCGATCGCCGCGAGGGCGACGATTTCCTGGAGCGGCTGCACGAACTGATCTTGTGGGAGACCCGCGAATTCCCCGCGGGCCACCCCTACAACAATGTCGTCGCCATGCCCGACGACACCAAGCTGCCGCCGATCTGGCTGCTCGGCTCAAGCGATTATTCTTCGGAACTCGCAGCGCAGGTCGGCATGGGCTTCGCCTTCGCGCATCATTTCGCGTCCCACGACGCGATCGATGCGATGGTGCATTACCGCAACCGCTTCCAGCCCTCGGCCTGGCGCGGCAGCCCCCATGCGATCCTCGCGGTCGCGGCCATCGCGGCCGACACTGATGAGGAGGCCGAAAGGCTCGCCAGCTCCTTCGACCTCAACCGGCTTCGCCGCGACCGCGGCCAATATCTTCCGCTGCCGAGCGTCGAGGAGGCGGTGGCCTATCCCTATACGGATGCCGAGCGCATCTCGATCCTCCGCAACCGCTCGCGCCTGTTCGTCGGCAGCCCGGCAACCGTGCAGAAGAAGCTTCAGCCGCTGATCTATGCGAGCAAGCCGGACGAGCTGATGGTGATCACCGCCGTGTATGACCACGAGGCGCGGAAGAAGTCGTATTCGCTGCTGGCGGAGGCGTTCGGGCTGGCGAAAAGTGCGGCGTAAATCGTGCCCCGGACGCAGCGCAGCATGAAATGATGCGCTGCTGAGCCGGGGCCCATCGCACGTCTGAGTATCGCGGCGCTGGGTCCCGGCTCGCGCTTCGCGCGTCCGGGACACGAAGCTAATCCTGCGCCTCGCTGAACGTCGCGCGGAACGGGTGTCCCGGATACACGCCGACGATGCGGAATTCGCGCGAGAAGAATTTCAGCTCCTCGATCGCGAAGGCGAGGCCCTTGTCGTCGGGATGGCCGTCGACGTCGGCATAGAACTGGGTGGCGAAGAAATTGCCGTCGACCATGTAGCTTTCGAGCTTGGTCATGTTGACGCCGTTGGTGGCAAAGCCGCCGAGCGCCTTGTAGAGCGCGGCCGGCAAATTGCGCACCCGGAAGACGAACGTCGTGACCAGCGGGCCCGACCCTTGCGCGGCCCATTTCGGCTCGCGCGCCAGCACCACGAAGCGCGTGGTGTTGTGGGCCTCGTCCTCGATGTCCTCGGCGAGGATATCGAGCCCATAGATCTTCGCGGCGAGACGCGAGGCGATCGCCGCGACGGTCTTGTCCTTGCGCTCGGAAATGTCGCGGGCGCTGCCGGCAGTGTCCGCGTGCACGATCGGCTTGATGCCGAGCTTGCGGATGATGCGCCGGCACTGGCCGAGCGCATGGACATGGCTCTCGACGCTCTTAATGTCGTCGAGCTTGGTGCCCTTCACGGCCATCAGTTGATGCCGAACCGGCAAGAACCATTCGCCGATGATGAAGAGGCCGGAGGCCGGCAGAAGGTGATGGATATCGGCGACGCGGCCGGCGACCGAATTCTCGATCGGGATCATGCCGAGATCGGCCTCGCCCGACGAGATCACCGAGAGTGCGTCCTCGAAGGTGGCGCAGGGCATCGGCTCGGCGTCGGGATAAGCTTCGACGATGGCGATGTGGGAATTGGCCCCAGGCTCGCCCTGGAATGCGATTTTCAGCTTGCTCATGATCGGCCTTGTAACAGCGGCTCAGGATTTGGAAAGGATACTACGCGCGGTTTCGAGATCAGGCGGCGTGTCCACGCCACGGGGCACGCTGTCGACGATCATGATGTCGATGCGCATGCCGGCTTCCACTGCCCGGAGTTGCTCAAGGCTCTCCTGGCGCTCCAGAGGCGATGGCGGCAGCGACACGAACCGTTCCAGCGCGGCGCGACGGTAGGCGTAAAGGCCGATGTGGTGGTAACGCGGTCCGTTGCCGTATGGGGCTGTGGCGCGGGTGAAATAAAGTGCCCGTAGCCGCCGCGGCCCGATCGGCGAGCCTATCGCTTTCACGACGCTCGGGGCGAGATCCTCCTCTTCGGTGTGGATCTGCGAGGCCAGGGTCACGATATCGACCGCAGGCTCGGCAAAGGGTGGCAGCACCTCGCGGATGGTCTGAGGTGTGATGGTCGGGAAATCGCCCTGCAGATTGATCACGATCTCGGCCTTGCCGTCCGGATCGAGCTTCTGCATGGCCTCGTGGATGCGGTCCGAGCCCGAGGGGTGGTCCGGGCGGGTCATCACCGCCTCGCCGCCATGGGCGGTGACGACCGAGGCAATCTCCGGCGTGTCGGTTGCGACCGCCACCCGGCCGATTGCAGCGGCCTCTGCGCGGCGCAGCACGTGTACGATCATCGGCGATCCCGCGATATCGGCGAGCGGTTTGCCGGGCAGGCGGGTGGCGGCCATGCGGGCCGGGATCAGCACCAGGATGCGGGGATCGATCATTGGGTCAAGGGCCTGGAAACGGGGCGTTTTCCGCGCCGAGAAATGGAGTGGGGACGGGCTGAAAGCCGGGTCGCTTATACGGGTTGCCAGACCCCGGGCAAACCGATATCTCAATGGCAAAACTCGGGGAAACATTAAGGAACGTTTTGATTCTCCCGAGGCTCGTCCTGGCGGCCGCTTGGGCCGCTGTTTCCTTCTTGCGGTGGGGCCTGGCCGGAAATGGACTCTTTCGAACTCAATAAGATTCTCGGTGCCGTGCTCGGCACCTGTCTCGTTCTGCTGGTGACGAGCTTCACCGCCCAGGCGCTATTCTCCCCCAAGATGCCGGAAAAGCCGGGCTTCGAGATCGCGGTCAAGGAAGATGCCAGCCACGGCAAGGAAGGCGGCGGCGCCGCTGCAGCCTCTTCCGAGCCGATCGAAAAGCTGCTCCAGACCGCTTCCGTCGAAAAGGGCGCGGCGGCCGCCAAGAAGTGCGGCGCTTGCCACACATTCGAGAAGGGCGGCCCGAATCGCGTCGGTCCGAACCTCTATGGTGTCGTCGGCGAGAAGAGGGGCGAGGGCCGCGGCGGCTTCAACTTCTCGGCCGCCATGAAGGCCAAGGGCGGCACCTGGACGTTCGATGATCTCAACAAGTTCATCGCCAATCCGAAGGGCTTCGTCCCGGGCACCGCGATGGGCTTCGCCGGTATCCCGAAGGATTCCGAACGCGCCGACGTCATTGCCTATCTGAATTCGCTGTCGGAGCATCCGCAGCCGCTGCCGACGGCATCGAAGTAAGGCGTCAAGACTCCCTCTTGAAATCTGCGGCCAGGCTGAAAAGCCTGGCCGTTTCCATATTCGGCCCACGGAGCCTCGCCGTCGGGGCGTTTGGCCGCACCGGAGCGCCTGCCGAGGCTCCCGAAGATGAGGAAAAAGCAACGTATTCGGTCGAAACCTCGCCTATATTGGGCACTTAAAGGGGTAACCTCCTTCAAGACAGGGATGTTGATTTGGCCATTACCCGACGCGATCTTTTGCTCACCGGCACCGCTGCCGCCGTGCTTCCCGCCCTCGGTTCCACTGCGGGTGTTTCCGTTGTCAGGGCAGGCGAGGCCCGGTCTGCAGGTGAGCTGCCCTGGCGTCATGCGCTGTCGCTGTTCGGCGACATCAAGTACCCCGCCGACTTCAAGCGCTTCGATTATGTCAATCCGGATGCGCCCAAGGGCGGCGTCGCCCGCCTGATCTCGATCGGCACCTTCGATAATTTCAACCTCGCGGTCGCCGGCATCAAGGGCTCCCTCGCTCCAGCCGCGGCGATGATCTACGAAACGCTGATGACCCGGGCGCAGGACGAGGTGGCGACCGAGTACGGCGAACTTGCCGAGGCCGCACAACATCCGGACGATTTCTCCTGGGTGATCTATCGCTTGCGCAAGGAAGCCCGCTGGCATGACGGCAAGCCGGTGACGCCGGACGACGTCATCTTCTCGCTGGAGACATTCAAGCAGCAGAGCCCGATGTACGCGTCCTACTATCGCCACGTGACCAAAGCGGAGAAGGTCGGCGAGCGCGACGTCAAGTTCAGCTTCGACGGGCCGGGCAACCGCGAATTGCCGACCATCGTCGGCGAACTGACCGTGCTGCCGAAGCATTGGTGGGAAGGCACCGATGCGCAGGGCCGCAAGCGCGACGTCGGCGCGACCACGCTGGAGATCCCGCTGGGCTCCGGGCCCTACCGGATCAAGGAATTCGTGGCGGGACGCTCGATCAAGCTGGAGCGGGTGAAAGATCATTGGGGTGCCAATCTCCCCAGCCAGATCGGCACCAACAATTTCGACGAGCTGCGCTTCGAGTTCTTCCGCGACAACATCGTGGCGCTGGAAGCCTTCAAGGCCGACCAGGCCGACTGGATCGCGGAAAACTCCGCCAAACAGTGGGCGACGGCCTATGACTTCCCCGCTGTCGCGGAGAAGCGGGTGATCAAGGAAGAATTTCCGATCAACGATTCCGGCCGCATGCAGGCCTTCGTCGTCAACATCAGGCGTCCCCAGTTCAAGGACGCGCGGGTGCGGCGCGCCTTCAACTATGCCTTCGACTTCGAGGAGATGAACAAGCAGCTCTTCTTCGGTCAGTACAAGCGCATCAACAGCTATTTCGAAGGCACGGAACTTGCCGCGACCGGTCTGCCCCAGGGAGAGGAATTGCAGATCCTCGAAACCGTAAAGGACAAGGTGCCGCCGGAAGTTTTCACCACGCCATACCAGAATCCAGTCGGCGGCACTCCGGAGGCCGTGCGCGCCAATCTGCGCGAAGCGGCAAAGCTGCTGAAAGAGGCCGGTTTCGAAGTGCGCGACCACAAGCTGGTGGACGCCTCGGGCAAGGTCCTGACGGTCGAAATCCTGGTGCAGGATCCCTCATCCGAGCGGATCGCACTGTTCTACAAGCCATCACTGGAGCGGATCGGCGTCAATGCGTCGGTTCGTACGGTCGATGATGCGCAGTACCAGAACCGGCTGCGCAGCTTCGACTTCGACATGATCATCGATCAGTGGGGCGAGTCGCTCTCGCCGGGCAACGAGCAGCGCGAGTTCTGGGGCTCGCAGGCTGCCGACATGCCTGGTGCGCGCAACACCATCGGCATCAAGAACCCTGCCGTGGATGCCTTGATCGAGAAGGTGATCTTCGCCAAGAATCGCGCTGGTCTCGTCGCCGCTACCCATGCGCTCGATCGCGTGCTGCTCTGGAATTTCTACGTGGTGCCTCAGTTCACCTATCCGTTCGCGCGCTATGCACGTTGGGATCGCTTCAGCCACGCCGAGCCAATGCCGAAATATGGGCGGTCCGGCCTGCCGACGCTGTGGTGGTATGACGCCGAGAAAGCGGCGCGGAACGGAAAACGCTCTTGAGGGAGCCTTTGCGCATGGCGCAGCTTTCACGCCGGCATGTGCTTGCCCTGGGTGTCGCCGGCGCACTCGGTGCCGCCTGGCAGCGCGGCGCAACGGCGTCGGAAAGGCCGACCGAGGCCCACGGGATCTCGGCGTTCGGCGATCTCAAATATCCCGCCGATTTCCACCATTTCGATTATGTCAATCCGGGTGCGCCGAAGGGCGGCACGTTTTCGCTCATCCCGTCGGTGAAATCGTACAACCAGTCCTACCAGACCTTCAACTCGCTCAACGCCTTCATCCTCAAGGGTGACGGCGCGCAAGGCATGGACATGACGTTTGCGCCGCTGATGGTGCGGGCAAATGACGAACCGGACGCAATGTACGGGCTCGCCGCCAAATCCGTGCAGATATCGCCGGACCGGCTGGTCTATCGCTTCACGATGCGGCCGGAGGCGAAATTCCACGACGGCACCAAGCTCACCGCCCACGATGCGGCGTTCTCGTTGACGGCGCTGAAGACCAAGGGGCATCCGCTGATCATCGTGCAGATGCGCGACATGGTCAGTGCGGAAGCGATCGACGATGCGACGCTCGTCGTCACCTTCGCCAAGGGGCGCGCACGCGACGTCCCGCTCTATGTCGCGGGCCTGCCGATCTTCTCGAAGACGTATTATGCGTCCCGCTCGTTCGACGAGTCGTCGCTGGAGGTTCCGCTCGGCTCGGGTCCGTACAGGGTCGGCAGGTTCGAGGTCAATCGTTACATCGAGTTCGAGCGGGTGAAGGACTGGTGGGCCGCCGATCTGCCGGTTTGCCGCGGCAGCTACAATTTCGACGTCGTGCGCTACGAGTTCTATCGCGACCGCGACGTCGCCTTCGAGGGGTTTACCGGTAAGAACTATCTCTACCGCGAGGAATTCACCTCGCGCATCTGGGCGACGCGCTACGACTTTCCGGCCGCCAAGGACGGTCGGGTCAAGATGGAGATCGTGCCCGACGATACGCCGTCAGGTGCGCAAGGATGGTTCATCAACACGCGGCGCGATAAATTCAAGGACCCTCGCGTGCGCGAGGCCCTGATCAATGCCTTCGACTTCGAGTGGACCAACAAGACCATCATGTACGGCGCCTATGCCCGTACGGTGTCGCCATTCCAGAACTCGGACCTCATGGCCGGCAACGGGCCTCCGTCGCCGGAAGAGCTGAAGCTGCTGGAGCCGTTCCGCGGCCAGGTTCCCGACGACGTCTTCGCGGCGCCCTTCACGCCGCCAGTCTCCGACGGCTCCGGGCAGGACCGCAGCCTATTGCGCAAGGCGCAGCAATTGCTGAACGAGGCCGGTGTGCCGATCAAGGACGGCAAGCGGGTGCTGCCGAATGGCGAGGTGTTCAGGATCGAGTTCCTGCTGGACGAGCCCTCGTTCCAGCCGCACCATGCGCCCTACATCAAGAACCTGGGGACGCTCGGCATTGAGGCGAGCGTGCGCGTCGTCGATGCCGTGCAGCACAAGGCGCGCCAGGAAGATTTCGACTTCGACATGACGATCCAGCGTTTCAGCATGTCGGCGACGCCGGGCGATGCCATGCGCGCGTTCTTCTCGTCGCAGGTTGCCAACACCAAGGGCTCGTACAATCTCGCGGGCGTCGCCAGCCTGGCGATCGATGCCATGATCGAGAAGATCATGGCGGCCGACAGCCGCGAGGAATTGACGATCGCCTGTCGGGCCTTCGATCGCCTGTTCCGCGCCGGCCGCTATTGGGTGCCGCAATGGTATAACAAGACGCACCGGCTGGCGTATTGGGATCAGTTCAGCCATCCCCAGAAGCTGCCGCGTTACGCCAACGGCGTCGGTGCTCCCGACATCTGGTGGCATGATGGCGCCAAGGCGGCCAAGCTCGAGCAGGCGAAATAATCATGAGCGCCTATATTGCCCGCCGCATCCTCCTGATGGTCCCGACGCTGCTGGGGATCCTCTTCGTGTCCTTCATTGTCGTGCAGTTCGCGCCGGGCGGCCCGGTCGAGCGCGTGATCGCGCAGCTCTCGGGCGCCGACACCGGCGGCAGCTCGCGCATTTCGGGCGGCGGCGATTTCGCGCAACGCGCGCCGGGGCAGTTGGGGGCCGGCGGGGATGCCATCAACTCGAAATATCGCGGCGCGCAGGGCCTCGATCCTGATTTCATCAAGAAACTGGAGGCGCAGTTCGGCTTCGACAAGCCGGCGCCAGAACGCTTTCTCCTGATGGTGTGGAACTTCGCGCGCTTCGATTTCGGCAAGAGCTATTTCCGCGACGTCAGCGTGATCCAGCTGATAAAGGAAAAGCTGCCGGTCTCGATCTCGCTCGGGATCTGGCTGACGTTGATCACCTATCTGATCTCGATCCCGCTCGGCATCCGCAAGGCGGTCAAGGACGGCACGCGCTTCGACACCTGGACGTCGACCGTTCTCGTGCTTGGCTATGCCATTCCCGGCTTCCTGTTCGCTGTCCTTCTCATCATCCTGTTTGCCGGCGGCTCCTTCTTCAACTGGTTCCCGCTGCGCGGACTGACCTCCGACGGCTGGTCGCAGTTTCCCTGGTACTGGAAGATCATCGATTATTTCTGGCATCTGACGCTGCCGCTGATCGCCATGGGGCTCGGCGCGTTCACCACCATGACGTTCCTGACCAAGAACTCGTTCCTGGACGAGATTCGCAAGCAATATGTCATGACGGCGCGCGCCAAGGGATGCAGCGAGGGTCGGGTGCTTTACGGCCATGTCTTCCGCAATGCGATGCTGATCGTGATCGCCGGTTTTCCCGGGACCTTCATCCACGCCTTCTTCTCGGGCTCGCTGCTGATCGAGACCATCTTTTCGCTGGACGGGCTTGGGCTGCTCAGTTTCGAGAGCGTGCTCAACCGCGACTATCCCGTGGTGTTCGGCACGCTCTACATTTTTTCGTTGGTCGGCCTCGTGATCAACCTGATCTCCGATCTGACCTATATGTGGATCGACCCCCGGATCGATTTCGAGGCGCGGGAGGTCTGATGACGATTACCGCGCCGACGCCCATCGAGACCACGACTCAATCACCACTGGGAGAGGTCGTTCCGATCACGCGCAAGTCGTTCGCCCCTTCGCCGCTCAACAGGCGGCGCTGGCAGAACTTCAGGGCGAACCGCCGCGGCTATTGGTCGTTCTGGATCTTCATTATTCTGTTCGTGGTCTCGCTGTTCGCCGAGCTGATCGCCAACGACCGGCCTTTCCTGATCAAATTCGACGGCCGGCTCTATTGGCCGGCCTTCGTGACTTACTCGGAGACCACCTTTGGCGGCGATTTCGAGACGGCGGCCGACTACCGCGACCCCTATTTGCAGAAGCTGATCAAGGACAAGGGCGGCAGCATCGTCTGGCCGCTGATCCGCTATTCCTACGACACCCACAATCTCGACCTGCCGACGCCGGCGCCGTCGCCGCCGACCTGGATGCTGACCGAAAAGCAATGCAAGCCGGTGGTGGAGAAGAAGGGGCTGAAGAGCTGCCGCGACCTCGAATACAATTGGCTCGGCACCGACGATCAGGGGCGCGATGTGGTCGCGCGCCTGATCTACGGCTTCCGCATCTCGGTGCTGTTCGGCCTGTGCCTCACCATCGTCTCATCCGTCATCGGCATCGCGGCGGGGGCGGTGCAGGGCTATTTCGGCGGTCGGGTCGATCTCATCTTCCAGCGTTTCATCGAGATCTGGACAGCCATTCCCTCGCTCTACCTTCTCCTGATCCTGTCCTCGGTGCTCGTGCCCGGCTTCTTCGTGCTGCTGGGCATCCTGTTGCTGTTCTCCTGGGTCTCGCTGGTCGGTCTCGTGCGGGCCGAGTTCCTGCGTGGGCGCAACTTCGAATACATTCAGGCGGCGCGGGCGCTCGGCGTCTCCAATCCGGTCATCATGTTCCGCCACCTGCTGCCGAACGCCATGGTCGCGACCATGACGTTCCTGCCCTTCATCGTGTCGAGCTCGGTGATGACGCTGACGGCGCTCGATTTCCTGGGCTTCGGCCTGCCGCCGGGATCGCCCTCGCTGGGCGAATTGCTGTCGCAGGCGAAAGCCAACGTGCAGGCACCTTGGCTCGGCTTCTCCGGTTTCTTCTCGGTCGCGATCATGCTGTCGCTCTTGATCTTCATCGGCGAAGCCGTGCGCGACGCCTTCGATCCGCGCAAGACGTTCAGGTAGACCAATGGACGCGATCAACCAGCCCCTGCTTGCCGTGCGCGACCTCTCGGTGGCCTTCCACCAGGGCGGCGCCACCACGCTCGCGGTCGACAAGATCTCATTCCAGATCAAGCGCGGCGAATGCGTCGCGCTGGTCGGCGAATCCGGCTCCGGAAAATCGGTCAGCGCACTCTCGATCCTGAAGCTCCTACCCTATCCGAACGCCTCGCATCCCTCGGGCAGCATCCGCTTCAAGGGCCAGGAGCTGATCGATCAATCCGAGCAGCAGATGCGGGAGGTCCGCGGCAGCGACATTTCCATCATCTTCCAGGAGCCGATGACCTCGCTCAATCCGCTGCATACGATCGAGGCGCAGATCGGCGAGATCATCCAGCTGCACAACCCGACCAGCAATCCCGAGGCGCGCAGGCGGACGCTCGAATTGCTGACGCAAGTCGGCATTCCCGAGCCCGAGACGCGGCTGAAGAGCTATCCGCACCAGCTCTCCGGCGGCCAGCGCCAGCGCGTGATGATCGCGATGGCGCTCGCCAACGAGCCGGACCTCTTGATCGCGGACGAGCCGACCACGGCGCTCGACGTCACCGTGCAGGCGCAGATCCTGGCGCTGCTCGCCGAGATCCGTTCGCGGCTCGGCATGAGCCTGCTCTTCATCACCCACGATCTCGGCATCGTGCGCCGCATCGCCGACACCGTCTGCGTCATGAAGGGCGGCGTGATCGTCGAGCATGGGCCGGTCGAGCAGGTCTTCAAGAGCCCGAAACATCCCTATACGCGCGACCTGCTCGCGGCCGAGCCGAAGCCCGATCCGGCCCCGCCGCAGCCGGGCGCGCCGGTGGTGATGTCGGCCAATGAGCTGAAGGTCTGGTTCCCGATCAAGCGCGGCTTGATGCGCAAGACGGTCGGCCACATCAAGGCGGTCGACGGCGTCAGCGTTGCCGTGCGCAAGGGCGAGACCCTCGGCGTCGTCGGCGAATCAGGCTCAGGCAAGACCACGCTGGGGCTCGCACTGCTGCGGCTGATCTCTTCGAACGGACGCATCGTGTTCCTGGGCAAGGACATCCAGGGCCTGCGCTTCAAGGAGATGCGGCCCTTCCGGCGCGACATGCAGATCGTGTTCCAGGATCCGTTCGGTTCGCTCAGCCCGCGCATGTCGGTCGCCGACATCATCGCCGAAGGCCTCTCCGTACATCAGCCGAATCTCTCGCGCGAGGAGCGCGAGGCGCGCGTCGTCAAGGCGCTCGAGGATGTCGGGCTCAACCCAGAGACTCGCTTCCGCTATCCCCACGAATTCTCCGGCGGCCAGCGCCAGCGCATCAGCATCGCGCGCGCGGTGGTGCTGGAGCCGGATTTCGTCGTGCTGGACGAGCCGACCAGCGCGCTCGACATGCTGTTCCAGGCGCAGATGGTCGATCTGTTGCGCGAGCTCCAGCGCAAGCGCGACCTCACCTACATGTTCATCTCGCACGATTTGCGCGTTGTCGCCTCGCTCGCCAGCCATCTCATCGTGATGCGCAGCGGCAAGGTGGTCGAGGAGGGACAGGCGGCCGAGCTCTTCAAGAACCCGAAGACGGATTATACCCGCGCGCTGTTCGCCGCGGCGTTCCGGCTGGAGACGGCCGGGAACGGGGCGGTCGCGACGTAGCGTCCGTCAGAGCCGCTTGATCGCGGCGACCTCGCTGCCGGCCTGCCTGATCCGCGCGAGCGCCGGCTCGATCGGCTCGATCACGGTCGCCATGTGATGCGCATTGGCGTGAACCATGGAGCCGGCGTCGCGGACGATGGCGACATGGCCCTTCCAGAAGATCAGATCGCCGTGCAGCAAGCTGCCCCGCTCGTGCGGCTCCAGCGCGCGGCCGAGGCCGGCCTGCTGCATGTCGCTGTCGCGCGGGCAGCCGATGCCGGCAGCAGTCAGCGAGACCTGCACCAAGCCCGAGCAATCCATGCCAAGACTGCTCTTGCCGCCCCAGAGATAGGGCGTGCCGGCGAAGCGCTCGGCGACGGCGACGAAATCCGGCTCGCGATGATCGAGCGGGGCGAGATGCGTTTTCGGTAAGAACGTTCCTTCGCGCGTCACCGCGAAGGCCCCGTCCTCGCGCACGATCGTGAGCTTTGATCCCAGCACCAGCGTATCCGCCGGCGGCAATTTGATCGAGGGGCCGGGGAAGGCAAATGTTCGCAGCGCGCTGACCACGTGGGTCGGGGCGGCCGCGGGCTTCATGAGGGCTGCATCCGGCAGCCAGCCGACATAGCCGTCGCCGTTGAGCTGGCCCCAGGCCCAGCCTTCGCCGTTGCGGTCGTAGATGGTGACGCGCTCGCCGCGCAGCGCCTCGGTCATCAGCATCGCGTTCGACGATGGCTGCTCGCGCACCGGCGCGATCGCCTCGACCACCTCGAATTCCTCGCCGGTGACGAAGCGATCCGCCTCAACCCTGCCTTCGAGATATTTCGCGGCGATGTCGCCCCGCGCCGGCGTCAGCCGCGGGTCATGCATAGCGTTCGCTCAAGAGTGCGTAGATGGCGCGCGCGGCCTGGCACTCGCCGCCTTCGGGCCGCGCCGGCTTCGCCGACGGCGTCCAGCCATAGATGTCGACATGCAGCCAGCTCTTGGCGTGCTCGACGAAGCGTTGCAGGAACAGCGCGCAGGTGATCGAGCCGGCGAAGCCGCCGGACGGCGCGTTGGTGATGGTCGCCGTCTTGGAGTCCAGCCAGGCATCGTAAGGCGGCCACAGCGGCATGCGCCACAACGGATCGTTCTCCTTCACCCCGCAACGCGCGACGTCGGCGGCCAGCGTCTCATCATTGGTGTAAAAGGGCGGTAAATCCGGCCCCAGCGCAACGCGCGCCGCGCCGGTCAGCGTCCCCAGGTCGATCAGCAGCTCCGGTTTCTCCTCATCGGCCAGCGCCAGCGCATCGGCAAGCACGAGCCGGCCTTCCGCGTCGGTATTGCCGATCTCGACCGTGATGCCCTTGCGCGAGGTGAAGATGTCGAGCGGGCGGAAGGCATTGCCGGCGACCGCGTTTTCCACGGCCGGAATCAGCACGCGTAGCCGCACCTTCAGCTTCGCATCCATCACCATGCGCGCCAGCGCCAACACGTTGGCGGCGCCGCCCATGTCCTTCTTCATGATCAGCATGCCGCTCGACGGCTTCAGGTCGAGACCGCCGGTGTCGAAGCAGACGCCCTTGCCGACCAGCGTCACCTTGGGATGAGCCGGATCGCCCCAGCCGATGTCGATCAGCCGCGGCGCGCGGCTGGAGGCCATGCCGACGGCGTGGATCAGCGGAAAATTCGTCTTCAGATCGTCACCGATGGTGCAGGCGAAGCTTGCGCCGAATTCGGCGGCGAGGGCTTGCGCGGCTGCGGCGAGCTGCTCCGGTCCCATGTCGTTGGCCGGTGTGTTGATGAGATCGCGCGCCAGCATCGCCGCATCTGCCATGCGATCGATTTCGGTCACCTCGACGCCATCCGGCGGCACCAGCCGGACGTCGGGCCTGTCAGCCTTGCGGTAGCGGGCAAAGCGGTAGCTGCCGAGCGCGAAGGCGAGCGCCGCCAGCCGTGCATCGTGCGGTGCATTGGCAAAACGATAGGTGCCCGGCGGCAGCAGGCCGGGCAGGGCGCCCGGCCGGAACAGGTCGCGCGATCTGGCGCCCTCGTCCTCGAGGCCGAACAGCACCTGTGCAATTGCGCCATCC
>NZ_PSRT01000131.1 GCF_004212635.1 Bradyrhizobium genosp. SA-3 | reverse complement strand
CGAGCGCAGCGAAGCATTCCAGACTTTTTCGGCGGATACATTTCTGGATTGCTTCGCTGCGCTCGCAATGACGATGTGTCGAGTGGCGGCACAGGTCGCTCACGTGTCCCGGACGCGGTGCGGCACGCAATGACGCTCCGCAGAGCCGGGACCCAGAGGCGACGCGTCTCGCTGCAACATGGGTCCCGGCTCTGCAGCGCATCGCTGAAGAGCGCTGCGCTGCGTCCGGGACACGAGATCGGCGTTGAATTGTTGGCATGTCGTCGCATCCCGACGCGCCTATCTCGCTTATGCACAACCGAGTCAGGCGCGCTGCCCTTCCCGGGCCGAAGTTCCTCACCCAACAAATCAGCACCAAATGGCCGCATATGAGTCCGAAACCTTTGGCGGCGTGGAGGATTCATGGTCAGCGACTTTTCTGTCGCGATCTCAACTGCCAACCTCAAAGGAGTTCACATGGCTCTTCTCGGAAACCTGCTCGGCACGGTCGATGGCCTGCTTGGAACAGCAACGGGTGCGCTGTCGGGCGTCGCCGATGCAGGTGGAAGTGCAACGGCCGGCGCCAGCGGCTCGGTCGATCTGTCCCACACGCTCGATGTGGGAGCGCTGATCGAGACCAACCCCAGCATCGACGTCTCCGCGTCGGGGCTTGCGGGAACCGGCGGCATCGACGCATCGATCTCCGCGCCGACCGCGGTCGGCCTTAGTGCGGACGTCGGCCATCTCGATGTCGGTGGCCTCCTCCACGGTCTGGTCTGAATAGCAATTCCCCAATAACCGATAGTGACGTGGGGCCTCGGCCCCACGTCACGCCATGCATAGCCACCAGCGTCCCGGCGCAGGCTCTTTTGACACCTTAAGGACATTCAGATGGCGGCAGCGCTCTTGACGGTCGCGGACGAGGCGGCGGAGCAGCCCTATCGTCGCGGCGATGACGTGCGCGAGGCGCTCAAGAAACTCTGGCCGCACTTTCTTTGGGCCGGATTGTTCTCGAGCGCGATCAACCTGCTCTACCTCTCTTCACCGCTCTATCTGATGCAGGTCTATAACCGCGTCCTGCTCAACGAGAACATCTCCACGCTCGTTCTGCTCACCCTCATCCTCGCCATCGCGCTTCTGACCATGGCCGGGCTCGACGCCGTGCGCGCCTGGATCCTGATCCGCTGCGGCATACGGCTCGACATCGAGCTGTCGACGCGCGTGTTCGAAGCGCTGGTGGTACGATCGGCCGAGCGCGGCGCCTCGCGTGGCGCCCAGCAGCTGCGCGATCTCGACCAGTTCCGCACCTTCGTGACGGGCTCCGGAATTTATTTCGCGTTCGACCTGCCCTGGATTCCGATCTATCTGCTGCTGCTGTTCTTCATCCATCCCCTGCTCGGCCTCGTCGCCACCATCGGCGCGCTGTTGCTGCTGGGGCTCGCGGGCGTGAACGAGGTCCTGACCCGCAATCCGATGAAGCAGGCCGAGGCATCCGGCAACCAGTCCTACGTCTTCACCGAGAACGTTCTGCGCCACGCCGACGTGATCCGCGCCATGGGCATGCAGCCGGCGGTCGAACGCAACTGGCAGAGCCAGCGCTCCGCGATGCTGGTGCAGCAGGCGGTCGCCAGCGACAAGAATGCGGTGATGACCTCGTCGATCCGGTTCTTCCGCCTGCTGCTGCAATCCCTCATGCTCGGCGCCGGCGCCTGGCTCGCCATCGACCATGCCATCACGCCCGCGACCATTTTCGCCGCCAGCATCGTCATGGGCCGCGCGCTGGTTCCGGTCGAGCAGGCGGTCGGTACCTGGAAGCAGTTCATCGGCGCGCGCGACGCTTATACGCAGGTGCGCGACCTGCTCGCCACCATCGATCTCTCCACCCCGCAGACCATCGTGCCGAAGCAGCGCAACACGGTCGAGGTGCGCGAGCTCGTCTGCGAATTGCCGTCGCGGCCCGAACCGGTGCTGAAAGGCCTGTCCTTCGAGCTCGCGGGCGGGAATGCGCTCGGCATCGTCGGGCCGAGCGGCTCGGGAAAGAGCACATTGGCGCGCCTCCTGGTCGGCGCGATGGCACCCGCTGCCGGGCGGCTGCGCTTCGGCGGGCTCGACTACAATCATTGGGATCCCGTCGAGTTCGGCCGCCATGTCGGCTATTTGCCGCAGGATGTCGGTCTGTTCGCCGGCACCGTACGCGAGAACATCGCGCGCTTCGGCGATGCCTCGACCGACGAGATCATCGACGCTGCCGTTCGCGCCAGCATCCACGACATGGTGCTCGACCTGCCCCGGCAGTACGACACGCGGCTCGGCGTCGGCGGCGTCGGTCTCTCCGGCGGTCAGCGGCAGCGGCTCGGCCTCGCGCGCGCCCTGCTCGGCCGCCCGCCGCTGCTGGTGCTGGACGAGCCCAACGCCAATCTCGATGGGCCCGGCGAAGAGGCACTGAAGGCCGCGCTGCTCAGCGCCAAGGCCGACGGCGCGGCCGTCATCGTCATCACTCACCGTACCACGATCCTCGACATCGTCGACATCATGATGGTGCTGCGAAGCGGCATGCTCGACATGCTCGGCCCGCCCGGTGAGGTCTATCAGGCCTTGCAGCAGCAGGCTGCCGCACGGGCGGCCGCATCATGAGCACGCTCGGTGCAACCTATATCGCCGACCGCGAGCGCGCCTATTACGCGCGGCCGGGACGGCCGGCCCTGGTCGGCGCGATCGTGGTCGGCGCATTCGCTTCGGCCATGACGCTGTGGGGCACACTCGCCCCGATCTCGGGCGCGGCGATCGCCAGCGGCAATCTCCAGGTCGAGGGACGACGCCAGAGCGTGCAGCATCCCTATGGCGGCGTGATCCGCCAGCTTCTGGTCCGCGACGGCGCTCATGTCGAAAAGGGGCAGCTACTGCTCGTGCTCGACGATAGTGATCCCCGCGCCAAGCTGGACGTGCTGGTCGCCGACCGCGACGCCTCGCGCGCGGCGCAAGCGCGGCTGATGGCCGAGCGCGACGGCCAGGCCGCGCCGGAGTTCGGCGTCGATCCGAAGGATGCGAGGCCCGCGCTGCGACAAGCGATGGCGAACGAGATTGCGATGATGGCCGCGCGAAAGCACCAGTTCGAAGCGGAGACCGCCGTGCTCCGGCGCAAGATCGCCGAGCTGAACGCGCAGATCGACGGCACTCAGGCGCAGCTCACCGGCACCGAGAAGCAACGCGAATTGCTCTCCGACGAGATGACCGGTGCGCAGCACCTGTATGAACAGGGCTACACGCCGAAGACGCGAATCCTGGCCTTGCAGCGCGAGGACGCCAAGCTCCAGGCCGACATCGGCGCGCAGCGTGCCAGTATCGCCGGCATGCAGCAGCAGATCGCGCAGAACGAGGCCGAGATCGCCAAGGCCGAGCGTGCCCGGATGAGCGAGATCACCGATCAGCTCCGCTCGACCGAAAACAAGCTGGCCGAGCTCGCCCCGAAGATCGACGCCGCGACCGACGTCGTCACCCGTACGCAAATCCGCGCGCCGGCGACCGGATCCGTGGTCGGGCTTGACGTGTTCACCGAAGGCGGCGTGATCCAGCCCGGCGCAAAGCTCATGGACATCGTGCCGTCGGACAATCCACTGATCGTGGATGCGCAGCTCAAGCTGTCCGACATCAACGACGTCGCGGTCGGCCGCCGCGCCGAAATCCGGCTGACCGGCGTCAACTATGTCGAGCGGCCCCGCCTCTACGGCACCGTGCGTACAGTTTCGGCCGACCGCGTCACCAACGACAAGGCCGGCGGCCCCGGTTACTACGCCGTCGAAGTCTCGCTGGAGCCGGAGGATGTCAAGAAGTCGCGCATCGAATTGCAATCGGGCATGCCGGCCGAGGTGATCGTGCCGACGCGGCCGCGCACGCTGTTCGAATATCTGTTCGGGCCGCTGCGCGACGAGCTCACCCGCGCCTTCCGCGAACGCTGACGAGGAGCAACGCCGATGGCTGCATCCGAGCAGAACAACCGCCGTGCCGAAAAGGCCGAGATTGCCCGCAACATCACGACGGAAGAGACGGTCGCGTTCATGACCGCTCTGGTCGCCTTCCTGAAGGAGGCCGAGGCCGCCGGACATCATGGCAGCAGCGATGCTCAACCGATACCGGTGGATCTGCCGTCCGCCCCCGCGCACCCTGGCGATCCGACGCCGGCGGAGACGACACCGAGCGATGGCCAACCGATCTCCGGCGATCAGCATGCCGATGCGAGCGCACCTCCGACCAGCGAAACGTCAACAGCGCTTCATACGGACGTCGCGGCTGCCACCTTCTCGTATGCCGATGGGGGCGTCGATGTCGCCGCCACCCGGGACATCCCGGTCAGCGCGACGGCTCTCGCTGACAGTCACGCCGCGGCTCCCATCGCTCCCGTCGCGTCCGATCATCCTGGAGGAATCAGCACCAGCTCCACTCACACCGATGTCGCGACGTCCGTCTCCATCGATCCGGCGTCGTCACTGCACGAGCTCGGCAGCACGATCACGAACCTTGTCGACACCTCGCTGGCGGCGGTGTCGCACACGCTGGACAGTCTGAGCACGACGGTGACCCAGTTGACGTCGGCCGTAACCGGAACGATTGGCCAACTCACCGACAGCGTCACTGGCCTTGTCGGCGGCCTCCTGCATTCCATCGGTGGCGACACACATGACGCGTCCGCCCCCGACCTCTTCAACGCGCTGGTCACGGATATCGTGAGCACGCCGCTGGCCTCGCACAATGACGGCGCCGCGACGACGCACGATGTCGATATCAGCGGACTCGATACCGCCGGCGCGGTGCCGATGGCGGCGCTGCCACCGCTGACGATGCATCTCGGCTTTCTCGGGCAGCCCAGCGACGGCCACGATCTTCATGACGGCGCGTTTTCAGCGCTCGGCGTGCATCATTTCTAGCTATTCGCCGCTCACAGTTTGGCTACGGCGCCGACGAGGTGTTCGTGATTCCGGACGCCTGGCGCGCCAGTGACGGCGTCACGCCAGTTTCGGGCTGAGCTCGGTGTCGCTAGCGCGCGCGTTGCAAGCCGCCCGCGGCGTGCTATCTCACTGGCAATGACACCCAAGGTCTTCGAAACCCGCTGCCTGCACCTGCCCGCCGTCACCAAGGTGGTGCAGTGGGAGGGCACCTCCGTGTTCAAGGTCGGCGGCAAGATGTTCGCACTCGGCGGCGGCTTTGCCGCGCGCTCCGGCAGCTACATGTTCAAGGTTTCCAACATGGCCTATGCCATGCTGATCGAGCACGGTCTCGCGCGGCCGGCGCCGTATCTGGCCCGCGCCAAATGGGTGCAGCTCGTCAGCAACAACGCGCTGCCGGACGCCGAGCTCACGGCGTATTTGGCGCAGGCGCACGCGCTGATCGCGGCGAAGCTGACGCGCAAATCGCGCAAGGCGCTGGGGCTCGACTGAACGGGAGTCAGTGCGCTCCATCGCTCGGGAGCAGGCCCACCCGCACGCAGCTCGAATACGAGCGCGCTCAACTCACTGAGGTCCACAGCCCAGCCATCTTCCGAAAATAGCATGACGCCTCATGCTGTCCCGCCGCGCAAAGTCGTGGCCAAGGCAGAGAGAATGTCGGCCAGCCGGTTTGCGATCTCCGGAGACGGAAGCGGAACCCTGAGGCTTTGTGAACCGTTGCTCGGATCGCGCTCGATCCGGAGATGACTTGGCGAGCCGGAACCAGCAACGGCGCCGATGAACTCTGCACCCAACCGGACCAGCGTCTGCCATGGATCTGGGGCGACATCGCCGGCCGTCGCTGCGGGTTCTGCAACGGCTTGCGAGGCCAAAGTTTCCCTTGCCAGATCGCCCAGGGCCTCAACGTCGCCAGCGCCATCGGCTGCTCCAGTCTCCTCTGCCGTCGCAACCACCTCCCCGCTTCCCATACTCGCGGTGACACTCTCGACATCCTTCATGAAGCGGGTCAGCCGCGATCCGCCCAGCGAGACCTCATTGCTGCCGCCGTCGAGGATGCCTTCCGCCAGAGAGCGCTTGAAGGCCAGGACCGACAGCATGCCTTCTTCGATTGTCCCCTTCGCGACGAAATTGACGATCTGGACCGGCCGGGCCTGGCCGAGCCGATGGACGCGCGCAATGCGCTGCTCGAGAACGGCGGGATTCCACGGCAGGTCCATGTTCACCAGCGTCGAGGCGTGCTGGAGATTAAGACCCGTGCTGCCGGCGTCCGTCGACAGGAACACGCGACAGGCTGGGTCGTCCCGGAAGCGCTGGACCAGCTCCGGCCGCTTCTCGGACGGTATGCCGCCGTGGAAGCTGACATATCCGATCCCGCGCGCCTCGAGGCGACGGATCACGACGTCATGGGTCCGCGTCCACTGTGAAAACACCACCGCCTTGGCGTCCGGCGCGGCAAACAGCTGATCCAGCAGCGCAGCGAGCTCTTCCGATTTGAGACCGTGATCGCTCTCTTGATCCAGCAGATAGGTGCTATTGCAGGACATCCGCATGTTCTGCAGCGCACAGGTCAGCCGACGCTGATCCTTGTCCGAGAGAAATTTGGTCTTGTGCCAGCGCTGCACGACCTTGGCCACCGTGTCGGCGTTCTCTCGATGCAACTCCATCTGCGGGCCGGTCATCGGAATAAGCACATTCTGATCAGTGCGATCGGGCAGCTGCCGCAACACCTCCGATTTGCGGCGACGGATCATGATGGGAGCGAGAGTCTCGCCGATCCTGCCGAGATCCCGATAGCCGGTGACGCGGCCGGTCTCATCCTTGACCTGATGCTCGTTCAGGAGCTTCCAGGTCGGGCCCAGACGATGCTGATCGACGAACTGGACGATGGAGATCAGTTCTTCGAGCTTGTTCTCCAGGGGCGTTCCCGTGAGCACGATTGCATAGGGGCTGTCGATGCGCTTCAGTGCCCGCGCGGCAACCGTATTCCAGTTCTTGACGCGCTGAGCCTCATCGACGATGACCAGTTCCGGCGACCAGGCGCCGATCAAATCGAGATCGGGCTGGAGCTTCTCGTAGTTCGTGATCTTGCAGAAATCGTCCAGCAGATAGTCCTTCCGTCGCTGGGCGCGGCCGCCACCGATGACGCACGCGCCGCGGTTGCCCTTCCGGCCGGAGAACCGCGCCATCTCGCTTTGCCATTGGTATTTGAGCGAGGTCGGACAGATCACCAGCACTCTCGACACGCCGAAGTGACGGGCCAGGATCTCCGTTGCGGCGATGGCCTGAATCGTCTTACCCAAGCCCATGTCGTCGCCGATCAGCGCCCGGCCCGCGCGAACCGCAAACAGCGCCCCTTCGGCTTGATAGGGATAGAGCGGGGTCTTGAGCAGTCGATGCAACTTGGGATCCCCCGCGCCGAGCGGAAACAGTTCAGCGAGTTTCGCAGCGCGGCGTTCGGCATCCCGTCGTCCCGCCACGAAATCGAGCGCGTCGTCATACGCGCGCAGTTCATGCCCGCTCTTCGACACCAGACCGATGAAGTCGTCGAGCTGGTCCAGACGATCCTCCGCCAGCAGGCCGTCGCGCCCCTCATCGAACAATCGGGCGGCAGCCTTCCTCACGCTCGCCGGACAATCGGTTCCGGCGCGGAAATGCACGCTCCGCCGGCCCTGATTGCGCAGATAGAGTTCGGAAAACGGCGGCTGATAGCCTCGCGCGAACGCCGCTTTGGCGCCGCGCCTCTTTTCCAGCTGCGCAAGCGTGAACTCGAGGTGCTTGCAGGTCCCGAGCTCGTTGGTCGCATAGTCCGGACATGAGCAGAAATTGCCACCGGGGCCAAGGCCGCGTATCGCGACGCGATAGCTCGATTTCGAAGCCGGGTTGGTGACCTTGAACTCCGAGAAGAAGGGGTCGGCACCGAAATTCTCCAGAAGGAAGGATTGCTCGCGGCCGAACTGGCGCCGCAAGCCACGTTGCCACTCGATCGGCGATAAGTCCGTCGGCGGCGACGTACGCGACAGCTTGACCGGGTTGCGGGCCGCGACGCGTCCTGTTGAAGATGTCATTTCCGGCTTCCGTTCTCACGAGTAATGGAGTGCGCCGGATAGTAACGCCGGTGCGAACGCGACATAACCAGCTTCGGATCGAAATCCACTGGCGACTTGAGAGGGCGGACGCCCGGCGGCGAGTGCCGGGATTCGCGTGGAGCTCGATGTTCCGTCGCTGCAAAGGTGGATCCACACATCTCGGTTCGCAGCCGCCGATGCGATTGACAGACAGATATACCTGACTAAGGTCAGACATTATGCTCGATCCTGTCTCCCGCGTCCGCCGCTTCAACCGCGCCGTCACCTCTGCCGTCGGTGCGCTCGATACCTCGTTCCTGGGGCGTGGCCGGCCGCTCGGCGCGGCGCGGGTACTCAATGCGATCGGGCACGGACGCTCGGACGTGGCGGAGATCCGTGACTATCTCAGTCTCGATTCCGGGCTGATGAGCCGGCTGCTCCGCAGCCTCGAGGACGAAGGGTTGATCGAGACCAACGCGCGTGAGGACGATGCGCGCCGGCGCATGGCAAAGCTCACGCGCGCGGGCCGGCGCGAGTTCGCGGCCTATGAGGCGCTGTCGAACGCGCAGGCCGACGGCTTCCTGGCACAACACTCGCAAGCCGAGGCGCTGCTGGCGGCGATGGACCTGATCGCCTCCGCGCTGACGCGCGAGCGTGTCACGCTGGACGAGATGGACCCGCAAAGCGCGGAGGCCCGCCATTGCCTCGGCGAGTACTACGCCGAGCTCGGGCGGCGCTTCAAGCAGGGCTTTGACGTCTCGCGCTCGCGCGATCCCGATGCCAAGGACATGCGGCGGCCGCGTGGCACGTTCATCGTGGCGATCTCGGACACGCTGCCGATCGGCTGCGTCGGATTGAAGGGCACCGATCACGGCTATGCCGAGATCAAGCGTCTGTGGGTGGCGCCCGCCGCGCGCGGATTGCGGCTCGGCCGCCGCCTGATGGACGCGACCGAGGATGCTGCGCGCGAGCTTGGCATCACGCTGCTGCGGCTCGACACCAATAGTGCGCTGCCCGAGGCCGGCCAGCTCTATCGCACCACCGGCTGGCGCGAGATCCCGCGCTTCAACGACGATCCCTACCCCGATCTGTTCTTCGAAAAGCAGCTGTGACGCCGCGAGGCGAATTCGCCTCTGCTGCGTTGTGCTTGCAGCATGGGAAATTCACGATGAACAGCGCCGATCTCGCCGATCGCTATCGCAGCTACATCGCCTGCATGAATCGGCAGGACTGGCCGGCCCTCGGCCAGTTCGTGCATGACGATGTCGTCCACAACGGCCGGCCGCTCGGCCTGTCCGGCTATCGCGCGATGCTGGAGCGCGATTTCCGCGAGATTCCGGATCTACGCTTCAACATCGCGCTGCTGACCTCGGATCCGCCCACCATCGCCTGCCGGCTGACATTCGACTGCACGCCGGCCGGAAAATTCCTGGGCCTCGACGTGAACGGCAGGCGCATATCCTTCTGCGAGCACGTCTTCTACGCGTTTCACGATGGAAGGATCCGACAGGTCTGGTCGCTGATCGACAAGACGGCGATCGAGGCGCAGCTCTGACGCTGCGCCTCGATCTCGAACCTACGCCGGCGCCGGTGCCACCTCGCCTTGCGGCTTTGCAAACGGGCGGAACGTCATCGCCATCAGGAAGGCGCCGAGGCCCATCGCCCAGGAGGCGATATAGAGCCAGACATAACTCGAGAACGCGTCGTAGATCAGGCCGCCTGCGAGCGGGCCGGTCGCCATGCCGAGGCTGCCGGCCATCGCGGAGCCGCCGATCACCGTGCCCATCATCTTGAGCGGAAAGTTCTCGCGAATGAGAACGGCGTAGAGCGGCATGGTGCCGGCATAGATGAAACCGAAGACGGCGCCGACCGCGTAGAACGTCGCGAGCTGATGCGCGAAGACGTAGGCGAGCGCGCCGAACGCCTGGAGCAGGAGGCCTGTGACCAGCACCCGCTTGGCGCCGAAGCGGTCGCCGAGGACGCCGAAGGCGATGCGGCCGCCCAGGCCGGCAAAACCCTCGATGCTGTAGATCGTCACCGCCGCGACCAGCGGAATGCCGCAGCTCACCGCATAGCTGACGGTGTGGATGATCGGGCCGGAATGGGTGGCGCAGCAGAAGAAGTTGGTGGCGAGCAGGATCAAGAATTGCGGCGAGCGCAGCGCCTCGCCCATCGACAACTCGCCCTGCGGTGCGCCCTCGCCCTTTGGTGCAGCGGCCGCATGCGCCAGCGCCGGCGGACGGCGCACCAGGAACGAGACCGGGATCATGATGGCGCCGACCACCAGCGCGACGATCTGCATCGAGGTGCGCCAGTCGTGGCCGGAGACGAGCCAGGCCGCGAACGGTGCCATCGTCATCGGCGCCATGCCCATGCCGGCCGAGACCAGCGACACGGCGAGGCTGCGTTGGGTCTCGAACCAGCCGGTCACGGTCGCCATCATCGGCGCGAAGATCGCCGCGCAGGCCGCCCCGACCAGGAGACCGAACACGAACTGGAACACGACCAGCGAGGTCGCATGGCTCGCGGCGAACAGGCTCAGTGCCAACACGATCGATCCCGTCAGCACCACCGGCCGCGGCCCGAATCTATCGGTCAGCGTGCCCCAGACCATGCTGGTGAAGGCCATGGCCAGAAAGCCGATCGTCATCGCGCTGGAGATGCCGGTCACCGACCAGCCGGTGTCCTTCGTGATCGGCTGCAAGAACACCGGCAGCGAAAACATGCCGCCGATGGCCACGCAGCCAAGCAGGCCGCCGGCGGCGACGATCACCCAGCGGTAGGGGGATTGGGTCATTTTGGTCTCCCGTCAGATCTGTCTGGGTGGAAGACGAACGGGAACAGCGCCGACCGACAGTGCCATGTCATTTTTGCCGCATGCTTTTGTGACCTGCCAATAAAATTGCGAAACAACCCCATGCACAGTAGCCGACCCCTGCCGGATCAATGACTTACGGCCTTGCGACTGCAGTTTGACACGTCGGGCAAAACACCTCCCCGTTCGCGAGCCATCGCGCCCCAGAGACTATGCCGGCCTGTGCCCACCGCAGCGCCGGGCCCGGTCAAGCGTCGAACAGGGCGTTCACGTCGTCCTCGGTGAGCGCCGAAGCGATATGTCCATCGCGTTCGAACAGGCTGTCGGCCAGAGCCCGCTTTCTGGCCTTGAGCTCAGCCATCTTCTCCTCGATCGTGCCGGCAGCGACCAATCTGTAGACGAACACCGCCTTGTCTTGGCCGATCCGATAGGCGCGATCGATGGCCTGTTCCTCAACGGCAGGATTCCACCATGGATCAAAAATGATCACGGTGTCGGCAGCCGTGAGATTGAGGCCCACCCCACCTGCCTTCAGGCTGACTAGGAAAACCTCCGCCGCACCGTTCTGGAAGGCTTCGATCGCCGCCTTGCGGTCCTTGGTCTCTCCGGTGAGCAGGCTGTAACGCAGGCCGTCGTCTTCGAAGCGCTTCCTGATCAGATCCAGCATGGAGGTGAACTGCGAAAAGACAATGATCTTGCTCCCTTCGCTCAGGAGTTCCCGCACCATTTCGAGCAGACGTCCCAACTTGGCCGACGGCCGTTCGACTCCATCGGCCAGCTTCAGCAGCGCCGGATCACAACAGGCCTGCCGCATCCGAAGCAGGGCTTCGAGCACCACGATATGGCTCTTGGCGAGACCGCGGGCCGCAATGGCCTCGCGGACCCTGCGCGACATGGACAGCCTTATCGAATCGTAGAGATCGCGCTGCGGACCTTCGAGCAGGATCGTCTCCAATATCTCGCTCTTGGCCGGCAGTTCCGTGGCGACTTCAGCCTTGGTTCGACGCAGCAGGAACGGCTTGACACGCTGCGCCAGCGCGGCGGCCCGGACCTTGTCGCCGCGTTTCTCGATCGGTCCCCGCCATTGGCGCGAGAACGCCGCCTTGTCCCCGAGATAGCCTGGATTTGCGAAGCTCATGATCGACCAGAGCTCGCCGAGATGATTTTCCATCGGCGTGCCGGTGAGACAGAAGCGGTGCGCTGCCTTGACGTCCCGCAACCAGCGGGTGGTGGCGGCGTCGGGATTCTTGACGGTCTGCGCTTCGTCCAGCACGGCGATGTGCCATTCCCGCGCCAGAAGCACCTCCCGATCCCTCGCGATCAAAGGGTATGTCGTCAGCACGAGATCATGCCCGGCAATGGCCGCGAACCTCTCCTTGCGGCCCGGCCCCTGGAGGACGAGCACCTTCAAATCCGGCGCAAATTTCTGCGCTTCGGTCGACCAGTTGGTCATCAGGCTCGTCGGCGCGACGACCAGCACGGGGCTCGTGAGCCGCGCCCGCTGTTTTTCCAGCGCAATCAACGCCAGGATCTGAATTGTCTTGCCAAGTCCCATGTCATCGGCCAGGACGCCGCCCAGCCCGCTCTCGCGGAGCAGGTCGAGCCAGGCCACGCCGTGGGCTTGATAGGGCCGAAGCGTCGCGCGAAAGGTCGGCGGAAGGTCGGGCGCGGTCAATCCCCGCACCTGAAGCAGGTTGGCGAGGCGACGGAGATTGTCGGCCCCGCGAAAAACGAAATTCTCGTTCTCCAGTCCCAGCAGCGGAACGAGATCGGCTTGCGAGAGCCTGATCTTCTTCGAACCATCGGCGAGAGCGCCGTTCAGGTGCAGGCTGTGCAGCGCCAGCACCAACGGAAGGAAGCGATCGGCGGCCAGCAGCAGCTGGCGGCCGTCGGTCAGCGGTAGATAGAACCGGTCGCCCTTTTCTGCGAGTTGCCTCAACCGGTCTGGCGTGAAGTCCGGGGCCGATACCAGCGCAGCGACGTGCGGGGCAAGGTCGTGGCGCTCACCGTCGATGTCGATGCCGAGCGCCAGCTCGAACCAATCGATGCCGCTCGATTCCAGTACCGCATCGAAGTCGCCCGACGAATCCGCCAGCCGAAACGGAAAGTCCTCGTCGATCAGAATCTCGAAGCCTTCCGACCGCAACTGCTCGGCGTGCTGCGCGAGAAAGTCGAACCAGCCGCCCTGGTCGCTCAGCGTGAGATCCATGGCATGACGGAAGTCGAGCACCGGCAATGCCGCCCGCGCGTCACCGAGACCAAGGTCTGCCAGTCGCTTGCGCGCCTGCCTTTCTTTGCCCTGGCGCCGCGTGATCGCAAACAACTGCCCCGCCTGGAACAGCTCCACCCGGCTTGCCCTCTGAGTCGGATCGATGTCGAACCCACCGTAGCGGAATCCGAGGCTGGCGACCGCCGCCGGCCCGCGCCCTTCGTCCCGGCCGCGATAATAGTAGTAGCTCGTGTTCACGTGTCCGCGCCGGAGCCGCAGCACTGGGCGGGGGTCCTCTTCGATTTGCACCGCAACGGTCGGCGGCGCGGGCAACAGGCCGTGATGAAGCTCGGGCAGCTTCTGGCTGAGGCGGCGCGAAACCTCCTCCACCTGCGCGCGCGGAATGGGGGGAGCCGACAGGAGTTGGAAGGCCAAGCGTGGCGGCAGGCCCAGCCGCACCGGTCCGATCAGACCGGAGGCCTCATCGACGTAGACTGGCGGCTCGGCATTGAGTGCGATCGCTCCCGCCACGACGAGACGAGGTGCGACGCCGCGTTTTCCAGCCTGCTGCCATTCGATCCCGCCCTCGCGCGCCTCCCCCCAATTCAGCGGCGCGCGCTTGTGGTCCAGCCAGAACGCTCGGCCGGTCGCGACGATCCGCTTCAGCAGCTCTTCCGAATAGGGGCCCTGCTCGTAATAGCTGCGAACACCAACCGCCACTTGCGTCATGATCTCGACGTCGACGTCGCGATAGTATTTCGGCGCCCGCTCCGGTTTGAACTCGAACAGGCTGGGGTTGGAATAGTTGTCCGCGAAGCGCCCGCCCTTGAGCAAGCGAACCGACCGCAAGGACAGGGCCAGCCGCGGCATCGCGTCGTCCGACGGATGCAGGCAATACAGCAGGCACTGGCTCTCGTCCGCGCCAGCGCCGCTGCCCCGCGCCGCCCGGCCGACGCTGTCGATCCAGCTGGTGAGCTCGTAAGAGAGAATCGGAGGTGCCGAGGGGGCGGTCGCATCGTTTCGCGCGGCTTGTGTAGGCGTTGCGGAGGCCTCCGTCCCGCTCAGCGCCTCGAGCAAGGTTGCGGCGACGTGCTTGCAATTGTAGTCCATCGGACAATCGCAATCGCCATCGAGGTCGGTGAGCTCGTCACCCCTGAACTCCAACCGGATATCGACGTGATATCTGTTGGAGTTACTGCCGCGCACCTGCGCACTGACGTGCTTCAGGTCGTCGCTGACCTTCAGGTTCGAGACGCGGCTCTGCGCCTGATAGGCGATCGCCTTCTCCATCGCCGATCGGCTGAAGTAACTGTAGATCGACTTGCGCTTGAGAACGTCAGAGAGCACTTGCAGCGTTTCCAGGTCCGGCTTTGAGCTTCAGCATAACCGCTCGGCCCGGATCGTTGTAGCCGCGCCTCCAGCTTGCGAACAGCAGGTTTCATGCGCCGTAAGCTCGACCGAAGCGCCGCTCCACGGCAAGTTCCTGTTGCCGCATGGAGGAAAATCGAAAACACGCCCCAAGCACAATACCCGGAACCGGCGGGATCATGACTTGCGAAGCCAGTGACTTGTGATGCCATGAAGCGATCTGACACATCGGGCCAAACACCGGCATCATGTCATCATCCCGCCGAACTTGATCTCATTGCGATCGAGCGTCCGCCACCCACGGCCGCCAATCATCATACACGCTGGATGCTCAGAACTCGCCAAGACCGCGCATGAAATTGGGTGTCGACCACGTTGCGATGCCGGTTCCGGCGAAGTCGCGGTCGGTGGTCCAGACATCGGCCTCGACGCTCCATGCCAACGCGAACACATGGGCATAGCGCACCGATCCGTTGCGGCTCGGCACCGCATCGCGAAGGGTCTCCTCACACCGGGCGATGACCGGCTCCAGCGATGCAACGGGAACGATCGTCAACAACTCCGAGAGATCATCGAGCACATCGAGCAGTTCGGGGCGCTGCAAGCCGAGCGCGATGCGCCGACGCGCCTCCTGAACGACACGATCCGTCGTCACGAGGATCACCTTTCCGGCGGCGGCCAAAAGTGCGCCCGAACTTCGGCCGCGAACGGCGGCGACCAGAATGGCCGCATCGATGACGACAGTCGTCGACGACCGTCTCACGCTTTTCGCTTGCGCGTCAGGGCCTTTACGGCCGCAACCGACCAGTCGATCGGATCGACCTCGCCGAAGCCAGCCAGCGCCGCATCGTCCGCAGCCGCGTCGCGGCCTTTGGCCAGTCGTTCCGCGCGCGCCAGCACGGCCGCCAGGCGCTCCGGATCGGTCGCCTTGAGCGGGATCAGCAGTCCGACCGTCCGCTCACCCGATTTCACGGCCGTCGGACCGGGCAATGCACCGATGGCTTCACCGGAAATCTTCTGTAGATCGCGGATGCTGATATGAGCCATGATGCTGACTTACATACACCCATATGTAACCGGCAGGCAAGATGCTTCGCGCCGAATGCGCCCATCCCGGCAACCAACGATTGGAATCTTCACATGCCAAAGATCGACCTCGCCGCAGTGCCGGCCCGCAAGGGCTCCGGCTATCCCGCGCCGTTCAGCGCCCCATGCGCCGACCGCATCCGGCAGCGGCTCGGCAATGCCGGCGGCCTGTCCGATTTCGGCGTCAACCTGATGCGCCTGCCGCCGGGCGGCTGGTCGAGCCAGCGGCACTGGCATTCGCACGAGGACGAATTCGTCTACATCCTCGAAGGCGAAGTGGCGCTGATCGAAGATGGTGGCGAAACCGTGTTGCGCGCGGGCGATTGCGCCGCTTTCCCTAAGGCAAGCGGCAACGGCCATCACATGATCAACCGGTCGGATGCGATTGCGGTCTATCTCGAAGTCGGCTCGCGCTCGCCAGACGACCTCATCACCTGCTCCGACATCGACATGATGAGTCCGGCATCCGACGGCCGGTTCGTGCACAAGGACGGCACGCCGTATCCGGACGAGGTGGACTCATGAGCCCGCGCAGCCTGCCGGAGCAGGATAGATGCAAGGTGGACGAAGGCATTCGCAGCACTCTTGTCGTAGCGTGTCGGCGATCCGCGGCGTTGGCCCGTGCGGAAATCATCCGAAACGCTCCTGCCGAAAATGTGTTGGCATGCTGCCCGTCTCGCGTTGCCTCTCAGCCTACGGATACGCCTGCCTTTGCCCGGCTAATTCCGAGAGCCAGAATGCGATGCAGCAGGTCCGTGTAGTTAATTCCGTCATGCCGAGCCGCTGTAGCGAACTCTTGGCTCTTTGCGATCTCGGGATTGGGGTTCGCCTCGATGAAATACGGCGTGCCATCGGCTGTGAGGCGAAAATCGATGCGCGCGTATCCATCGAGCCCAAGCGCCCGGTAGATGCGCTTTGCGGCTCGCTGAATGCGAGCGGTGACTTCGGGTGCGAGGTCCGTCGCCGGTCCGTCGACTATCCCGACACGCTCCTGATAATCGGTATCGTGCTTGGCTTTTTCGGTGGCGATATGCCGCGACCTGCGCCCGCCCATGCTGCCGAACTTTAGCTCCCAAATGGGCAGAACCCGCAGCCGATTATTGCCGAGCACGCCGACATAGAGCTCCCGGCCCTCGATAAACTGCTCGGCGATGGCGGCGGTTTCGCTCCGGTCGTGGATGAACGCGACCCGCTCTGCGAGCTTCTCGTCCGTATCGACGATGGATGCCTGCGAGATGCCGAAGGATCCATCCAGGTTCAGGCTCTTGACGATCAGCGGCAGCGCGAGATGTGCAGGTCGCTTGACCTTGCGGCGCATCGGGAAAACGGCGAAGGCCGGTACCGCGATCCGGCGGTGATGCACCAACGTCTTAGACAGGTCCTTGCCGCGCGCCAGGATCAGACCACGCGGGTTGCAGCCCGTATACGGGACCTTCATCAGCTCGAGATAGCTAGCGATGTGCTGGTCATAGGCAACGTTATAGTGGAACTCCTCCAGCAACGTGAAGGCCACGTGCGGCTTGAAGCTCTCGATCTCGTCGCGCACCGGCCTGATTTCCTCCTGCGCGCCGAGGGGGCGAACCTCGTGGCCGGCCGCGCGCAAGGTGCTCACCACGTCATATTCTGTTTTCCATTCGTTGATCTGTTGCGCGGTGTATCCGTCGGTCGAGTCCGGTGGCATGAAGTCCGGATGCATGAGCACCAGAATGCGAAGCCGTCTCATAGTGCGATCCATTTGCGGCGCGATGGGCCGAACAGCGCGTGCATGGTCTTGGCCGTCACGAGGACGGTGAAGTCGAGGACGAGCTTCTGCTCCGGTCCGACGGCACGCAGATCGAGCTCGCGGCAGCGGGAGATCATGTCGTCAAGCACGGCATCAAGCGTGAGCTGGTTCTCGCCCGTCCACCGCGCGACCAATTGCCTGATTTGGGCGCGGTGTCGCCTGATCAAGACCGAAGCCGGTTTTCCACGTTGATGCCGTGAGTCGGCGGAAAAGAGCCTGGAGAGGTCGCGGTCGTAGGTCTTCGGCGGCGTGAAGGCGTAGAACGCCTGCTTCTTCTTGTAGTGGTCTTCGAGTGTTTGGCTGAGCTGGCGCAGCGGGTCGACACGCTCTCGCGTGGTGATCAGCGGTCGCTTTCCCGCAATCTCGCCCATCAGCTCGTCGACATATTCGAGTTTCTTCAGCGCTGGCCAACCGGCATATCGCGTCCGCCAGTTCGAACGCGGCCGCAGCCACACTGCAAAAGTTTCGGCGAAGTCTTCGTCGGGATGGCTCTGCGCGTACCAGAGGCGCAGATGCTGGACATAGCGCCGGCTGGCCGGATTGGGCCGGTAGTAGCGCGGGTAGTGTTTCGATGACGGGCCGAACAGCTGCTGCCAGCGCCGGCGGCGCTGCAATTGGTAGCCGTGCTGCATGGCATGGCCCGCCTCGTGACGGAGGATGGCCATGCACTCGCCCCAAGTTCCACCCTCGACATCGAACATCATCTTCTTCTCGAGCTTCATTAAGCGGGGATGGGCGAGATAAAATGGGATGGCAATGCCGGGAACACCTGCCGGACTAAACCATTCGCTCGAGATCCATGTATGTGGCCGCAGCCGGATGCCCCGCTCTTCGAGCTCTTCGTGGAGAGTGCTGACACAATCCTCGAGCCAAGTGCCTTCGACCGCAACCCTGAGGCTGCTGAGCCGTTGCTTGAGCAACTGATCATCCGACAGCCGTTCCCAACGATATTTCCGGCGTGGCATAGCGGCTCTGGAAGTCCTAACAACCCGGTAGTTAGATGATGTCATAGGATTCTGCTGGCAACAACTCGAGCCTTCGCAACGTGCCGTTGTTCAGCGGCCCGCATCGGCTTCGGGTCCTCGGCCGCCGTTGCCTTGAGTTTTGCGGCATCGGCCTTGGGGGATCGGGCGCGCCTGACGGCTCGCAGACGACGGCGCGATCGCAAAGGCCGCGATGACCCAGGCGACGGAAAACGCCGCACGCAGGAAATAGTATTGCTTCAGCCATTGCGCATGGTCGGCCGTGTCTAAAACCATCTGACGATCACTCATTTGTCGCTCCTTACCTACTAGTTGGTAGATTTGCCGCGAAGCCGAATCACCGCGCCGCCGTGATGCTTTGCAGCCTGCATCGACCTCGTCCGTCAGTGCTTGGTGGAAAGCCGGTCCAGCAGTGGCCGGGTGATGGTCCCGAAGATCTTGGGATCGCCATAGGCGCGCGCCGACAGCATCGCGCCGTGAACGGTCGCCATGAATCCTTCCGCCTCGACCCGCGCGGTGCTGGAGAGCTGGAGCCGCCCCTGCCGTTTGCCGCGCTCCATCACCGATGTCAGCCACGAGGCCAGTGCGCGGAAATGAGCCCGGACCTCGACTGCCACGTCCTCGGGCAGGATCGGAAGCTCGCTGGCAAGGAGCGCGCACACGCAGAAGGGCGCCGTCGCGTCCTTGATGCACATTTCCCAGTACGCAACGTAGCTTTTGAGCTGTTCGCCGGGGTCTGGGATATTGCGTTCGAGCGCCGACAGTCCCGCCTGGGCCTCCTCGCGATAGCGCGCTACGAGGGTGCGGACCAGATCGACCTTGCTGGCGAAATGGTGGTGGATGCTCGGCTTGCGGATGCCGACGATCTCGGCGACGTCGGCGTAACTGAAGCCGTTATAGCCGCCTGCAATGATCAGCGTGCGTGCGCAGGCGAGAATGTCGTCGGCCGTGGATGAAGTATTGCTCATGTCGATTATCTACCTTCCAGTTGGTAGACGATCAAGAAGGGGTGCTTCAATGATCCGTGAGTGGTAGGAGCCTGCATGACCATCCGCCCCATCCTCCGCTATCCCGACCGCCGGCTCGCGAGCCCTGCCCGCCCCGTGACCGTCTTCGACGACGCCTTGCGCGAACTCGCGCACGACTTACTCGACACGATGCGTGCTGCGCCCGGCATCGGCATCACCGCGCCGCATATAGGCGTGCCCCTGCGGGTCGTGGTGCTCGAGCTCGACTCGAAAGACGGCCCGCAGACCTATGTCAATCCGGAGATCACATGGGCCTCGCCCGAGATGATCCTGCACCGGGAGGGCAGCGTCTCGATGCCTGGAGTCAACGACGAGGTGCAGCGCCACGCCCGCGTGCGGATCAGCTATCAGGATGTTGACGGCAATATGCAGACCGAGGAGTCGGATGGCTTGCGCGCGGTGTGCCACCAGCACGAGATCGACCAGCTCGACGGGATGTTCTGGATCCAGCGGCTGTCGCGGCTGAAGCGGGAGCGGCTGGTGAAGCGGTTTGAGAAGATGTCGCGGGGGTGATGCATCGGCATTCCTGCGTACCGCAGGGCTATCGCATTTGATGGCGTCTTCCCTGCGGCGCATCCTTCGAGACGCCCGCCTCCGGCGGGCCCTCAGGATGAGGGCGGAGTGTGTGGCAGCTGTTTTGGCAGGCGCCGATGCCCATTTAGCGTCATCCTGAGGGACCGCGAAGCGGTCGTCTCGAAGGACGAGGCGTGCGCTCACGTCTTTCAAAAACCATATGCGATTGCCCTGCTGCGTACCGGGCTGACTAGGCATCGAAGAGATCGAACGTCTCGATCAGTGGATCACTGGCAAGAAAGGCGCCGAATTGGGCGAGGTCTCCGCGCGCCTGACGCCACGCGATGTAGCTCTGCTGCTGCTCAAGGGAATCCCAGCCCTGGACCAGCAGGAACTCGCCAGGCGTCCTGGTATGCTGATAGGAGTGGCTGTAGCGGCATCCCGACGCGAGCCGCGTCACAGGGATGACTTCGAGAAGATGCTGTTTGAACGCGTCCGCATTCTTTGCACTGAGCCGCAGCGTGACCATGACGGCCTTGGCATTGGCCGGAGCCGCAACGGCCGGCGGCCGATCATCGGCCGAAGCGGAGGCGCTCGGTGCCGCCAAAACCGCGCCGGCCGCAGGACCGGCAAACAGCGCATCACGGCGCGTCAGACTCTCTGACGATGACATGGTGTTTTCCTGTTTCTGTTGAGTGGACCTGGATTGGACTTTTGGTCGACCGCCTGCAGCACGAGCATTGCCACGTCGGCCCGATGATGGCGGTTTGCTCCGCGATCATCACGCCCCGAACTTAGAGCTCGCCCTTACGTCGGAAAAATCGTATTATTTGACGGTATCGATCAGATTTCTTATGAGTCACCTGACCCACCTTCGGACCTTCCTGGCGGTCTATCGCGCAGGCAGCGTGACCAAAGCCTCGTCGCAGCTCGCAATCACGCAGCCGGCAGCATCCGGGCACATCAAGGCGCTCGAGGCCCACCTGAAGCAAAGCCTGTTCAGGCGCGTCGGACGCGGCATTGAGCCAACCGCCACGGCGGATTGGCTCGCACGCGCCGCGGCCCCTTATCTCGACGGGCTCGAAGAAACTCTGGGGGCCGCAACGACGCGCCCGACCGGCTTTGCCGACCCGCTGCGTCTCGGGGGTCCGGCCGAATTCCTTGCGGAAAAGGTGCTTCCGAGCCTTGCCGGATTGCCTGAACTCGGCATGCGCCTGGAGACAAAATTTGGCCTGACGCAAGATCTCGTCGAGCACCTCGAGGCGGGGCAGCTCGATCTTGTGATTGCGACCGTTCGGATCCCACGCAAGGCGATCGGATACCAAGCCATCTACCGCGAGGATTTCGTTCTTGTCGCGCGCCGAAATGGGCCGCCACGGTTCCGCCCAAGCTTGTTGCGAAGCGCGGAGCGGGGGCCCTGACCGATCTGCCATGGCTCGCCTATGGTCCCGAGCTGCCCATTATCCGACGTTATTTTCGCCAGGTCTTCCGAGCCCGGCCGCCGAAGATGGTCGTGCAGATCATTCCCGACCTCAGGGCCCTTGCGGCGTCCTGCGTGGCAGGCCTGGGACTGACCGTGCTGCCGAGTTATCTCTGCGCAAGGCAGCTCAGGGAAGGCACGCTCGTCCGGCTGCATGAGCCGACAGAAATCCCGGCCAACGAGATATTCCTTGCCTGGAGCCGTCTCGGACTGCAGCGGCCACACGTCGCCTTCATGCGGAAACGACTGCTTGAGACTGCCGCCGATTGGTGAGAGTGGGTCTCGGCCCCATCGTCAAGCGTCTTGCCTCGCGCATCGTGATGGCGCTGAGGAGATGAAGGCGGCAGGAGCGTTCGCGGACTTCTCACGCCCTCTTCCCGCTCCGCTTGGTGATTGGCGCGTTGCGCCGCTCCCGTTTGCCGCGCGCGATCTCGGTTGCCAGCGCGTCGAGCTTCGGCTCCCAGAAATTCCTGAACTGGCCGATCCACGCATCGACCGCGCGAAGCCCGGCAACGTCGACTGAATAGAGCCGCCTTTGCGCCTCCGCCCGAACGCTTGCAAAGCCGCTCTCGCGCAGCACCTTGAGGTGCTGCGAGACCGCCGCCTGCGTGATTCCGAACTCGGCCCCGATCACGTCGACGACCTCACCGGACGCCATTTCCTTATGGCCGAGCAGCTCGAGAATGCGACGGCGCACGGGATCGGCGAGGACCTCGAAGACGTGCATCAGCTTCCTGTGCCCGGATGCGCGATGTCGGGCGGCATCTCGCCGCGATAGAACGCGATAGTGCGGTCCGAGCGCTCTTTTGCCGAAACCGGATCGACCCCGCTTGCGACATGCGCTGCGCGCCAAAACTCGCCGCTTGTCGTCATGAATTCCTTGCCCGCAGGCGAGCCCATCCATGCCTCGGCCGTCTCATGGTCGACCGATGCCCCGGTCGCAAGATAGCGCTGAAGTCCCGCAAGAGCGAGATCCCAACCGATACCCACCGCACCTGGACCGAACTGATTCCAATGATCCTCGATGATCGCAGTGTGCTCGAGCGTCAAACGCGCCTGACTTCGTTCTGCTGCCAGCTTGACATCGATCCAGCTTACCGCGCCTGCGAATTCCCAGGTCGCTGCGAAATAGGTCGGCGGCGTGCACGCCGTGATGGTGCCGCCCGCATTGCCCTTGAGTTGGTACCGTCCGCCGAGCTCCAGCTCACCCTCAACCGGCAGAAACCAGCGCGGAATGCGCTCGCTGCTGGTCACGGCGTCCCAGAGATCGTCGACGCTCGTGTCGTAAAGACGCGTGAGAGTCACCGCGCTCGCCGGTTTTCCGTCTTTCTCGAAATTGCGCACTGAACGCGTGACAAGCCCCAAGACCCTGGCGACGTCGATCTCCATTGCGTTCCTCCCTGTTGCTTTGCGCAGAGAGGAATATCGAGTCGCACTAATATAAGTCAAGCCTTATATTCGTGTGCTCATAGTTGCGGCCTGCCCGCTTCTTGCGACCGGACAGGCCGCCGCCAGCAGACCCTATTTCAGGGGCAGGAATAGTTCCGCGACCGTCTCATGCTCCGGCACCTCCGGGAAGAGGCTCAGCCGCTGGCAATAGATCGGGAAGTCGCGCGCTTCCTCGCCGCTGGCCGGGAGCCAGTCGCGATAGAGGTAGAGCGCGGCGGGCTCCAGATTGTCGGTATAGCCGACGACGCGCAGCACGGCGCAACGTCCGCCGGGGATCTCGCCGGCTTTAATCTCCTCGCCATTCGCCGCGATCGGCCGGTCGGTGCCGACGCAAAGGTCGATGCTGTAATCGGAAGGCGAGGCAGGCCGGCGCTCGGAGCGCCAGATATTGAAGGTCGGATTCGTCCTGGGATGCAGGCCCGCTGCCTTGCGCCAGGCGATGAAGCGCTGGATGGTGGCAGGAAGCGTCGCCGGGTCGCCCCGATGCTCCATGATCGCCACCTTCGTGGTGGGCACGTCGCGGATCGTCACGTCGAACCGTTGCCGAAAGGCGCGGGCGAAGGCATCCGGTGCGTCGTAACCGGCATCCATCGCGATGTCCGTGACATCAACGGCGTCCATGTAGGCGAGCTGATGCGAAGCGCGCTTCATGCGGGCCAGCTGGACATAGCGATGCACGGATAACCCGAAGGTCGCCGTGAACTGCCGGTGGAAATGAAATTTCGAGAAGGCCGCAACACCGCTCAGGGTTTCCAGGTCCAGATCGTCGTCGAGATGCCGGTCGATATGGTCCAGCACCCGTCGCATCCGGTCCCGATAGTTTTGCAGCGCCGCCTTCATGGTCCCTCCTCCGTGGCGGCTCCAATTAGCGGCAGACGGCCGTGGCGTGCTCGACCGATCTTGCGGTTTGGCAAAGATCCGTAGCCCGGATGGAGCGCAGCGCAATCCGGGATTCTTGCCACAGAGGCAGCTGCGCGATGCGGCTGGTCTGTCCCGGATTACGCTTTCGCTCCATCCGGG
>NZ_PSRT01000130.1 GCF_004212635.1 Bradyrhizobium genosp. SA-3 | reverse complement strand
CTACGAAGGACAAAAAGATGCCCGGCTCTGAACGTCAGAGCCGGGCATCGAGTGGTGTCAGGCCGAGGCTGAGGGGCTGTCGGCCTGACGGGAAAGGGCGGCGAGGCGCCAGCTCGCGCAGGGGATGTCTTTCGGTGCGACCGTGACCTCCTTGTCGAAGCGCACCAGCTTCCAATCGTCGGGATGGTTGACGAAGGCGAAGCCGGATTTGCGCGCGAGCGAGATCATGGTCTCGTTGGAGCGTAGCGTCTCGCCAAAGATGCGCTCAGCACCGAGCGCGGCGGCGCGGCATTCCAGGTTGTTCAGAAGCGCGGTGGCGATGCCGTGGCCGTGCCAGCGGTCATCGACCGACAGGCCGAACTCGACCGTCGATGTTTCCGCATGGAGCGCATAGCGCATTTCGGCGACGATGGTCTCGAAGCCGTCGACCAGCATGGTCGCGACCACGGTGAAGCGCTCGCGCTCACCGACCTCGAGGAAATCGTGCAGTAGCCCCTTCGGCAATTCGCTGATCGCGCCGAAGAAGCGGTTGTAGCGGGAGCGGGTCGAGAGCGAGCGGAAATAGTGCTGGAGCTCCTCGGTGTCGCGCGGCTCGACGAAGCGAACGGTGACGGCCTCACCCTGCCGGGTGCGCAGCGTATCCGAATATTGCGTGAGGTCTTCGAGGCGAAGCGTGCTCATGACCGGCACCGTGCGAAAAGGGGACCGCCGGCGCCCCCACAGTCAGGCGGCGCCGGCCTGGCGGCCTATCAGGCCCGCCAGAAGGGTTTGTCGGCCTCGTAGGCAATGTCGGACCAGGACAGGCCGACGTCCTGCAGATCCCGCGCGGTCCAGTTGGTGAGCTCGCGCCTGTTACGGTAACGCTCGTGCCAGAGGTGGAGCGTGTCGCCGATCTGGTGGAGCAGACCTGGCGCATGATGATTTGTCATCGAATTCTGGGTCAACGTAGACATCTTCAGCTCCTGGAGCTAACTTCAGCGCTAATATCTGCTTTCTGCTGCGCCGCGACAAACGACAATTTGTACCTTTTCGCATGAAATAACGTCATGTATCCTGCTGCCAAATGACTGCCAGATTGCCGTCCCTGAACGGATTGCGGGCGTTCGAGGCCGCGGCGCGCCATCTCAGCTTCACGCTGGCGGCGGCCGAGCTGAACGTGACCCAGACCGCGATCAGCCATCAGATCCGAAGGCTGGAGGAGGAGCTCGGCATCCGCCTGTTCGTCCGGCAGAACCGCGCGCTAGCGCTGACGCCGGAAGCGCGGGATTACCTCCCCGGCGTCCGCGCTGCCTTCAACGACCTGCGCCTCGCCACCGACCGGCTGCTGCGCAAGGACGACGACAAGGTGCTGACGGTGTCGACGCTGGCCTCGCTCGCCGCAAAATGGTTGCTGCCGCGGCTCACCGATTTCCAGGAGCGCCACCCTGGCATCGATGTCCGCATCACCACCTCGGCCAGTCTCGTCGACTTCCAGCGCGACGACGTCGATGCCGCGATCCGCTACGGCCGCGGCCAGTGGCCGGGCCTGCGTGCCGACTGGCTGATGGCGGACGAGCTGTTTCCGGTGTGCAGCCCGTCACTGCTGCGCGGCGACAAGCCGCTCCGCCGGCCCGAGGACCTGCGCAACCATCCGCTGCTGCACACCTCCAACGCCAACAGCGACGATTGGCGGCTGTGGCTGACGGCGGCGGGCCTGCCAGCCGATATCGCCAGGCAGCCCGGCATCACCTTCGACATGATCTTCATGACCATCCAGGCCGCGATTGACGGCATCGGCGTCGCGATGGGCCGGACCTCCTACGTCCAGGACGACATCGCCAAGGGCCGGCTCGTAGTGCCCTTCAAGATCGCGCTGCCGGCGGATGCCGGCTTCTACCTGGTCTCGCCGGAGGGCCGCCGCGAAGCGCCGAAACTGACCGCTTTCCGGGACTGGATGATCGCTGCAACGCAAAATAAAGCCTGAAAAATCATCAGCTTCCCCTGGCAAAATCGATTGACTGGCGGGGCATTGAGAGGGCGTCATTCCGGGGCGCCTCGAAGAGGCGAGCCCGGAATCCATTTCTCCCAGCATTCCTGACGCACGATGGATTCCGGGCTCGCCCTTCGGGCGCCCCAGAATGACAGCGGGGACTACAGCTCCACCACCACGTAGTCGCTCTCGACTCTTACCGGGATCGTCTCGGCGACATACGGCCCCTTCACCACGCTGGCGCCCGGCTCGACATTGGCCGGATAGGCCTTCACGCGGAAGCGGCGGGGGTCGCAATAGGACTGGCCGGTGCGGATGTCGAACTCCCAGCCGTGCCAGGGGCAGCGGATGATCTCGCCGAGTTTCGTATATTCGATCTCGCCGGGATCCTTCGATTGCGCGAGGCCGATCAGCGGGCCCTCGCACAGCGCCGCGCCCTGATGCGGGCAGCGGTTCATCAGGCCGAAATATTCGCCCTTGATGTTGAAAACCGCGATCGGCCGTCCATCGATCTCCAGGAATTTTCGCGTGCCCGGCGGAAGCTCGTCGACCGCGGCAATCACATGACGCGCCATCAAGCAATCCCGTAAAGCTTCTGCGCATTGCCGAGATAGAACGCCTCACGATTGGTCTCGCTGACGCCGGCCGGCAGCACGCGCGACGGCTCGTCATAGTCCCAATGCGGATAGTCGGTCGCGAACAAGAGCCGGTCCCAACCGATCCAGTTGATGACGTCGAACAGATCCTCGCGCCGCTCCGGGTCTTCCATCGGCTGCGTGGTCCACCACACCTGCTCGCGGATATATTCCGACGGCGGCCGCTTCACATGCGGCACCTCGCTGCGCAGCCGCTGCCAGGCCTTGTCGAGCCGCCACGCCAGCGACGGCGCCCAGCCGAAGCCGGCTTCGATCATCACCATCTTCAGTTTCGGGAAGCGCTCGAACACGCCTTCCAGCACAAGGCTCGCGAGCGCCGATTGCTGGCACTGCGAGTGTCCCACCATCTCCTCGATGTAGTAGGAAGGCCAGCCTGACGGTGTGATCGGATTGCCGCCGAAGCCGAAGGCGTGCACGCCGACGGGAAGGCCGGCCTCTTCCGCAGCCTGGTAGATCGGCCAATAACGGCGCTGGCCGAGCGGCTCGACATTGCGGCTGAGCAGCAGCACTTGCACGAAGTTCTTGTCGCCGGCGCGTTCGCGGATTTCGGCGGCGGCCGACAGCCCATCCTCATTGCCGACGACGATGGACGCCTTCAGCCGCTTGTCCTTGCTGGTCCATTTGTCGATCTGCCAGTCGTTGATCGCCGAGCACAATGCGGCCGAGAGCTCGTGATTGCGGATACCCTGCCCGGTGTTGAGCGGATTGAGTACCCCAAGCTGCACGTTGTTGGGATCGAGCAGCTGCTTCTGCATGAAGGAGAGGGAGGAACCTTGCGGGCCGCCTTCCGGCGGATAGGCGTCGCGGCGCGAGGCGTTGGGCTGGGCCTTCGGATAGGGCGGGCCTTCCATCATGCCCTGATAGGCATGGACGCCGTAGATGTCGAGGTGATGCTGCCAGCGTTTGGCGAGGTAGGGATAGAGCTCGGTACGGGTGGCGCGGGCCGGATGGATGTCGCAATCCGCGATCGCGGTTTTCGCAGTCAGTGGGGAAGCAGCTTCGGAGCTCTCGCGGAACTGGATATTCATCGCCTTGCCTCCTTTGGCAGCGGGCTAAGTCAGGCGGGGATAGGTCGCATGCGGATTGTCGATCATGATCTTGTGCACGAGATCGGGGGACAGACCTTCGGGCAGCGCGTCCTGGCCGTCGAACTGCCAGTGCGGATAGTCCGTGGAGAATAGGACCAATTCGTCCGACTGCATATGATCAAACAGGCGAATTAATGTCTCAGGTTCCGGCGGCGCATCAAATGGCTGTAACGAGAAGCGGATGTTGCTGCGCACAATCTCCACCGGCGCGCGATCGACCCACGGCGTCTCCATCCGCACCCCGCGCCAGAACTTGTGCAGACGCCAGAGATAGGGCGCGATCCAGGAGACACCGGACTCCAGCATCACCATTTTCAGCCGCGGATATTTGGCGAACACGCCCTCGACGATCAGACTGGTGAGCTGGGTCTGGAACGCCTGGGCCTGACCGACATAATCCTCGATGTGATAGGAACCCCACCCCACGGCGGTGGGCGGATTGTGGTAGGCGGAACCGGCATGAATGCCTACCGGTAATTCCAGACTTTCCGCGGCCGCATAGATCGGCCACAGCGCACGCTTGCCGAGCGGCGTGTCGCCCATGACCAGCATGAGCACCTGCACGAAGCGGCGATCCTGCGCGCAGCGCTCGATCTCGGCGACGGCCTTGTCGACGCTTTGCGTGGGAATCACGATCGAGCCGCGCAGCCGCGGATCGCGATCGAGCCACTCCTTAACGAGCCAGTCGTTCAGTGCGCGGCAGAAGGCCGCCTGCATGTCCTCGGAGAACATCATCTGCACTCCGTAGAGCGGATTGCAGATCGCGAGCTTGAGCTGGAAAGGATCGAGCACATGACGCTGCATGTCCGCCAGGCTTTCGCCGGGTTTGCCGTTCTCGGGGCGCCAATCGGGCCGCGCCACGATCGGCGAGTTCTGCGGATAGGATTGCGAGACGAGATCGACCATGCCGCGCGTCGTCACCTGATCGCGCCAATAATCGTTCAGGTACGGCAGCAGGCTGGTCAGATGCGGCACGGCGGGATGCAAATCGCAATCCACCCCGCCGGCGATCAGGGACGCCATGACGTCTCCTTCACGTTTCCCTGTGAAGTTTCTTGGTCTCGTCTTCTCGCGTGCGGCACCTGGCCGCTCCCGCTTTGTCTCCGCCATTCAAGCAGGCCTGCCCGCCGCCCGCAACTCGGCCAAGCCTTCCGTCATATGCTAGGAAGGCTGAGCACAGTTGCGAGGATCAGAGGTGAAGGACATGAAAGAGCTCTTCGGCATTGCGGAACAGGTCGCGGCCAAACTGATCGCGCGCAAACAGACCATTGCGGTGGCAGAATCCTCAACCGGTGGCCTTATCTCGGCCAGCCTGCTCGCCGTGCCCGGTGCGTCCGCCTATTTCCTCGGTGGCGCCGTGGTCTACGCCCGCGACGCCAGGCGCGTGCTGATGGATATTTCGGACGACGGCATGAAGGGCTTTCGCTCCTCCTCGGAGCCCTATGCGAAGCTGCTTGCTGAGCGGATGCGAACGCGCTTCGGATGCGACTGGGGCCTGTCCGAAACCGGCGCCGCCGGCCCCACCGGCAACCGCTACGGCGACGCCGCCGGCCATAGCTGCATGGCGGTCGCGGGCCCTGTGGCAGAGGTGATGACGCTGGAGACGGGCAGCAATGACCGGCTTGCCAACATGCAGGAGTTCGCGGCGACAGCGCTGAAATTGTTGCTGAAGAAGCTGGAGGAGTGAGCGGCAGCCCCTGGCAAGCGGGCACACTCCTAATACCGTCATCCTGAGGTGCTCCCCTTGCGTCGCAAGGGGAGCCTCGAAGGACGACGGCCCGGCTGCATCTCGGCCGCTCATCCTTCGGTGCTCAACACGAGGCGCACTGCGCCTCGTGTTGAGCACCGAAGGATGACGGCGAGGGGCTGGTGCGCGGTGATGATCAATCTCACCGTCCCAAATGCCGCATAAAGATCCGCACCACATAGCCCTGAAACCTCGGCGCTTCGTCGTAGAGGTCTGACGCGATCCGCTCGATGGTCTCGCGCAGGGACAGGAACTGCGCCTGACGCGCGCTGCTTTCGGTGCCCTGCATGCCCGCGAGCTCGTCCATCGCGGCGTCGCTGATCTGGCACTGCACCACATCGCCGTCGTTCAGCATGGTGAAGCGAAAGGCCAGCCGTTCGAGGTCATGGCCAATGATCTTGTCGCGCATGAGTGGCATCAAGTCGTCCCGGTCGAGCCCCCGCGCCGGACAATGCTGAAAATTTCTTCGCTTGTCACCATGTGTCGGGTGGGTTAGCCCAAGGCGTAACCTACCTATTGTCGCGATAGTGGATTACGCCGAGCGGACTGCGCTTCGTACAGCCGCGGGCCTGACCCAGCCTGCGTTCTCAGTAAACGAGGGCCGCGCCTGTGGGTTTCTCCAGCGCAGTCGCCAGGGACTTGTACTCCTCGCAATCGGAACCGCAGATCGCGGCGATGCGGCCCAGGTGAAACATTGCCTGCTCGCGATTGCCCTGCTCCAGCTGCCAAAGCCCATAATACTGCCAGGTCAGCACGTGATTCGGATCGGCCTTCAGCGCGCGCTCGTACCAGATCTGCGACTGCTTGTAGTCGCCGAGCTTGCGATATGAGTAACCGATGAGATTGGCGACGTTCGGATGATCGTCGTGGCCGAGCGCCTTCAGTTGCTCGATCGCGACCGCATAATCGTTGCGCTCGTAGATCGTGTCATAGGCCACGCGGTAGCCGGCCGCGAATGCGGGATCACCGATGCTGGACTGGTTGTTCGGCTTCTTACCTTTCTGGGTTGCCTTTGGGTTGGAGCGTTTCGGGTAGGTGGGCTGCGCTTTCTGATCCGAATAGGCGCCCGCATAGGGATCCGTGGAGCTGGTGCCACCACCTCCACCACCACCTCCACCGCCCGCGGCCAATACCGGCGAAGCGCACAGCGCCGCTGCGAACGTTGGTAGTGTGCGGAAGGTTCTGCAAAAGCTGAGAGGCTGAAGCGGTCATGGTAAGTCCGGTGGTTGCGAAGATCACCGCTCGTAGAGGAGCTTGGACCCGCCATGACCGTGACGAAGATTAGGACGGATGTCGCTGCAGTCAAAGAGTTGTTGAGGTCGGACAAGGAGTTCCTGAAGCCGCTGATCCAGAGTGCGGTGCAGGACATTCTCGAAGCCGAGATGACGGAAACGCTGGGTGCGGAGAAGGGGGAGCGCGTCGAAGGACGGCTTGGCTATCGCTCCGGCTACTATACGCGCTCGCTGATCACCCGTGTCGGCAAGCTCGAACTGAAGGTCCCCCAGGACCGGCAGGGGCGGTTCTCGACCGAACTGTTCGAGCGCTACCAGCGCTCGGAGAAGGCGCTGGTCGCGGCGCTGGCGGAGATGTACGTGCAAGGCGTCTCGACGCGGAAGGTGAAGCAGGTCACCGAGGAACTGGTGGGGCACGCCTTCTCGGCCTCGGCGATCAGCGCGATCAACAAGCGGCTGGATGCCTCGCTCAAGGCGTTCTGCGAACGCAAGCTCAAGGAACCGTTCCCCTATCTGATCCTGGATGCCCGCTATGAGCGGGTGCGCGAGGACGGCATCATCGCGAGCCAGGCGGTGCTGATCGCGATCGGGGTCGACTGGGAGGGGCGGCGTCAGGTGCTGGCAGTCGAGCTCGCCAACCGGGAGAGCCGATCGAGCTGGAAAGAGTTTTTGGAAGGGCTGAAGGCGCGCGGGCTTCACGGCGTGGAGTTCGTCGTCTCCGACGACCATCCGGGACTGAAGAAGGCGATTCCGGAGGTGCTCGCTGGGGTGTTTTGGCAGCGTTGTTATGTGCACTTCCTGCGCAACGCGCTCGACTATGTGCCGCGCAAGGTCGATGACGATTGCCTGCTCGAGCTGCGCTGGATGTATGACCGGCGCGATCTGGGCGAGGTGCGACGCGACCTGGCCGCCTGGCTGGCCAAATGGGGTGGCAAATACCCCAAGCTCACCGGCTGGGTCGAGGACAACATCGAGGAGACCTTGACCTACTTCCGCCTGCCGCTGGCGCACCGCAAGCACATGAAGTCGACCAACATGCTGGAGCGTCTCAACGAGGAGATCCGGCGGCGGACCTATGTGGTCCGCATCTTCCCCAATGGGGAAAGCTGCCTCAGACTGGTTCGGGCGCTGACGGTCGAGCGCCATGAAGCCTGGCTCGAAGACCATCGCTATCTGAACATGGATCTGTTGAAAGAGCACAAGAAGGAGACGCTGCGTCAGGCGGCCTGACGATGCTCAGGCCCACCAAAGGGATGGACGCCACCCCTCTCCGCCGCCGTCGCTCGCCAGCGCTGCGCTTTTGGGCGAGCGAGCGACGGCGGCTCCGAGGGGATGGCTTGGCCGGACCCCATGATCAATTTTGCAGAACTTGACGCACAGAACTCGAACGTTCCCAGCACGACGACTCTGATCATCGCTGTGATCATTGCTGTCTCCTGTTTCTGACAACGCGGCCCCGGATGACGTGATAACCCTGCTATGGCGGCGATATTCCGGGATGATTGCGTTCTCGCGGAGACGCCGGCGTCGGGCGTGCGACAGTCGTGCTGCCAGATCCTGCCGGCAAGCGGGAGGGACGCGCTACTGAAACGCGACCTCGGCGAAGCTCCTCAGCTTTCGCGAATGCAGCCGCTCCGATTCCTGCTGCTTCAACCGCTCCAGCGCCTTCAGACCGATCTCGAGGTGCTGTCCGACGCGGCGACGGTAGAATTCGCTGGCCATGCCGGCGAGCTTGATCTCGCCATGCAACGGCTTGTCGGAGACGCAGAGCAGCGTGCCGTAGGGGACGCGGAAGCGGTAGCCATTGGCGGCGATCGCGGCCGATTCCATGTCGAGCGCGACCGCACGGGATTGCGACAAGCGGCGGATCACCGCAGGTCCGGAGATCTCCCAATTGCGGTTGTCGACGCTCGCGACGGTGCCGGTCCGCATCAGGCGCTTCAGCTCGAAACCTTCGAAACCCGTGACGTCCTCGACCGCCTCCTCGAGCGCAACCTGCATCTCGGCCAGCGCCGGGATCGGTACCCACGGCGGCAGCTCGCGGTCGAGCACATGATCCTCGCGCACGTAGCCGTGGGCGAGCACGTAGTCGCCGAGCCGCTGCGTGTTGCGCAGGCCCGCGCAGTGGCCGAGCATCAGCCAGGCATGCGGCCGCAGCACGGCGACATGGTCGGTGGCGTTGCGCGCGTTGGACGGACCGGTGCCGATATTGATCAGGGTGATGCCGCGATAGTCGGGCGCGACCAGATGGAAGGCCGGCATCTGCGGTGCGCGCACGGGCGCCATCCCGCTGATGGCGCCGCCGCTGCGCGTGATCACATTGCCGGGCGCGACGAAGGCATCGAGACCAGCCTCGCCGGATTGAAGCCGCTGCTGGCAGAGCTGCGCGAAGGCGTCGACATAGAACTGGTAGTTGGTGAAGATGACGAAGTTCTGGAAATATTCGGGATCCGTGCCGGTGTAGTGATAGAGCCGGCGCAGCGAGTAGTCGACGCGGGCGGCGCGGAACAAGGATAGCGGCTCGGGCGCGCCGGGGTGCAGCTCGAAGGTGCCGTCGGCGATCGAATCGTCCATCGTGGCGAGATCAGGCACGTCGAACGCATCGCGCAGCGATCGCGTGATGGCAGAGTTCTCGCTGGTGGTGATGGCGGCCTCGATGTTGATGTCGCGGCGATAGGCGAAGTGGATCGGGATCGGCTCCGTGGACTCGCCGATCTCGACGGGCACTGCGTGGTTCTGGATCAGGAGTCCGATCTGCTCGGTGAGATAGGCGCGGAATAGATCCGGCCGCGTCACGCTGGTCTCGTGCACGCCGGGGCCATGGACGAAACCGTAGGACAAGCGCGAATCCAGCCGCGCATGCGTCGCGGTAATGAGGCGGACGAAGGGATAGTAAGCGCGAACCCGCGTCGTGACCGCTTCGCCGCCAACATAGGCCTCGAACCGGTCACGCAGGAATTTTGTGTTGCGCTCATAGATCTCTTCGAGCCGGGCGACGGCGAGGTCAGCGTCGGAGAAGAATTCGGTGGCGATGGAGGGTGGGGATTGCATGGTCGACCGCCGGGTTGCTGTTTGCAATCGCAGTATAGCAAACTGACAGCCAAGTCGTCATTGCGAGCGCAGCGAAGCAATCCAGAAATCCCTCCGCTGAGGCAGACTGGATTGCTTCGCTGCGCTCGCAGTGACGACTAGAGGCTGCCGCAGGGTGGGCAAAGCGAAGCGTGCCCACCATATACTCGTCGCGTGAAAGGTGATGGGCACGGCGCATCGCGCCTTTGCCCACCCTACGAGATCGCGCCACACACCGCTGTCATGCCCCGGCTTGACCGGGGTACGCCGCGGCTCCTCGATTCAATCACAACGGTCAAGCCGGGCGATGACGGCGCGTGTGTGGCACGAGATCCCGGATGCGCGCTAACCGCGCTCCGGGATGACGCGCTTTCGCGCGTCACTTCTCCCGGAACGCGCGCATCAGCTGGTCGTGCAGCGGTTTCATCAGATAGGACAGCATGGTGCGGTCACCGGTCTGGACGAAGGCTTCCACGGGCATGCCGGGAATCATCTTGACGTCGCCGAGGCGGGCGACCTCTTCGGCCGGCATCGAGACGCGGATGGTGTAATAGCTCTGGCCGGTGCGCTGGTCGGTGGTGACGTCGGGCGACACGCGGCTGACGACGCCGTTGAGCTCGGGTGTGGTGCGCTGGTTGAAAGCGGACAGGCGCAACAACGTCTTCTGGCCGATCTGGAGCTTGTCGATGTCGACCGGGTTGACCTTGGCCTCGACCTGGAGATCGTCGGCCTGCGGCACGATCAGCATCAGGGCATCGCCGGCGGTGACGACACCGCCGACGGTGTGCACCGTCGATTGCAGCACCATGCCGTCCTGCGGCGCGCGGATGTCGACACGGCGGAGCTGGTCTTCGGCGGCGACCTTGCGCTCGATCAGCTCGCCGATCTTGTCGTTGGTCTCGCGCAGGTCCTTGGAGACCTCGCTGACCACGTCCTTGTCGATCTGGATGATCTGGAGCTCGGTCTCGGTGATCTTGCCCTTGGCCTGGGCGCGCGAAGCGATGTACTGCGCGCGCTCGCCGTTGAGACGCGCCGAGTCGCGTTCGAGCTGGGTCAGGCGCGAGATCTGCACCAGGCGCTTGTCGTAGAGCTCGCGCACGCCGGTGAGCTCGTTCTGCACCAGCGCGATCTCCTGGTCCTTGGCCTTCTCCTGAGCGCTGAGACCTGCGATTTCCTCGTTGAGCTGCGTGATGCGCTCGCGCAGCTGCGCTTTCTGCCCGGTGCGGCCGTTGACGCGGACGTCGAACAGCTTGGTTTCGGCGGAGAGCAGCACCTTGACGTCCGGATCGTCGGCCCGCTCGAGGAGGCTTTGCGGAAATTCGATCTTGTCGACGCCGCGCTGCTCGGCCTGGAGCCGCGCCGCGCGCGCCTGCGCAGCATCGAGATTCTTGGTGACGATGGCAAGGTTGGCCTTGGTGACGGTATCGTCGAGCCGCACCACGACGTCGCCGGCCTTGACCACGTCACCATCGCGGGCGCGCACCTCGCCGACCACGCCGCCGGTCGGATGCTGCACCTTCTTGACGTTGGATTCGACCACGATCTGCCCCGGCGCGATCAGCGCACCCGAGATCAACACCGTGGAGGCCCAGCCGCCGAGACCGACGACGAGGACCAGCACGATCGCGAGACCGAGCATCAGGTGAAACTTGATCGAATCGCGCACCGTCTTCTTCGCGGCAGGCTTCGGGCCGCCGATCGCCAACGTGCTCATGGCTTGGGTACTCCACCTTCGCTCACGATCTTGATCGGCGCCGGCGGCGTCACGCGCGGCTGGAGCACCTGGGCGAGCACCTGCTCCTTGGGACCGAAAGTCTGCATGCGGCCGTCGCGCAGCACCAGGATCTGGTCGACCGCCTCGACCCCGATCGGCCGGTGCGCCACCACGACGACGATGGCGCCGCGCTCGCGTGCCGAGCGGATGGCGCGAGTCAGCGCCTCGTCGCCTTCAGTGTCCAAATTGGAGTTGGGCTCGTCGAGCACGATCAGGAACGGATTGCCGTAGAGCGCGCGCGCCAGCGCCACGCGCTGCGCCTGGCCTGCGGAGAGCGCAGCGCCCTGCTCGCCGACTTGCGTGTTGTAGCCCTCGCGCATCTTGATGATCATCTCATGCACGCCGGCCTCCTTGGCCGCGGCGATGATCGCGTCGGAGGTGGCCTCGGGATCGAACCGGCTGATGTTCTGCGCGATGGTGCCGCCGAACAATTCGACGTCCTGCGGCAGGTAGCCGATGTGACGGCCGAGCACGTCGCTTGACCATTGGTCGAGCGCCGCGCCGTCGATCCGCACCTTGCCGCGCACCGGCTGCCAGACGCCGACCAGCGCGCGGATCAGCGACGACTTGCCGGAGCCGCTTGGCCCGATCACGCCGAGGCCGTTGCCGGCGGTGAGCGCGAAGGTGATGTCCTGGACGATGAGGCGCTGGTCGCCGGGCGGCACCATGGCGACGCCTTCGACCGAGAGCCGGCTGGTGGGTGCCTGCAATTGGGTCGGCATCGCCTGCGCCGGCATCTGCTCCAACAGGCGGGTCAGGCGCTGCCAGCTCTGGCGGGCCGCGACGAAGGACTTCCAGTGCGCAATCGCAAGATCGACCGGCGCCAGCGCGCGGGCCGAGAGGATCGAGCCGGCGATGATGATGCCGGCGGTCGCCTCCTGATGGATGACGAGATAGGCACCGACCGCGAGCACGGCCGATTGCAGCATCATGCGCAGCACCTTTGCGACCGCGCCGAGACCGCCGGCGACGTCGCTCGCGCGCTGATTGCCGGCCAGATATTTTTCGTTGGCCTCGCTCCAGCGCTGGTTCATGCGGCTGGCCATGCCCATCGACACCATGACTTCGGCGTTGCGGCGGCTGGCCTGGGCGAGATCGTTGCGCTGGGCGGCAAGCCCCATCGCCTCGCGCGCGGGCTGGCGGGACATGAACTCGGTGACCAGCGTCAGGCCGACCAGGATGATGGCGCCGATCAGCGCGGTGACGCCGATCAGGACATGGAAGGCGAAGCAGATGGCGAGATAGAGCGGCAGCCAGGGCAGGTCGAAGAACGCGCTCGGGCCCATGCCGCCGAGGAAGGAGCGGACATTGTCGAGGTCGCGCAGCGGCTGGAGGCCTTCGTTGCGGCTGCCGACCAGCAGCGGCAGGCGCACGATGGTGTCGAACACGCGCTTGTTGAGGGCCTCGTCGAGCGAGGTACCGATCCGCCCCAGAATGCGGTTGCGGATCATGTCGAGCACGCCCTGCGCCATGTAGAGGAAGCTGGCGAGGATGATCAGGCCGACCAGGGTCGGGATGCTGCGGCTCGGCAGCACCCGGTCGTAGACCTCCAGCATGAAGATCGACCCGGTCAGATAGAGCAGGTTGATCATGCAGCTCATCAAGCCGACGCCGACGAACGCCATGCGACAAGCGCGCATGGCGTCACCGAGCTCTGAACGGCGGACGCCAGGGATGGCTGCCATCAGTCTGATCTCTTTCGGGTGAGGGGCAATGCCCCTGATTTCAAAGGCGATTCAGGGTACTCGCCTCGGATTAACATCTGTTTTCCGGCCGTCAACGCAGTCGAATTAATCCGGGGCCCTGATGGGCCACATCTACCCCTGATAGACTTCCGCGCAAGTCCGGAATTTCACAGGCTTGCGGCTTTTTCTTGCAGACTTTCAGGCTCTTCCCCGGAAAAGGGAGAGGCCGCAAGCTCCGATCTGCCGAACGCCGGCTAGAACCGGCCCCCGCCGCGCACCAGCCGCACCACCAGAAGCAGGATGACGGCGCCAATGGCGGAATAGACGATCTCGGAGACGAGCCCGGTGCCGAGACGAATGCCGAGCTTTGGGAACAAGAGGCTGGCCACCAGGGCCCCGGCGATGCCGATCACGATGTCGCCGATGATGCCGAACCCGGCGCCCCTCACGATCTTTCCGGCCAGCCAGCCGGCGACCAGGCCGACGAACAGGATGACGAGCAGGCCTTCGTTGGAAATGTACATAAGTGAGGTCCCTCTGGCGTGAATGGCCGCATGGAACCGGAAGCGGGATGAATGGGGTCTGAATGGCGTTCGTGGCCGGCCGGTTGCGGCAGTGCAGACAAAAAATGTCGAAAACAACCCCATGCACAGTAGAGCAGGCCCTGGCCGGTGCGCTCAGTATTACGACAATGCGGTGACCTGCTCCGCCAGTACGCACCTTGCCGCCCGGCCCGGCCCGACCTCCACATTCGCAGGCAACCGCTCCAGGCAGCGCGGCTCGGCGAACTTGCAGCGGGGGGCGAAGGAGCAATTGTGGGGTTTCTCGGCCAGCGAGGGCGGGGTGCCGGGAATGGTTTCGAGCCGCTGCCCACGCTTGGCGCCGTGGATGGTGGAGGCAAGCAACCCCTTGGCATAGGGATGCACCGGCGAACGGACGATGTCGCGCAGGCTCCCCTGCTCCACGATCTGGCCGGCATACATCACCGCGACGCGGTCGCAGATCTCGATGGCAACGCCGATGTCATGGGTGACGAAGATGACGGACATGCCGAACTCGCGCTGCAGCTCGCGCAGCAGCAAGAGGATCTGGATCTGCACGGTGGCGTCGAGCGCGGTGGTCGGCTCGTCCGCGAGCAATATCTTGGGACGGCAGGCCAGCGCGAGTGCGATCATCGCGCGCTGGCGCATGCCGCCGGACATTTCGTGCGGATAGGCATCGAGCCGGCGCTTTGCCGAGGGGATGCGCACGACCTCGAGCATTTCGAGCGCCCTCGCCCGCCCTTCCGCAAAACTCTTGCCTTCATGGCGCACCACGCTTTCGGCGATCTGCGCACCGATGGTGTAGACCGGATCGAGCGCGAGCGCGGGCTCCTGGAAGATCATCGAGACGGTCTGCCCGCGGAACGACGACAGCTCCTCGTCGTTCATGGCGAGCACGTCGCGGCCCAGCACGTTGACCGTGCCTGAAATCTGCGTGCGCTTCTTCGGCAGCAGCCGCATCAGCGCACGCAACGTCACGCTCTTGCCCGAGCCGGACTCGCCGAGCAGGCCCAGCACCTCACTGTTGCCGAGCGAGAGGCTGAGATCGTTCACGGCATAGACCGTGCGCTCGCCGGTGAAGCGGATGTTGAGGCCTGAGATCTCGACGAGCTTTGTCATGACGGCAGTTTCGGTATCCGGTCGTGGTAATCGGTGACGCGCTGGAACGCGGCGCCGATGGTGAGCAAGGTGGCTTCATCGAAGGAGCGGCCGATCAGCTGCATGCCTACAGGCAGGCCGCTTCTGGTGAAGCCGGTCGGCACCGTGAGCGACGGCAGGCCGAGGAAGTTCACCGGGCGGGTGAACAGCGTCAGCCGCTGCAACAGCGCCGGCGCGTTCGGACCGCCGCCGACATCGCTTTCCTCGATCGTCGGCGCCGGCACCGGGGAAGCCGGTGCGATCACCGCATCGACACCCGCGGTGGCCGCGTTGTGCGCGGCGAGCGCAGGCCCGCGCCAGCGCATCGCCTCCAGATAGGTGATGGCGGGAACGGCGAGGCCGTTCTGAAGCCGCATCAGGACTTGCGCGCCGTAATCCTGCGGACGCTCGATCATCCAGCGCTTGTGGAAGGCGGCGGCTTCAGCCGCGAGTACGAGCTGGCTTGCCGAGGACAATTGCCGCTGATCCGGCAGCTCGACCGTGACGATGTCGGCGCCCTCGCGCTTGAGCACGGCGATGGTCTCGTCCAGCACGCGCGCGACCTCGCTGTCGAGATCGTCGACGTAGAACGACGCGGGCACCCCTAACTTCAGGCCCTTCAACGAGCCCTTGGTCGCGGCGACATAGTCCGACAGCGGCTCGTGGCTACAGGTCGAATCCGCGGGGTCCGCACCGGCCATCAGCGCCAGCAGCAGCGCGCAGTCCTCGGCGGTGCGGGCGAGCGGGCCGACGGTGTCGAGCGATTGCGACAGCGGCATCGCGCCGGCGCGGCTGACGCGGCCGACGGTGGTCTTGAGGCCCGTGACGCCGCAGAAATGCGCGGGCATGCGGATCGAGCCGCCGGTGTCCGAGCCGAGCGCCGCATAAGTCAAACGCGCAGCAACCGCCGAGCCGGAGCCCGATGAGGAACCGCCGGTAATGTGGGCCACGTTCCAGGGATTGCGCACCGGGCCGTAATGAGCGTTGTGCCCGGTCGGGCCATAGGCGAATTCGGCGAGGTGCAGCGTGCCGAGCCGGACCTGGCCGGCATCCTTCAGCCGCTGCAAGGCGGTGGAGGTCACGGTCGGGACGAAATCGCGGCGGATCAGCGAGCCGCAGGTCGCGACCTTGCCGGCGTCGTAATACATGTCCTTGTGTGCGAGCGGCACACCGTGCAGCAGACCACGAACATTGTCCTTGGCGAGCTCGGCATCGGCGGCCTCGGCCGCCTTCAGCGCGGTTTCCGCTTCAATTGACATGAAGGCATTGAGATGCGGCTGCCACTGCGCGATGCGCTGCAGCAGCGCGCGCGTCACCTCATGCGAGGACAGCTGCTTCATCGCGATCGCACGCGCGACCTCGGTGAGCGTCATCAAGGCAGGCTCGGTGCTCATTTCGACACCTTCTGCGTCTGCGCGATCGGATAGAGCGCAGGCTCGAGGTCGAACGGCAGCGTGCCGGCAATGGCCGCAAAGCCTTCGAAGGCCGGGCCAATGGAATTGGAGATGCGGGTCGCGATCTCGTCATCCACGGGAACGCCCGCGATCTGCGCGATCGGCTTGATTTCTTTTGGTGTCGGTCTCGTCATGCGGTCTTCTCCCTGGGCGCGCGGCTATGGCCTGAACCCGGTATCGCCATGTAGCACGCGGCCTCATGGCCCATATTATCCAGCGCAGTGAGCTTTGGTGTCGCATTTGCGCAGAGCGGCTCCGCAAACGGACATCGGGTGTGGAAGCGGCAGCCCGAGGGCGGATCGATCGGATTGGGCGGATCGCCCGTGATCGGCGGCGTCTCGGTGCGGCTATCAGGATCGGACGACGGCATCGCCGCCAGCAGCGCGCGCGTATAGGGATGCGCCGGCTGGTCCCAGACCTGGTCGACCGGGCCAAGCTCGACGACCTCGCCGAGATACATCACCAGCACGCGGTCCGAGATGTAGCGCACGACGTTGAGGTCGTGGCTGATGAAGAGATAGGTCAGGCCGAACTCGCGCTTGAGGTCGGCGAGCAGATTGAGCACCTGCGCCTCGACGGATTTGTCGAGCGCGGAGACGGCTTCGTCCAGGATCACCAGCCGCGGCGACAGCGCCAGGGCCCGGGCGATGTTGACGCGCTGGCGCTGGCCGCCGGAGATCTCGTGCGGATAGCGGCTGGCGAAGTTTTCCGGGCGCAGGCCGACCTTGCCGAGCAGCTCGCGCGCCAGGGTGCGCGCCGCGCCGTCGGCCATGCCGTGGACCTTGGGACCGAACGCGATCGATTCCTCGATCGTGAGGCGCGGATTGAGCGAGGCGTAGGAATCCTGGAACACCATCTGCATGCCGCGGCGCAACTCGCGCAGGCTCAGCGACTGGCCGACGGTCATGCCGTCATAGATGATGTCGCCGTCATCGCGCGGCATCAGATGCATCAAGAGGCGCGCGGTGGTCGACTTGCCGCAGCCGGACTCGCCGACGATGCCGACGGTCTCGCCCTTGGCGACGGAGAAGGAGACGTTGTCGACGGCGCGCACGGTGCGCTTCGCGGCGAACAGCCCGCCGCGCACGGGGAAGTGTTTTGTCAGACCGGAGACCTGAAGCAGTGGCTGCGCGACGCCGCCGCGGTCTTCGACGGGCTCGAGCATTTCGACGGATGTGTTGCTCTCGCTCATGGCCGCGATCCTTCACCTCTCCCCATCGGGGAGAGGTCGGCGCGAAGCGCCGGGTGAGGGGGGCGCGGCAAACTCGATGCAGCGAAACCCCTCACCCGGATCGCATCTTGCGATGCAATCCGACCTCTCCCTACGGGAGAGGTGTGGCACCATCAACGCCGTGAAAGTCTGCATCTCTCTCACCATCGCTAGTTCCTGATGTCCATGGCGCTACGCAGGCCGTCCGAGAGCAGGTTGAAGCAGATCGAGACCGCGAAGATCATCGCGCCGGGCAACGCTGCAACCCAGGGATTGACGTAGATCGCGGTGCGCAAGGTGTTCAGCATTAGGCCCCATTCCGGCTCCGGCGGCTTGGTGCCGAGGCCAAGGAAGGACAGGCCGGCGGCCAGGATCATCGAGACCGAGATCAGGCTGGTGGCATAGACGAAGATGGCGCCGAGCACGTTGCCGAGGATGTGCACGCGCATAATAGTGAAGGCCCCCGCGCCGGAGGCGCGCGCGGCCTCGACGAAGTCCATGTTGCGCACGCCGGTGGTGACGCTCTCGGCGACGCGGGTGATCTGCGGCACGAACACGACGGTCAACGACACGATGGAATTGAGGATGCCCGCTCCCAGCGCGCCGGAGATGGCGATCGCCAGCAGCACCGACGGGAACGCATAGAACACATCGACCGTCCGCATGATCGCGGTGTTGAGCTTGCCGCCGACATAGCCGGCAATGATGCCGAGCGAGGTGCCGACGCAGAAGGCGAGGATCACCGGCAAAATGCCGATGACCAGCGACAGCCGCCCGCCATAGATCAGCCGAGCCAGCATGTCGCGGCCGAGTTCGTCGGTGCCGAGCGGATAGCCAGCGGTGCCGATGTGGCGAAGGCGGCGGATCATCGAGCCCTTGTAGGGGTCTTCGAGACCGAGCCACGGCGCGAGGATCGCGGACAGGAAGATCAGCAGCAGCACCAGCGCGCAGGCCATGCTGACCTTGTCGCGCATGATGCGGCGGCCGACGGTCGCCCAATAGCCGCGCGCCCTGGTCGCGGGTGCGGCCTGGAGCGCGGCATCGCTGGTGGCGGACAACGGAAGCTCGCTCATGAGCCAGCTCCCCGCAGGACGTGGCGCGCTCCGTGCAAGCCAAGGGCTCGTTTCACCTCGCCCGCTTGCGGGAGAGGTCGGCGCGAAGCGCCGGGTGAGGGCTTTCTCCTCTTGGGGGTTCTCGATTGCGGAGATACCCTCTCCCCAGCCCTCCCCCGCAGGCGCAGGGCTATCGCATATGACCTCTTGGAGCGGCCTGAGCAAGCGCCTCGTCCTTCGAGACGACCGCTCCGCGGTCTCCTCAGGATGAGGCTAATTGGCTTCGAGCCGTTAAAACTGCTGCCGCAGACTCCGCCCTCATCCTGAGGAGCCCGCCAAAGCGGGCGTCTCGAAGGATGGGCCGCAGGGAATCCGCTTCCCATATGCGATTGCCCTGCCCGCAGGCGGGGGAGGGAGCGCAGCTTTTGCGTGGCAGTAACTAGACTCATCCCGCTAGCCCCGCTTGATGCGCGGGTCGATCGCGGCTTGCGCGATGTCGACCAAGAGATTGAGGAACACGAAAAACAGCGCGAGGATCAGGATCGTGCCTTGCAGCAGCGGCAGGTCGCGCTGGAAGATCGCGGAGTTGAGCAGGAAGCCCGAGCCCGGCCAGGAGAACACGGTCTCGATCAGGATGGAGCCGCCGAGCATATAACCCAGCTGGAGCCCCATCACCGCGAGCGCGGTGGGCGCGGCATTCTTGATGACGTGGCGGAACACGCCGGTTTCATGCAGGCCCTTGGCCCGCAGCGCCTCGACGAAATCCTGGCTGAGGATGTCGCCGGTGAGCGCGCGCACCGTGCGGGTGACGATGCCCATCGGGATCACCGAGGTCGTGATTGCCGGCAACACGAGATATTTCAGGTGCGCCCAGTCCCAGGCCCAGGAGTTGGAGCCGCTCGGCCCGGCGCCGACCGCGGGCAGCCAGTTCAGCTGCACCGAGAAGATGATGACGAGCAGCATGCCGAGCCAGTAATGCGGCACCGAGACGCCGGCGATCGCGAAGGAGGTCGCGACCTTGTCGATCCAGGTCTCGCGAAAATAGCCGGCGATCAGGCCGAACAGGATGCCCATGGTGAAGCCGATGATGGCGGCGGCAATCGCCAGCGTGACGGTGTTGCCGACCGCGCGCATGACCTCGGCCAGCACGGGACGCCCCGTGGCGATGGAATTGCCGAGATCGCCGTGCAGCGCGCGCAGCAGCCAAAGCCCGAACTGCACCGGCAGCGGCCGGTCGAAACCGTAGGCGGCGCGCAGCTGCGCGGCGAGCTCCTGCGAGGCGTCGGCCGGCAGCACGGCCACGAGCGGATCGCCCGGGGTGATGTGCACGAGCAGAAAGCACACCAGCGCCACGCTGATGACGATCGGGACGACGTAGACAATGCGTCTGGCGATATAAGCGAGCACTGAATTACCTGACGTGATGTCGCACGACTGGGTGCGCGGGGACAGTAAGGGACGCCCGATGCGAGGGTTCCCTCCCCCCTTGCGGGGGAGGGTTAGGGAGAGGGGTAGCCACACGAACACCGCCCGTGTGAGCCCCCTCCCCAACCCCTCCCCGCAAGGGGGAGGGGAGCCCTACCAGCGTGCTCAACTCACTACTTCATCGACACCGGCGAGAAATCGATGAACCAGCTCTTCGGCTGCACGACGCCTGTCACCTTCGGGCTCATGGCGCGAGGGCCGACATCGTGGGCGACGTAGAGGAAGGCGGCGTCGTCGACGGAGGCCGCGTGCAGCTCGGCGAGCGCAGCGTCACGCGCGGCGGGATCGAAGGTTTGGCGCGCCTTCTTCACGAGGTCGTCGAACTTGGGATTGTTGATGAAGCCCCAATTGTTCGACACCGGCGGCGCCATGCCCGATTGCAGGAAGCGCACCAGCGCGAAGAACGGGTCCATCGCCGCATAGGTGACGTTGGTCGCGTTCGCGCCGTTGGCTGAGGGATCCTTGGCGCCGCGGCGCCAGTTGGTGAACAGCGTGTTCCATTCGATGACGTCGAGCTGCACGTCGAAATAGCATTCGGCCAGCGCCTGCTGGAGATATTCGTTCATCGGCAGCGGCTGCATCTGTCCCGAGCCGGAGGCGGATGTCTGGGTCTTCACCGTCAGCTTCTTGTTCGGACCGAAGCCGGCCTCCTGCATCAGCTTTTGTGCAGCCGCCTTATCATACTTGATCTCGAAGCTTGGCTTGCCGCGCCAGGGATGGCCGGGCTCGAAGGTGCCGGTCGCCGGCACCATCAGGCCGGCAAGCAGGCCGTCCTTCAGGCCCTCGCGGTCGACACAGAGGTTCGCGGCCTTGCGCACGCGGATGTCGTTCCACGGCGAGCCTTCGACACGCGAGAATTGCCACGGCCAGACATGCGGCTGCTCGTTGGCGTAGAGCTTGAAGCCGCGCTGCTTGAGCTCAGGCAGCGCATCCGGCGCCGGGGCCTCGACCCAATCGACCTGCCCGGAGAGCAGCGCCGCGGTGCGCGCGTTGGCCTCCGGCATCGGCAAGAGCACCATCTTGTCGACCTTGGGGACACGGGCCTTGTCCCAGTAGTTCGCGTTCTTGACCAGCTCGAGCCGCTCACGCGGGGTGAAGCTCGCCATCTTCCACGGGCCGGTGCCCGAGGCGTCCCTGGCGAAGGCGGTCCAGGCGGCTTGCGACTTCGCCTTGGCGTCAGCGCCTTCGGCCTTATCGTAAAAGGCCTGCCACTTCGCCGGGCTCGCCATGAACAAATTGGTGAGGTTGATCGGCAGGAAGCTGTCGGGCTCCTTGGTGGTGAGCTCGACCGTCATGTCGTCGATCTTCTTCGCAGACGCCAGCGTCGGCATGCGCGAGGCCGTGACGCCGACCTGGCTGGCGTCGAATTGCGGCGCGTCCTGCTTCAAGACCTTCTCGACATTCCATACCACGGCGTCCGCATTGAACGGCGAGCCGTCATGGAAGGTCACGCCCGGGCGCAGCTTGAAGATCCACTTGGTCTTGTCGGCGTCGTCGACTTTCCACTCGGTCGCAAGGCCCGGGATCACCACGCTTGCCTTGTCGGCCGAGGACAGGTCCCAGCCGGTGAGCCCGTCATACATGGTGAGACCGGTGAAGCGGTTGCCTTCAAAACCCTGGTCGGGCTGGCCCAGCGTGCGCGGAATATCGGCGGCGGTCATGCCGATGCGCAGCACAGTTTCGGCGCTAGCGACGCGCGGGAATGCGGCCACCGTGCCGAGCGCCAGGAGCGCGATCAGCGCGGCATGTGTCTTGTTCTTCTTGATAAGCATCGCCTCAATCCTTTTCCGGCTTCGATGACTATTTTTGATGCAATCGTATGCAATGGCTATGCCAAAGAGAAACTTATTCTGCCATTTGTCACTGCGACGACAAGTCCTTGTGGGTCGCGCACGGGCGAACGCATCGCCCTGCCTATTCTGGCATCAAGATTGCAAGTTTGGTCCCGATATCTCCTGGGAGCTTTGGGCCAATGCGTATTCGACTGTCGACCTGTCTCGCCGTGCTTGCGCTGGCGGCCTCCGCAATCTCGGCGCGCGCCGAAAGTGTTGTGCGCTACGGCATCTCGATGGCGGACATTCCGCTGACGACGGGCCAGCCCGATCGCGGCGCCGGCGCTTATCAGTTCACCGCCTACACGATCTACGATCCCTTGGTCGCCTGGGAGATGGACGTCGCCGATCGGCCCGGCAAGCTGGTGCCGGGGCTTGCCACCGAATGGAAGGTCGACGATGCCGACAAGACCAAATGGCGCTTCACGCTTCGTAAAGATGTGAAGTTTCACGACGGCAGCGAGTTCAACGCCGATGCGGTGATCTGGAATCTGGACAAGGTGCTCAACGACAAGGCGCCGCAATTCGATAAGCGGCAGAGCGCGCAGGTGAAGACCCGCCTGCCCTCGGTCGCGAGCTACGCCAAGATCGACGACTTTACCGTGGAGATAACAACCAAGACGGTCGATTCTTTCTTCCCCTATCAGATGCTGTGGTTCCTGGTGTCGAGCCCGGCGCAATACGACAAGCTCGGCAAGGACTGGGACAAGTTCGCCAGCCAGCCCTCGGGCACCGGTCCGTTCAAATTGACCAAACTGGTGCCGCGCGAGCTCGCGGAGCTCACCAAGAACCCGGACTACTGGAACAAGAAGCGCATTCCCAAGGCCGACAAGATCGTGCTGGTGCCGATGCCTGAAGCGCTGACGCGCACCAACGCGCTGCTTGCGGGGCAAGTCGATCTGATCGAAACGCCCGCGCCGGATGCCGTGCCGCAGCTCAAAGCCGCCGGCATGAAGCTCGTCGACAACATCACACCGCATGTCTGGAATTATCATCTCAGCGTGCTGCCGGGCTCGCCCTGGACCGACATTCGCCTGCGCAAGGCGCTGAACCTCGCGATCGATCGCGAGGCGGTGGTCGGCCTGATGAACGGGCTGGCAAAGCCTGCCAAGGGACAGGTCGATCTGTCCAGCCCGTGGTTCGGCAAGCCGAGCTTCGAGCTGAAATATGATCTTGCCGCGGCCAAGAAGCTGGTCGAAGAGGCCGGCTACTCCAAGGCGAAGCCGCTGAAGACCACCTTCATCATCGCGCAGGGCGGCACCGGCCAGATGCTGTCGCTGCCGATGAACGAATTCCTGCAGCAGAGTTTCAAGGAGATCGGCATCGAGATCGACTTCAAGGTCGTCGAGCTCGAGACATTATATACACACTGGCGCAAAGGCGCGGCCGACGAGATGAACGCCGGCATCACCGCCAACAACATTGCCTATGTCACCTCGGATCCGCTCTACGCCATCGTCCGCTTCTTCCATTCCGGGCAGATTGCGCCGGTCGGCGTCAACTGGGGCGGCTACAAGAACCCTGAGGTCGATGCGCTGATCGACGAGGCCAAGCAGACCTTCGATTCCGCCAAACAGGACGCGCTGCTGGCGCAGGCGCATGCGCTGATCGTGAACGATGCCACGCTGGTCTGGGTCGTCCACGACACCAACCCGCACGCGCTGTCGCCAAAGATCAAGCAGTTCGTGCAGGCGCAGCACTGGTTCCAGGATTTGACGACGATTGGGGTGGAGTGAGGGGGGGCGGCTGTGCACGCGCCTCAACAGACTCGTCATTGCGAGCGCAGCGAAGCAATCCAGAAATGCATCCGCGGAAGGACTCTGATCTTCCCCC
>NZ_PSRT01000129.1 GCF_004212635.1 Bradyrhizobium genosp. SA-3 | reverse complement strand
AGGGCGCCGCTCTCAGCATGAGCTTCCTGCTATGCTGCTGTTGGCGCGGTCGCCTCATGCAGATGGCCGTCTATGCCGGCTTCCCGGCGGCCCTCAACGGCCTGTTCGCAGCGAAGGAGGTATTTGCGCAAAGAGCCGAGGACGGATCGGAGCCGAAAGCCTGAAGCTCGTCCGTCGAACCCTGTTTTGTCGTGCAGCCTGACTGCGCTGCCCCTGACAAAAAGCCCCGCGGCTTTCGCCGCGGGGTTATCTTGAGCCTCTGTTCGCAGTTCAGTGCGCCAGGATTGCCAGCAGCAGCAAGGCCACGATGTTCGTGATCTTGATCATCGGGTTCACTGCGGGGCCGGCCGTGTCCTTGTAGGGATCGCCGACGGTGTCGCCGGTCACCGCGGACTTGTGGGCATCAGAGCCCTTGCCGCCGAAATGGCCGTCCTCGATGTACTTCTTGGCGTTGTCCCAGGCGCCGCCGCCCGACGTCATGGAGATCGCGACGAACAGGCCCGTCACGATCACGCCGAGCAGCATCGCGCCGACCGCCGAGAATGCCGCCGACTTGCCGGCCACCCCGCCGCCCGCGATCGTGTAGATCAGGAAGTAGACGACGATCGGCGACAGCACCGGCAGCAGCGAGGGGATGATCATCTCCTTGATCGCCGCGCGGGTGAGCAGGTCGACCGCCTTGCCGTAGTCGGGCTTGTCGGTGCCCTGCATGATGCCCGGCTTCTCGCGGAACTGACGGCGGACTTCCTCGACGATCGCGCCGGCCGCACGGCCGACGGCCGTCATGCCCAATGCGCCGAACAGATACGGCAAGAGGCCGCCGAACAACAGACCCACCACCACGTAGGGATTGTTGAGCGAGAAGTCCGGATTGACGCCGGCGAAGTAGGGATGCTGCGCAGAGTCCGCAACGAAGAACTTGAGGTCCTGGTTGTAGGCCGCGAACAGCACCAGGGCACCGAGACCGGCCGAGCCGATCGCGTAGCCCTTGGTCACCGCCTTGGTGGTGTTGCCGACCGCGTCGAGCGCGTCGGTGGACTTGCGCACCTCCTTGGGCAGTCCCGCCATCTCGGCAATGCCGCCGGCATTGTCGGTGACCGGGCCGAAAGCGTCGAGGGCGACGATCATGCCGGCCAGCGCCAGCATGGTGGCGGTCGCGATCGCGATGCCGAACAGCCCGGCGAGGCTGTAGGTGACCAGGATGCCGGCGATGATCACCATCGCGGGCAGCGCGGTCGCTTCCATCGAGACGGCGAGGCCCTGGATCACATTGGTGCCGTGGCCGGTGACCGAGGCCTGGGCGATCGACTTCACCGGACGGTAGTCGGTGCCGGTGTAGTATTCGGTGATCCAGATGATCAGCGCCGTGACGACGAGACCGACCACGCCGCATTCGAACAGCGCCATGCCGGTGAAGTCGACGCCCTCGAGCTTGCCGAAGCCGATCAGGTAGTAGATCACCAGCGCGATGCCGATCAACGACAGGATGCCGGTCGCGATCAGGCCCTTGTAGAGCGCGCCCATGATCGACTGGCTCGGTCCGAGCTTGACGAAGAAGGTGCCGACGATCGAGGTGATGATGCAGATGCCGCCGATCGCGAGCGGCAGCGTCATCATGTTGGCGAGGATCGGCGTCTTGGCGAAGAAGATCGCCGCCAGCACCATGGTGGCGACCGCGGTCACCGCATAGGTCTCGAACAGGTCGGCGGCCATGCCGGCGCAGTCACCGACATTGTCGCCGACGTTGTCGGCGATGGTGGCGGGATTGCGCGGATCGTCCTCGGGGATGCCGGCCTCGACCTTGCCGACGAGGTCGCCGCCGACGTCCGCACCCTTGGTGAAGATACCGCCGCCAAGACGGGCGAAGATCGAGATCAGCGAGGCGCCGAAGCCGAGCGCCACCATGGCGTCGACCACGGTGCGGCTGTCGGGCGCGAGCTTCAGCGAATGGACCAGGAAGCCGAAATAGAGGGTGACGCCGAGCAGCGCGAGACCGGCGACCAGAAGGCCGGTGATGGCGCCCGCCTTGAAGGCGAGCTCGAGGCCGCCGGCGAGCGAGGTCGTCGCGGCCTGGGCGGTGCGCACATTGGCGCGGACCGAGACGTTCATACCAATGAAGCCGGCCGCCCCCGACAGGACGGCGCCGATGGCAAAACCGATCGCGACATAGACCCCGAGGAAATAGGCAAGCAGCAAGAAGATGACGATGCCGACAAGACCGATCGTGGTGTACTGGCGCCGCAGATACGCCTGCGCGCCTTCGCGCACGGCTCCTGCGATCTCCTGCATGCGCGGCGTCCCCGCATCCGCGCCTAACACCGAAGACGTCGCCCAAATCGCGTAGACGACGGAAAGCACTCCGCAGAGCACTATCAACCATAATGCTGTCATGTGATTTTTTGCCTCAGATCCTTGATGTACCCCCGGCGCCTTTTGTTGTCCGTCGTGCGGTGCGGCGCCTTGATTTTGAACAAAGCCGCCCCTTGCCCGAAGGGGCGGCCCCAGTCGGTCGCGAGCTTGCCAAAATCAAATTAAGGGTGCAACGCCGGATAAGGCCGAAACGGCCGATCTCGGCAGGTATTTAGGCCAGTCCGGAGAACTAAGATGCCGGTTTGGATCAATTCCTAGAAGTGGCTGTACGACAGCCGCTTCAAGGTCAGTTCCTGGCCCTGCCCGTCCAGGAAGCGCGGTGGCGCCCCGCCCTCGATGATCGTGCCAATGGCGGTGACGGCAAGGCCTGCCGTCCGCCCGGCTGCGATCAACGCATCGCTTTGTGCCGGCGGAACGGTGCACAGCACCTCGTAATCGTCGCCGCCCGCCAGCAGCATCTCGACGCCAACGACCTTGCGCGCGATCAGGCCTGCCGCGGCAGCTGAGAGCGGCACGTTCGCCACCTCGACCGTGGCCGAGACGCCCGATGCCGCACAGAGCTTTGTCAGATCGCCCGCGAGCCCGTCGGAGACGTCCATCGCAGCGGTTGCGTGATCGCGCACGGCCTGCGCCAGCACATTGCGCGGCTGCGGCACGCGATAGCGCGAGACCAGAAAATCCCGTGCAGCGGGATCGGATCTCAGCGCGCCGGCCGCGGCGCCGCCCCCGAGCACGTCGAGGCCGAGCGCAGCATCGCCGATCGTGCCCGTCACCAGGATGCGGTCCCCCGGCCGTGCGCCGGTGCGGCCGACCATCCGTCCCGGCGCCACGCGGCCGAAGGCGGTGATCGAGACCATCTGCGGTCCTGGGGTCGAGACCGTGTCGCCGCCGAGCAGCGGGCACGCGAAGCTCTTGGCGTCCTCGCCGAGCGCATCCGCGAACGGCCTGAGCCAGGCATCCTCCTTGCTGCGCAATGCCAGCGTCAGCACGAAGCCGGTCGGCACCGCTCCTTTGGCCGCGAGATCGGACAAGTTCACCCGCAGCGCCTTGTGCGCGATGGTGTCAGGCGGATCGGTGGCAAGATAATGCACCCCCTCCACCACCGCGTCGGTGGTGACGACGATGTCCTCGCCAGCCGATCTCAGGATAGCGGCATCATCGACCAGCCCGAACGCGCCGGGATCGGTCGCCAGCGGCTTGAAATAGCGCGCGATGAGGGAGTCTTCGCCGGAAACTGGTTTGCTGCCGCTGGACATCAGCCCGATCCGTCATCTTCCGGCGTCATTGCGAGCGAAGCGAAGCAATCCAGACTGCCTCCGCGGAAAAAGTCTGGATTGCTTCGTCGCTGCGCTCCTCGCAATGACGACCTCACCTACCCCCGCCCGAACTCGTCACCGCGAAACTGGCGGCCAATCTGGTCGAGCACCGCGTTGACCATACCAGTCTCCTCGCGATCGACGAAGGCATTGGCGACGTCGACATATTCGGAGATCACCACGCGACCTGGCACATCCTTGCGATGCTCCAATTCGTAGGCTCCTGCGCGCAGCACCGCGCGCAGGATCGCCTCGATCCGCTTCAAGGGCCAGCCCTTCGACAGCGCCTCGTCGATCAGCGGATCGAGCTTCTTCTGGTCGCGCACGACGCCGGAGACGACATCGCGGAAGAAGGCGGCCTCCGCCGGCAGGTATGTGTCGCCCTCGACCTCGTTGCCGAGCCAATGGCTCTCGAACTCGGCAAAAATGTCGTTGATGCCGGCGCCGGCGATGTCCATCTGGTAGAGCGCCTGCACAGCGGCAAGCCGCGCCGCGCCGCGGCGGTTCGCCTTCTTCTCCGGAGCGCCCGCCGGCTTTTTGTTGTTGTCGGCCATGGCTCAGGCCTGCGCCAGGCGGCGTTTGATGCGCAGCATCGCAAGCGCGGCACGTGCGGCATCGCCGCCCTTGTTGAGCTCGCTGGCGCGTGCCCGCGCCCAGGCCTGCGCCTCGGTGTTGACGGTGAGGATGCCGTTGCCGAGCGGCAGCTTTCGCGTCACCGCAAGGTCCATCAGCGCGCGAGAGGATTCCTGCGAGACGATCTCGAAATGGATGGTGTCGCCGCGGATCACGCAGCCGAGCGCAATCACCGCGTCATAGGGCTTGCCGTTCACCGCAGCCGCGTCGATCGCGATGGCAACTGCTGCCGGAATCTCCAGCGCGCCGGGAACCGTGATGACGTCATGGGTCAGGCCGGCCGCCTTCAGCTCGGCGACTGCGCCGTCCAGAAGCGCGTCCTGGAGATCGTCATAGAACCGCGCCTCGACAATCAGCGCGCGGGCGCCGGAAATGTCGGTCTGGTCCTTCAGGGGTGCGCGCCGCGCGTCTGCCATCGTTCAATCCGTTCTACAGTGGTCGGCGCGTTATGTAGTCGCCGCAGGCGGGTAAGCCAAGTTTTAAACCGTCGTTCCGGCTGCGCCGGTCACTTCATTTCCGTCAGCCGCGCCGCGTAGCGGGCCATCAGATCGACCTCGATATTGACCTCGTGCCCCGCCTTCCAGCCGCCGATCGTCGTCACCGTCAGCGTGTGCGGGATGATCAGCACCGAGAAAGTCACGTCTTTCACCGTATTGACGGTCAGCGAGACGCCGTCGAGCGTGATCGAGCCCTTGGTGGCGATGAAGCGCGCCAGCTCGCGCGTCGTCGAGAGCTCGAACCGCGCCATGTCGGGCAGGTCCTCCCGGCTGAGAAGCGTCGCGACGCCGTCGGCATGGCCGGCGACGATGTGGCCGCCGAGCTCGTCACCGATCTTGAGCGCCCGCTCGAGGTTGAGCTTTGTTCCGACCTTCCAGTGTTTTGCGGTCGTCAGCGCCAGCGTTTCGGCGGCGGCATCGACGTCGAACCAAGTCTTATTCCCCTCAACGCCGGAGGCGACCACGGTGAGGCAGACGCCGTTGCAGGCGATCGAGGCGCCGTCGGCAATAGTGGTCTGATCATAACGGCAGGCGATGCGCAAGCGGTGCAGCTGCCCCTGCGCTGTCGGCGTGAAGCCGACGATCTCGCCGATATCGGTGACAATGCCAGTGAACATTACGAGCGCTCGTAAACGGTGAGAGTATCCCTGTCGAATGTCTCGCTAGCATGAACCTTGTAGGCCTGCGACTGCGTGATTTTCGACAGGGGCAATGCATCGAGCGCATCGACGCCGCCAGCGCCCACCTCTTCCGCGCCGCGGAACAGCCAGATTTCGTCGACCAGGTCGGCCGCGACGAAGGACGCCGCAACACGGCTGCCGCCCTCGACCATCAGCCGCGTGATGCCTTTCTCGGCCAGCGCATGCAGCACGGCCGCAAGATCGAGCCCTGATGCACCGACCGGCGGCACTTGCAACATTTGCGCACCGGCCGCGCCAAGCCGCGTGGCGGCCGCGGCTTCGGCAAGGTCAGAACTCACCACCCAGAGCGGTGTCTCGCGCGCGGTGCGGACCAGCTTGCTCGCGCCGGGAATGCGCAGGCTCTGATCGACCACGACCCGCACCGGCGAGCGCGCCGCCATGCCCGGCAGGCGGCAGGTGAGCATCGGATCATCTGCCAACACCGTGCCGATGCCGACCAGGATGGCATCGCTCTGCGCGCGCAAGAGATGCACGCGATTGCGCACCGCCTCGCCGGTGATCGCAACCGGCTTGCCGCCGGCCGCGCCAATCTTGCCGTCAGGCGAGACCGCGAGCTTCAGGATCACGTGCGGACGCTTGTCCCGGATGCGGCGGAAATGGCCGGCGTGATCGAACGCGGCTTCCGCAGCGCATAGACCCACATCCACGACGATGCCGGCTGCCCGCAAACGCGCATGGCCCTGGCCAGCGACTTCAGGATTGGGATCCTCGATCGCGGCGACCACCCGCTTGATGCCGGCGGCGATCACCGCATCGGCGCAAGGCGGCGACTTGCCGAAATGCGAGCATGGCTCCAGCGTGACGTAGAGCGTGGCGCCGCGCGCCGCCTCGCCGGCCCGCAGCAAGGCCTCGGGCTCGCCATGCGGCCGCCCTCCGGGCTGCGTCCAGCCGCGGCCGACGATGATCCCGTCCTTGACGATGACCGCGCCGACGGCCGGGTTCGGCCAGGTGCGCCCCTGCCCGCGGCGCCCAAGCGAAAGCGCCAGCTGCATGAAGCGGAGATCGGCATCCTTGGCCTCGCGGGCCTTCTGCGCGAACTGATCCTCCAGGATGCGGAAGATCATTTGCGGATCGCGGCGAGCCGCGCTTCCTCCTCACCGGAGAGCTCACCGAGCACGTCGGCGAAATCCTTGGCCTCGCGGAAATTGCGGTAGACGGAGGCGAAGCGCACATAGGCGACGTCGTCGAGCGTACGCAGATGCTCCATCACGGTCTCGCCGATCACCTCGGAGGAGATCTCGGCCTCGCCGCCGGTCTCGAGCTCGCGCACGATGGTGGAGACCATCTTCTCCACCCGCTCCGGCTCGACCTGACGCTTGCGAAGTGAGATCTGCACCGAGCGCATCAGCTTGTCGCGGTCGAACGGCACGCGGCGGCCGTTGCGCTTGATCACCGTGAGCTCGCGCAGCTGCACGCGCTCGAAGGTGGTGAAGCGGAAATTGCAGGCGACGCACACGCGCCGCCTGCGGATGACGGAAGAGTCCTCGGTCGGACGCGAGTCCTTCACCTGCGTATCGAGACTGTTGCAGTTCGGGCAGCGCATCCGTGTACCTTGACCTTACTGGTAGATCGGGAACCGGTCGGTGAGCGCCTTGATCCGTTCCTTGATCGCAGCTTCCACGAGCGGCGCCTTGCCGTCGTCGGATTGCGCGATCGCGTTGAGGACCTCGGCGATCATGCCGCCGACCTGCTGGAATTCGGCAACACCGAAGCCGCGGGTGGTCGCGGCCGGAGTGCCGAGACGCAGGCCCGAGGTGACGAAGGGCTTTTCGGGGTCGAACGGAATGCCGTTCTTGTTGCAGGTGATGGCGGCGCGGACCAGCGCCTTCTCCGAGACGTTGCCCTTCAGGCCTTTCGGCCTGAGGTCAACGAGCATCAGATGGTTATCAGTACCGCCAGAGACAATATCGAAGCCGTGGCTCTTCATCGCCTCGGCCAACGCCTTGGCGTTCTCGACGACGTTCTTGGCATAGACCTTGAAGTCCGGACGCAGCGCCTCGCCGAAGGCAACCGCCTTCGCCGCGATCACATGCATCAGGGGGCCACCCTGGAGGCCCGGGAAAATCGCCCCGTTGAGCTTCTTGGTCAGCGTCTCGTCATTCCACAGCATCAGGCCGCCGCGCGGACCGCGCAGCGACTTGTGCGTCGTGGTGGTGGTGACGTGGGCATACGGCACCGGCGAAGCGTGCACGCCGCCGGCGACGAGGCCGGCGAAGTGCGCCATGTCGACCAAGAGATACGCGCCGACGCTGTCCGCGATTTCGCGGAAACGCTTGAAGTCCCAGGCGCGCGAATAGGCCGAGCCGCCCGCGACGATCAGCTTCGGCTTGACCTCTTCGGCCTGCTTGGCGACCGCGTCCATGTCGATGATCTGGTCCTCGCGGCGCACGGTGTAGTGCGCGGCCTTGAACCACTTGCCGCTCATGTTGACGGGCGAGCCGTGGGTGAGATGGCCGCCGGCCGCAAGATCAAGACCCATGAAGGTGTCGCCGGGCTGGAGCAGCGCCAGAAACACCGCCTGATTCATCTGGCTGCCGGAGTTCGGCTGCACGTTGGCGAAGTTGGCGCCGAACAGCTTCTTGGCGCGATCGATCGCAAGGTTCTCGGCGACGTCGACCCACTCACAACCGCCGTAGTAACGCGCGCCCGGATAGCCTTCCGCATATTTGTTGGTCATCACCGAACCCTGCGCTTCCAGCACGGCCCGGCTGACGATGTTCTCGGAAGCGATCAGCTCGACCTCATGGCGCTGCCGGCCGAGCTCGCCCTTGATGGCGGCGGCAATGTCCGGGTCGGCCTGCTCGAGCGAGGCGGTGAAAAACGAATCGGGCGCGGAGGCGGTTTTGGCTGAGGTCATCTTGCGAATATCTCCACCGCCGCAGCCTTTTGGCGGGCTACGGGCGGGTCTGGTGTGGCGGTCGGAAGCACGCGCGATCTACCACATCGCCCGCCCCCGGCCAAGCATTTGCGGGTCGGACCTGAGATTTATGCAAGATATGGTGGGGATTTGAGGTTTTCGGCGCTGGAGCGGTTTCATAGAACCGCTCCTCTGCGAATGTCCGGACTAGGACCGCTTTGGGCCTCACCTCGCGCCAACGGCCGCCGGCCCCCAGCCGGCGTCGATTCACAGCCCGGTATAGCCCGCCTTCACCGGGTCCACGCTGCCGTCGAGCTGCCGGAGATAGGTCAGGCCGCAGACCGTCAACCGGTGGGTGTCCTTCTCGCCGGCCTCCATCAACGTATTGAGATAGTTGGTGACCTTGGCCCGTGCCTCCTCGCTCGCCGCTGCGGTGCGGTTGGCGAGCAGGTCATAGGTCTGCATGATGCGGTCGATGGCGGCGTCCATGGCACCCTCTGGTTCTCTTGAATCTTGTGAGTTTTGATCAGGCAACCGCGCGGGCCTCGGACTGCGTCTCGAACCGGGCGATCGCCTTGTTGGCGAGCCTGATCTTGTTGAATTCGCCCTGCTGGAGCAGCTTGACGATGATCCTGAGCAGGCGCTCGTCGGTGACGAGGGAATCGGGAATCGCGCCGGAGCGGCGAAGGTAGTTCGCGGCAATGGCGTAGGCCTCGCTAACGAGTTCCACGTCCATCGCCTGAGGCCCGCGCTCGACCAGCATCAACATTCTCCGATCCGACGGAGATAAGCGCCGAGCCCGGAACTGGTTCCTCATCTGCGAGGTTTTTTTCGCAGGTGCAAAAAATACAAAACGCCCCGGTCCGGACGGAATCCGGGCCGGCGCGCTTGGGGAAGTCTAAGGCACGTTCGGAAAGGCTTGCCGGTCTTGTTGGGGGCCGGCTTGGCCTTGTCCCTTGGAACTCAGAGCCGGTACAGGATCTGGTCGGTCCAGAACCGCTCGAGACGGTGCAGCGACTTGTTGAGGGTCGAGAACTCCTCGCCGGAGATGCCGCCGACCTGCTCCACCGTCTTGACGTGCTTCTGGTAGAGCGCATCGACGATGCGGCGGACTTCGTGGCCCTGCGGGGTCAGGCGGATGCGCACCGAGCGGCGATCAACGCGCGAGCGCTGATGATCGAGGAAGCCGAGCTCGACGAGCTTCTTCAGATTGTAGGAGACGTTGGAGCCGAGATAGTAACCGCGTGTGCGCAGCTCGCCCGCGGTCAGCTCCTTGTCGCCGATGTTGTAGAGCAGGAGCGCCTGGACCGAGTTGATGTCCGCACGGCCGCGGCGATCGAATTCATCCTTGATCACGTCGAGGAGCCGGCGATGCAGCCGCTCCACCAGAGTCAAAGCTTCCAGATAGAGCGACTGCACCGAACCCTGCTGGCCGGAGACGCGCTCTGCGGTATCTGCCGCAGTTGCGACGGCTTTCATCATGACACTTCCCCTGTTGTCGTTTTTATCGACACTCATTCGACGAAACTTGTGTCCCGTCCGATAGGTGCAACTTAAGGGGCTCGTTTGAAGATCGGCTTAAATAAGAGAATAAAGAGATCATGAATTTAAGACAGTGAATTGCGGATTAAGCCTGTACCACAAGGACTTTTCGCAACCCTCTGTTGACCCTCGCAAGGTCCTGTTCACCCTCCGTCCGCCCCTATTGTCGCATTCCAGTACAGCCCCGCCCCGTTTCGAAACGGGCGCGTAACAGCTGTGGCGGAACAGGCTGGTCAACGAAAACTTACCGCAAATTTTAGGCAACCAACGGTCAACCAAGAGCAACACTCTCGTGTCCCGGACAAGCGTAGCGAAGCGGAGCGCAGAGCCGGGACCCAGGGGCCGAAGCGTAGATTGTTGAGAGATGGGCCCCGGCTCTGCAACGCATCACGCCACACTGGACGATGCTTCGCATCGCCAGGGGCCTGCTGCGTTGCGTCCGGGGCACGAGAGCATTGCCGCGAACAGGGACTACGGCGGTCGTTCCCGCGCAGCCATCCAGGCGAGCGCGAGATAGGCGGCGAGCATGAACGCTTCGACGCCGACCACAACCAGGCTGCCGCCGTAGATGCCGGGGAACATCAGCTCGATCACCGCCATCGACACCACGGTCGTCAGCCACACCACCGCGCCCCAGGGCGTCGCCAGCCATAGACCAACTGCAGCAACGAGCTCGATCACGGCGAAATAGACGGTCGCGGCCTGCCAGGCCATCGACTGGTTCTCGAAGGCCTCGTCCTCGCCACCGACGAAACCCGTCACTTGCGCCCAGTGATAGAGACCCTTCAGGATCGAGAGCAGCGCCATCACCCGCAGGAACAACACGAGCCGGCGCGTCCACACATTGTCATCTGACTGGGAGCGCTCCGACGAGATCGCCGCCACCGACATCGCGCTATCCCTGGCGCTGTCTCTGGCATTGTCCCTGGCGCTGTCGCGGGCCGCATCGCGGGTGGAGATCTCGGACATGGCCCCCTTCTGGCTGTTTCGCCCCGCAAAATCAATCGGCTGCCATCCCTTGCGGCAAATCAAGCCGCGGTGACGGGAACCATGCGAGCTGGTATAAGAATAATTCCAGCCGGAGGAAGAGTGATGGCGATCAAATACGGACGTCCGATCGAACTGCGCGAAGTTTCGCGCCGGGATGGCACGAGCGCCTCCCCTGCCCTCGATCTGACCGTCCGTCCACGCCGCAACCGCAAGGCCGAATGGGCCCGGCGCATGGTGCGCGAGAATGTCCTGACCACGGATGATCTGATCTGGCCGCTGTTCCTGATCGACGGCAGCAACAAGCGCGAGCAGGTCGCCTCGATGCCCGGCGTCGACCGCCTCAGCGTCGACCAGGCCGTGCGCGAGGCCGAGCGCGCCATGAAGCTCACCATCCCCTGCATCGCGCTGTTTCCCTATACCGACCCGTCGCTGCGCGACGAGGAAGGATCGGAAGCGACCAACCCGAACAATCTGGTCTGCCAGGCGGTGCGCGCGATCAAGAAGGAGTTTCCGGAGATCGGCATTCTCTGCGACGTCGCGCTCGATCCCTTCACCAGTCACGGCCATGACGGCCTGATCTCCGACGGCAAGATCTTGAACGACGAGACCGTCGCAGTGCTGGTGCGTCAGGCCCTGGTGCAGGCCGAGGCCGGCTGCGACATCATCGCACCCTCCGACATGATGGACGGCCGCGTCGCCGCGATCCGCGAGGGGCTCGATCGCTCAGGCCTGCTTGACGTGCAGATCATGGCTTATGCGGCCAAATATGCCTCGGCCTTCTATGGCCCGTTCCGCGATGCCATCGGCTCGGCCAAGACGCTCACCGGCGACAAGCGCACCTACCAGATGGACAGCGCCAACACCGATGAAGCACTGCGCGAGGTCGAGCTCGACATCGCCGAGGGCGCCGACATGGTGATGGTAAAGCCGGGCATGCCCTATCTCGACGTGGTCCGCCGCGTGAAGGACACCTTTGCGATGCCGACCTTCGCCTACCAGGTCTCCGGCGAATACGCGATGATCGCAGCCGCGGCCAATAACGGCTGGCTCGACGGCGACCGTGCCATGATGGAGAGCCTGCTCGCCTTCAAGCGCGCCGGCGCCGATGGTGTGCTGAGCTACTTCGCGCCGAAGGCCGCGGAGAAGCTGCGGAGCCAAGGATAAGGTGCCGTAGGGTGGGCAAAGTCGCGTAGCGACGTGCCCACCATTCCGGCAGCCCCCCGCCCCCGAATCGCCGGAATATTTCGGCTCGCTGACGCCCGCGCGCCCTTGGCATGCGGACGACCTGTTCCCATGTCCTGCCATGGGGGTTCGCTGGGAGAAACGGACATGTCGGACTCGGGCAATTCAGGCGCCTGGCGCAACGACGGCGGCATGCAGCCGCACGCCTACGATCCCTATCTGCATCCGGAACTGTTCCGCGGCGTTGCGACGCGGCGGGTGTTCGCCTTCCTGATCGACATGATCGTGATCTCGGTGCCGGTGATCTTCGGCTACATCTTCATCGCCCTGTTCGGCGTGGTGACGCTCGGCATCGGCTGGGCGCTGTTCTGGATCGCCTGGCCGGCCTCGGTGGTCTGGGCCATCGTCTATTACGGCGCCAGCATCGGCGGCCCTTCCTCCGCAACAGTGGGCATGCGCGTGATGGATCTGGAACTGCGCACCTGGTACGGCGCGCCCGGTTACTTCGTCCTCGGCGCCACCCATGCCGTGCTGTTCTGGGTGACGATCTCGTTCCTGTCGCCCTTCGTGGTGCTGGTCGGCCTGTTCAACGGCCGCCGTCGCCTGTTGCATGATTTCGTGCTTGGAACGGTCGTGATCAACAATTCGGTTCGCGTACCCGCGCCGCAGGCCGCAAGGACGTACTGATCAACGACCTATCAACCCGGACCTTCTAGACTGATCTGCCGAGCAGACCAATTGACCGGGAGCGTCCGTAGCGCGATGCTGAGATACAGTTCGGAGGCCCACGACGTCCCTTGACCCAGCACTCGCGCGATACCCCTCAATTTTACCTCACGGCGCCGTCCCCGTGCCCCTATCTGCCGGGCCGGCATGAGCGCAAGGTGTTTACGCACCTCGTAGGTGAGCGCGCCGGTGACCTCAACGACCTCCTGACCCATGGCGGATTCCGCCGCAGCCAGTCGATCGCCTACCGGCCAGCCTGCGACCAGTGCCGCGCCTGCGTCTCGGTCCGGGTCATCGCCAACGAGTTCCGGCCCTCCCGCAACTTCCGAAAAGTGCTGGCGCGCAACGCCGACATTATTGGCGAGCAGCGCAGCGCGGTGCCCACCTCCGAGCAATATTCGGTATTCCGCGCCTATCTCGATGCCCGCCATCGCCACGGCGGCATGGCCGACATGACCGTGCTCGACTACGCCATGATGGTCGAGGACAGCCATGTCGAGACCCGCATCATCGAGTACCGCAAGCGCGGCCCGGACAGCGGCCTCACCGGCCGCGGCGAAGAGCTGATCGCCGTGGCGCTGACCGATGTGCTCAGCGATGGCCTGTCGATGGTCTATTCGTTCTTCGAGCCGAGCCAGGTCAGCCGCTCGATGGGCACCTTCATGATACTCGACCACATCGCCCGCGCGCGGCGTCAGGGCCTGCCTTACGTCTATCTCGGCTACTGGATCGAGGGCTCGAAGAAGATGGACTACAAGGCCCGCTTCCTGCCGCAGCAGCGCCTCGCGCCCTCAGGCTGGCTGCGCATCGACGCGCAGGGGGATACAGCGTCCGAGCCGCAGGATTAGCTCACTGTCATGCCCCGCGAAGGCGGGGCTTCAGTACGCCGCGGCTTCTCGACTCAATCACAACGGTCTCTGGAACGATCGCCCGGTTAAACCGGGCGATGACAGAAAACATTGCGGCTACATCACCCGAACAGCGTATCCGCCAGCAGCTTCACGTTCAAAGTCACGATCACGCCTGCGACGATCCACGCGATCGCGGCGACGGACGTTGGAATCGCGAACTGCCCCATCTTGCGGCGGTCGGAGACGAAGCGCACCAGCGGGATCACGGCGAAGGGCAGCTGCATCGACAGCACGACCTGGCTGAACACCAACAGATCCGCCGTGCCGCGCTCGCCGTAGATTGCCGTGACGATGATCACCGGAATGATGGCGATGCCGCGCGTGAGCAGGCGGCGCGCCCAGCTCGGCAGACGCAGGTCGAGAAAGCCCTCCATCACGATCTGGCCGGCGAGCGTCGCCGTCACCGTCGAGTTGAGGCCCGAGGCGAGCAGCGCCACCGCGAACAACGTCGAGGCGATGCCGAGGCCGAGCAGCGGTGACAGCAGCTCAAAGGCCTGGCCGATCTCGGCCACGTCGGAATGGCCGCTCTTGTGGAATGTCGCGGCTGCCACGACGAGGATCGCGGCGTTGATGAACAGCGCCAGCATCAGGGCGATGGTGGAGTCCGTCGTCGCCCATTTGATCGCTTCGCGGCGGCCAGTGTCGTTGCGCTCGTAAGCGCGCGTCTGCACGATCGAGGAGTGCAGGTAGAGGTTATGCGGCATCACGGTCGCGCCGATGATGCCGATCGCGATGTAGAGCATGTCCGAGTTGGTGAAGATCTCGGTTTTCGGCACAAAGCCGCGCAGCACCTCAGCGACCGGCGGAGCCGCAGCCGCGATCTGGACCACGAAGCAGACCGCGATCACCGCCAGCAGCGCGATGACGAAGGCTTCGAGGAAGCGGAAGCCGCGGTTCATCAGGAGCAGCAGCAGGAAGGCGTCGAGCGCTGCGAGCAGCGCGCCGCCGATCAGCGGAATGCCGAACAGCAGTTTTAGCGCAATCGCGGTACCGATCACCTCGGCGAGATCGCAGGCGATGATCGCCGCCTCGCAGGCGATCCAGAGCAGGAAGTTCACCGCCGGCGAATAGGTGGCGCGGCAGGCCTGCGCGAGGTCGCGATCAGTGACGATGCCGAGCCGCGCCGCCAGCGACTGCAGCAGGATCGCCATCAGGTTAGAGAGCAGGATGACCGAGAGCAGCGTGTAACCGAACTTCGATCCGCCGGCGAGGTCGGTCGCCCAGTTGCCGGGATCCATGTAGCCGACCGAGACGAGGTAGCCCGGACCGACGAAGGCCAGCAGCCGCCGCCACCAGCGGCCGGCGGCCGGAATGGCGACGGTGGAATTGACCTCGGCGAGGCTCTTGGTGATGGGCGCGTCGGCACGCCAGCCGGCGGCGTCGGGCGTCAGGTGGGGTGATCGGGCATCCATACTGGCAGAATACCCATCTTTGTTCTTATTGCAACTCATTTGCAACTGCATCTAGCCGCACCGGTTCCACAGCGCGGACCGTGGCGGCCTCTTGTCGGGAAGCGGGTGGGTTCGGTGGGCCTCACGGGCGAACATTGGCGCAAATTCGCCCTTGCAGGATATGAGCCATGTCAACGCCCCCTCGCCTCCCTGACACCTTCAACCGCCTCGCCTGGTCGAACCTCGCGGCGCAATCGGCCGAGCAGATCGCGCTGGCCGCAGCGCCCATCGTCGCCGTGCTGACGCTAGGGGTCGCCGAAGGCCGGACCGGCCTGCTCCAGACCGCCCTCACCCTGCCTTTCGTCCTGTTCGCCATTCCCGCCGGCGTGCTCGCCGACCGCATCTCCCGCCGCTGGCTGATGGCAGGAGCCGAAGCGTTGCGGGCCGCCGCACTCGCGGCCATCGTGCTGTTGCTGGCGCTGGGCGCGCTCAATTTGCCGCTGCTGGCGTTGCTCGGCTTCGCTGCGGTGTGCGGCACTGTCGTCTACAGCGTGGCCGCGCCGGCGTTGGTGCCGTCGCTGGTGAGCTCGGACCTGTTGCCGGCGGCCAATGCGCGGATCGAGCTCGCGCGCACCATCGCCTTTGCGAGCGGCCCTGCGCTCGGCGGCGCGTTGGTGGGATGGTGGGGCGCAAGCCCGGCCTTCGGCTTTGCCGCCGCGCTCTCAGCCGTCGCAGTGGTGCTGCTCGCCGGCATCTACGAGCCTGCCCGCGCGCCGGCGCCGCAGCGCCACCCGTTCCAGGACATCCGCGAGGGCGCGGCCTTCGTGTTTCACCATCCGCTGCTGCGGCCGGTGTTCATCACCCAGTTCATCTTCAACACCGGATGGTTCGTGCAGATCGCGGTGTTCGTGCCCTACGCCGTGCGCCATCTCGGCCTGACCGCCGCCGGCGTCGGCACCGTGCTGACGATGTACGGCGTCGGCATGGTGATCGGCGCGCTGGTCGCCACGCGCGTGATGCAGCGCGTCGCGTTCGGCACCGTGGTCGGCCTCGGCCCTGTCACCGGTTTCGTCGCCGCGCTCGTGATGGCACTGACGGTGCTGGTCCCCTCGCCCTGGCTTGCGGCCTTGAGCTTCTTCCTGCTCGGCGTCGGGCCGATCCTGTGGGTGATCTCGACCACGACACTGCGCCAGTCGGTGACACCGCCGCGCCTCTTGGGGCGCGTCTCCGCCATCAACATCATGAGCTACGGCGCCCGCCCGCTCGGCTCGGCGCTGGGCGCAATCGTCGGCGGCATCTGGAGCGCGGAAGCCTGCCTCTATCTCGCCGCCGCCGTGTTCGGCATGCAGGCGCTGGTGATCCTGCTGTCACCGGCGGTGGCACTCGACCGGCAGCCGGACATGGTGGGCGATGAGGCGGTGGCGCGGTGTTAGCCAATCGTCATTGCGAGCGTAGCGAAGCAATCCAGACTGTCTCCGCTGAGGGATTCTGGATTGCTTCGCTTCGCTCGCAATGACGGAGTATGTTGAGACAGCCGAGCCTAACCCGCCAGATACCGCTCGTAGCTCCCCGTCACCGGCTCGCTGGCGTCGACGTCGGGATCGAGCGTGTAGAGATCCTGCGCGCGGCCGATGCCGCGCAGCGCGTAGCGGCCGGTGGAGACGAGATAGCGGCGCCCAGTGGCGTCGAGACCCTTGTAAAACTCCGACGACGCGAGCAGTTCGCGATCGACCGAGCGGCTCATCGAAGCGATGCGGCTGACTTCGTTGACGGTCGGGCCGACCACGGTGAAATCGAGCCGGTCCTCGCTGCCGATATTGCCGTAGAAGACCTCGCCGACATGCAGGCCGATATAGGCCGACGTGGTGGGACGGCCGTCGGCCGCCCGGCGCTTGTTCAAGGCAGTGATGTTCTTGCGAAACAGATGCTCGGCGCGCAGCGCGGCCCGACGCGCATCCGCCATATCCTCGCCCCAGAACATCGCGAGCACACCGTCGCCGATCAGCTTGAGGACGTCACCGCCGGCATCGTGGATGGCGTCGATCACGGCCTGCGCATAGTCGTTGAGGAACGGAATGATCTCGTCGGGACCGATGCTCTCGCTGATCCCGGTCGAGCCGCGCAGGTCCGAATACCAGAGCACGGCGTTGATGCGCTCGGTGACGCCGCGCGAGATGCGCCCGCGGAGCACTTGCTCGGAAGCGTCGCGGCCGAGATAGACGCGGCCGAGCGTGCGCACGATGTCGACCTGCTGCGCCGACTTGATCGCGAGACCAAGAACGGGGACGAGATCGCGCAGCGCGACCAGCTCGGATTCCGTAAAGCCGTCCTCGCGCCGCGTCGTCCAGTAGGAGTAGAGACAGTCCATCTGCCCGAGCGCGCCGGTCTCGCCGAATCGATGCACGAAAGCAAGAAAATGCCGATGGCCCTTTTCGGCGAGGTCGCCGATCTGCGAGAAATCGAGCGACGGGGCATCGGCAAGATCGATCACCATCTCGTCGTGCCCGTGCTCGAGCAGATGATAGAACACCGACCGGCGCCAGTTCTTGGCGGCGTCGCCCTCCGCGGTCGAACCGTATTCGATGACGTCGCTCTCGTTGGTTGGCGTATCGCTCCAGCGAAACGCGCGGCCCTCGTAGATCGGATGCAGCGTGTCGATGACCACGAGCCCGCGCGACAGGTCGAGCCCTTCGGCGCAGCAGCGCTCGCAGAAGCCGCGGAGCAGTTCGGGTTCAGGGAGGCCCGTAAGCCCCTGGCCGGCGACCCAGTTCATCAGTGAAAGGCGCGAACTTACTTGCATATGCCATTATGACGCGCATTCGTGACGAGCGAAAGGCGCGAGGGCCGACGTGACGCCAGGCTCCCGTCCCTTGCAGATCGAATATGTCGCAGGCGCGGTTGACGTGCTCGCCGCGCGCGCGGCAGATGCGGGCGATGATGACTTGGTCGGCCAGAATCGGACCCACGCGCAGATGAGCCAGCGCCAGCTTCCGATCATCCTGGCGCTCGGCACCACGCAGACCCTGGCCTGGGCTTCCAGCTATTATCTGCCGGCGCTGCTCGCCGATCCCATGGCGCACGACCTCGGCGTCTCCTCCAACTGGATCTTTGGCGCGTTCTCGGCTTCGCTCGTGATCGCGGCGATGCTCGGCCCGCGCATCGGACGGCAGATCGATCTCGTCGGCGGACGGCAGGTGCTTTCGGCCTCGAACCTGACCATCGCCGCCGGCCTCGTCCTGCTCGGGCTCTCGCAGTCCGTGGCGGTGATGGCGATCGCCTGGCTCGTGCTCGGCATCGGCATGGCGATGGGCCTCTATGACGCCGCCTTCGCCGCGCTCGGCCGCATCTACGGCACCGAGGCGCGCAGGCCCATCACCGGCATTACGCTGATGGCGGGCTTCGCCTCCACGGTCGGCTGGCCGCTCACCGCCTGGGGGCTGTCCCATATCGGCTGGCGCGAGACCTGCTTTGCCTGGGCCGCCGCCAACATCCTGATCGGCCTGCCCCTCAACTTCTTCATGCTCCCGGCGATCAAGGGCGCCAGGCAGGTCGCAGCGACCGCCGAAAAGCCGCACCTGCCGCTCGACCGCACCATGATCCTGCTCGCCTTCATCTTCGCCGCGGTATGGACCGTCACCGGCGCGATGGCCGCGCATTTCCCGCGCATCCTGGAGACGACGGGCGCAACGCCGGTCGAGGCCATCACGGCCGGCGCGCTGATCGGCCCGGCCCAGGTCGGCGCACGTATCCTCGAAGCCGGCGTGCTCAGTCGTTTCCATCCGCTGTGGTCGACGCGGCTCGCCTGCCTCACCCATCCGATCGGCGCCGTGGTCGTGGCGATCTTTGGCGGCGCTGCGGCGAGCGCGTTTGCGCTGTTCCACGGCTCCGGCAACGGCATCCTGACGATCGCGCGCGGCACGCTACCGCTCGCAATCTTCGGACCGAAAGACTTTGGCTACCGTCTCGGCATCATCGGCGCGCGGCGCGGATGGCGCAGGCGGTGGCGCCGCTCGCCTTCGGCCTGCTGATCGACGTCATGGGCGCCAAGGTGCTGATCGTCTCCTCCGCGCTCAGCCTCTCGGCGTTGGCAGCCCTGTTCCTGGTCCGCCCGGAGCGCCGCCCGGATTGACCGCGCCACAGCTTCTCGCGCAAGCGGCGATGACCGAAGACACCAGATCCGGATCTCAGTCGTAAAACTCCGGTGCCATCTTCTGGCTGTCGCGCTGGGCCTTGTCGTGGTTGATCCAAAGCTGCGCTTTTTCCTTGGCGAGCGTATCGGCGATCTTCTGCATCGAGGCCGCGCTCTGATCCTTGCTCACGTTCATGCTGGGCACACGGCGGTTGTCCCAATTGTCTTTGAAGTGCACGGCATCGCCCGTCAGGATCACCGCGCCGGTCTTCGGCAATTTCACCAGCAGCGACTGGTGTCCCGGCGTGTGGCCGGGCGTGGATAGAATGGTGACGCTGCCGTCGCCGAACACGTCCTTGTCGCCCGCCAGCAGTTCGACTGGGTGCGACGGCTTGAAGCGCGGCTCGTTATTGGCGGCGGGCCAATCATATTCGGCCTTCTGCACGTAGACCGTCGCCTGCGGGAACAGCTCGACATTGCCGGTGTGATCGGGATGCGTATGCGAAACCGCCATCGCCTTGATGTCGGCGGGCTTGACGCCGAGCTGCTCGATCTGGGCGGCAAGCGTCTTCGGCCGGCGCCAGGTGACGGCTTTGGGATCGGCGGGCACGAGACCATTCGGCATCGCGGCGACGGAATCGGCAATGCCGGTGTCCCACAGGAACCAGCCCTTGGCGTGTTTGATGAGATAGCAGGTGTCGACGAAGTCCATCGTCTTGCCTTCGTTCAGGCCGGGCGTCCAGCGCGAGATGTCGCCCGCGGTGCCCTCGCCGCAATTCAGCACGTAGAGCCTTTCGACGCCGGTCTTTTCCGATTGTGCCAGCGCTGAAGGGCTGGACAGAGCGAGTGCAGCAATGGCGAGCGCGAACTTCATCCTGGGCATCATTGTTGTTCCTCCGTACAGCCATGCAGGCTGCGACCGAGGATCAACCCCGGCCAGTTCCCAGAATTCCCGTAAAGCCCCATCAGTGCGGACAGGTCTCGACCTCGATCGTGACGTGGCTCAGCCCCTTCAGCCCCGCGAGCCGCCGCTTGTAGACGGCCGGCTGTTTCGGCTGGTCCGACACCACCGAGAGCAGCACGGCACAATGGCCGGGGCCGACCTGCCAGAGGTGCAGATCGGTGACGCGGTCGTCGCCGATTTCCATGCGCGCCCGGATCACCCGCTCCAGCTTCTCGTCGGCGCGCACGTCGAGCAGCACCGCACCTGATGACTTGATCAGGCCGAACGCCCAGCTCGCGATCATTGCGCTGCCGATCAGGCCGACGGCCGGATCGGCCCAGACCCAGCCTGAATACATCGCGACGACGAGTGCTGCGATCGCCAGCACCGAAGTCGCCGCGTCCGCCATGACATGCACATAGGCAGCACGAAGATTGTTGTCGTGATGATGATGGCGGTGATGGCCATGATGATCATGGTCGTGATCAGGATCGTCGTGATCATCATGCGCATGGCCATGGCCGTGATCATGGCCGTGATGGTGGTGATCGTGGCTGCCGCGCAAAAGCCACGCGCTGGCGAGATTGACGCACAGGCCGAGCGTGGCGACCGCGATCGCCTCGCCAAAGACGATCGGCACCGGCGTGATCAGCCGCAGCACGCTCTCATAAGCGATCTCGACCGCGATCAGGCCCAGGATGATCGCGCTGGAGAAGGCGGCGAGATCGCCGAACTTGCCGGTGCCGAAGGTAAAATGCGCATTTCCGAGGTGCTGGCGCGCGAAACGATACGCGAACGCCGCAATGCCGAGCGCGGCCGCATGCGTTCCCATGTGCCAGCCGTCGGCGAGCAGCGCCATGGAACCGAACAGCGAGCCGGCGACGATCTCACCGACCATCATGACCAGCGTCAGGACGACCACGAGCCAGGTGCGCCGCTCGTTCTCCTCGTGCTTGTCGCCGAGGAAGGCGTGATCGTGGGTCCATTGCTCGATGGAGTGCGAGTGCATCGAATTCTCCAGAAAATTCAGGTCTGTCGGCGCGCAGTATAGACTGCCGGAGTCCGATTTTCTAAGGCCCAATCGTCCAATGGATTGACAGTCCTGCTTAGTTTCGCTGTAATCTGGCCATGGGGATTTGAGCGATCTCCCCACGAGGCGACATGCCCAAGTATCGCGTCCCGTTCGGTTTTTGCGAGGACGCATCGTGTCTACTTTCACGACCATATCATCCGACAAATTGGCGCGCCTGATCGGCACAGCCAATGCCCCTGTACTTATCGATGTTCGGACCGAGGAGGATTTTGCCGCTGATCAGCGGCTGATCCCCGGCTCGATCAAGCTCAGCCACGACGAGGTCCAGGACTGGGGCCGCGACTTCGCCGGCCGCCGGGCGATCGTCGCCTGCCTGCGCGGTGAAAAGCTCGCACAGGGCACGGCGGCTTGGCTGCGCCAGCTCGGCGTCCGGGCCGAGACGCTGGACGGCGGCTTCGAGGGTTGGAAGGCAGCCAAGCTGCCGCTGCTGGATACGCGCAAGCTGCCGCCGCGTGATGCCAGGGGGCGCACCGTCTGGGTCACGCGGGCGCGGCCGAAGATCGACCGCATCGCCTGCCCCTGGCTGATCCGCCGCTTTGTCGATCCCAACGCGGTGTTCCTGTATGTGACACCGTCCGAGGTGGTCGGCGTCGGCGAGCGGTTCAATGCAGCTCCCTTCGACATCGAGAACGTGTTCTGGAGCCACCGCGGCGAGCTCTGCACCTTCGACGTCATGATCGAGGAGTTCGGGATCGCATCGCCGGCCCTGCTCCGGCTCGCGACGCTGGTGCGCGGCGCCGACACCGCGCGGCCTGATCTTGCGCCGGAGGCGCCGGGCCTGCTCGCGGCCTCGCTCGGACTGTCGCGCATGTATGACGACGACCTCGAGCAGCTCGAAGCCGGCATGCTGCTCTACGACGCCTTCTACCGCTGGTGCCGCGATGCCACGGCCGAGACCCACAACTGGCCGACCAACAAGGTGAAGGCGTAATGGATACCCGTAACGTTAAAGCAGGAGCTGACGCCGGTCATGGCGTCAGCTTCAATGAGGCCTTTCGCGTCTGGCTCCGTGTCGCGTCCTTGAGCTTCGGTGGGCCCGCCGGCCAGATCGCGGTGATGCATCGTATCCTGGTCGAGGAGAAGAAGTGGATCTCCGAAGGCCGTTTCCTGCATGCGCTGAACTACTGCATGCTGCTGCCGGGACCGGAGGCGCAGCAGCTCGCGACCTATGTGGGCTGGCTGATGCATCGCACCGCCGGCGGTCTGATGGCGGGCGGGCTGTTCATCCTGCCCGGCATCATCGCCATCATGGGCCTCAGCTACGTCTACGCCGCCTACGGTAATGTCAGCTTCGTCGAGGCGCTGTTCTTCGGGCTGAAAGCCGCCGTGCTCGCCATCGTCGTCGAGGCTGTGGTGAGGGTCGGCAAGCGCGCGCTCAAAAATCGTATCATGATCGCGCTCGCGGCCGCGGCCTTCGTCGCGATCTTCTTCCTCGCGGTGCCGTTCCCGATCATCATCATCGCCGCCGGTATCATCGGCTATGCCGGCGCTCGAGGTGGCCGTCCGGAATTCGCGCCGGCCGGTCACGGCCATGGCGGCAACGACGCTGCAATCGACAGCATGCTCGGCGAAGCCGTGCCGGAGCATGTGCGTCCAAACACCGGGCGCACGATCCGCGTCGGCGCGTTGTGGCTTGCGCTCTGGCTCGTACCAGTCGTGGCCCTGCTCGCTGCCTTCGGTCAGGCCAACGTCTTCAGCCAGATCGCGCTGTTCTTCTCAAAGATGTCGCTGGTCACCTTCGGCGGCGCCTATGCCGTGCTGGCCTATGTCGCGCAGCAGGCGGTCGAGCATTATCACTGGCTCAAGCCGCACGAGATGCTGGACGGCCTCGGCATGGCCGAGACCACGCCGGGCCCGCTGATCATGGTGCTCCAGTTCGTCGGCTTCATGGCGGCCTATCGCGACGCAAGCGGCCTGTCGCCGATGCTGGCGGCAACGTTCGGCGGATTGCTCGCGACCTGGGTCACCTTCACGCCCTGCTTCCTCTGGATCTTCGTCGGCGCCCCCTACATCGAGCGCCTGCGTGGCAACACGGGATTGGCCGGCGCGCTCAGCGCGATCACCGCCGCGGTGGTCGGCGTGATCCTGAACCTCTCGATCTGGTTCGCGCTGCACACGCTGTTCCGCGAGACCGTGCCGGTGCATGCGTTTCCGTTCGACTTCGATAGGCCGGTGCTGACGAGCGTCGATGTTCCGGCGCTGGTGCTGTCGATCGCGGCCGCCACCGCGATCTTCCGCTTCAAGCTCGGCATGCTCACGGTGCTTGCGGGCAGCAGCGCCGCCGGCGTGGCGCTACGGCTGGCGGGGGTAATCTAGGGCGCGGTTAGCAAGAGAAACGAATGTTTCGCGCCGAGCGATGCTCCCCATGACCACGCGCGGAAGTATGGCTGACTTCGCTAGGATCAGCCATCCAGTAGCGCTGCCATCCGTTGTCGATCGACGATGCTGGGGTCTTGCGGCAATTGACAGCCGTCCAACTCGGCCAGTTTTGCGGCTACATGCGGTCTAGCGATGAC
>NZ_PSRT01000128.1 GCF_004212635.1 Bradyrhizobium genosp. SA-3 | reverse complement strand
TGACCGCGACAAGAGAGCCGCCGCGCGAACCACCTCCGCCAGCACCGCCACCTCCTCCGCCGCGCCCGGCCGCGCCGTCGCACGGCGCCACCAGATTCTCGTCCGTGTTCGGGACCAGGAGACGCTGAGATGACCAGGCATCGCGGACGCGGCATGGCGTCGATCAACTATCCCATCGGCATGAACCTCGGCGGCGATCCCAGCCAGGCGCTGGTTCATTCCAATCCCAGCGGCAAGTTCACGGTGGCCTTGTCGTCGATCGATCTCGGCCAGGGCATGAAATCGGTGACGCGCCAGATCTGCGCCGAGACGCTCGGCGTGCCCGTCGAAGACGTCTATGTCGACACGGCGGACTCCGACACCGGCCCGCATTGCATGGGCTCGTTCGCCTCGCGCGGCACGCATCGCGTCGGCAACGCCGTGATGGCCGCAGCCCGCGAGGCGCGCGGCGTGATGATGGAGGCAGCGGCCGAGGAGTTGGAAGTCAATGCGGCCGACCTCGAGACTGACGGGCGCGGCAACATCCACGTCAAAGGCGCGCCGCATCGCTCGATCTCGACCAAGGATGTCGCGATCGCCGCGCAGTTCAAGCAGGGCAAGACCATCTCCGGCCGCGGCATCTTCCTGGTCCCGCTGTCCGACGTCGACCCCGAAACCGGAGAGATGTCACCGGCAACGTGTTATGCCCATGCCTGCCTCGTCGCCGAGGTTGAGGTCGACGACGAGACCGGCGAGGTCGCGATGGTCAGGATGGACTCCGCCTATGAGCTAGGCCGCGCGCTCAACCCGCGGCTCGTCGAGCAGCAGCTGGTCGGCGGCGCCTGGATGGGCGTCAGCCACGCACTCTACGAGACTCCAGAACCTTACTATCCCGATCCCACTCACGGCCCGCGCGACTTCGTCGAATATCTCATGCCCGGCCCCGGCGATATTTGCCCGCACGATATCGCGGTGCTGGAACGCCCTGCTCCCGATGGTCCCTTCGGCGCCAAGGGCCCCGGCGAGATGTGCGCCAATCCGGTGCTGCCTGCGGTGGCGAATGCGATCTTCAATGCGGTCGGCGTGCGCATCGACGAGCTGCCGATCACGCCCGAGAAGGTGCTGCGCGCGATCAAGGCCCAGGGCGGCGCGCGGCCGCAGGCGCGGCGCTAGAGGTATCGTCGTGGCGGTTCGCAGCAACATCGTCGGCATCGACAGCCCCGAGGCGCTGGAGAAAGCGCTGCGGGCGGCCTATTACCTCGCCGACGAGGGCCTTGCCACAGCCGCCTATCTCGGACTCGCGCTCGGCAAGCCGCTGCTGCTCGAGGGCGCGCCGGGCGTCGGCAAGACCGAAGCGGCCAAGGCCATCGCTGCCGTGCTCGGCCGTCGCCTCATCCGCCTGCAATGCTACGAGGGCATCGACGCCTCCGCCGCACTCTACGAGTGGAACTACCCGCGCCAGATGCTGGCGATCCGCCAGGCCGGCGACGACAGCATCGACATCTATGGCGAGACGTTTCTGATCGAGCGGCCGATGCTGGCGGCGCTCCGCGCACCCGATTCCACCGTGCTGCTGATCGACGAAATCGACCGCGCCGATCAAGAGTTCGAGGCCTTCCTGCTCGAATTCCTCTCCGACTTCCAGATCTCGATTCCCGAGCGCGGCACGGTGCGCGCGGCGGAGCGCCCCGTGGTCGTGCTGACATCGAACCGGACCCGCGATCTGCACGAAGCCCTGCGCCGCCGCTGCGTCTATCACTGGATCGACTATCCGACCGCGGAGCGCGAAGCGCGCATCATCATGATGCGCGCCTCCAGCGTTGCCGAGGCCACGGCACGCGCGGTCGTCGCGGCCGTCGAAAGGCTGCGGCGCGAGCCGCTCAGCAAGGCGCCCGGGATCGCCGAAGCCGTCGACTGGGCCGAGGCCGCGACGCTACTTCACAAGGGCGGCGCACGATGGCCGGACGCGCTCAAACGCTCAATCGGCGTGGCGCTGAAGGACGAAGAAGACCTGCATTTCATCTCGCCGCGGCTCGACGCCATGCTCGCGGAGGCGACCGCATGAGCAGCGAGCCGCAGCTTCCGCGCGCCGCACGCGTGTTCGTCGCCTTCGTCCCGCTGCTGCGCGCGAACGGCTTTGCGGTGGCGCCGGAGCAGACCACGACGTTCTTAGCGGCTATCGAGCTGCTCGGCCCTGATAGTATCGAGGATATCCGACAAGCTGCACTGGCGACGCTGGCTCCGCCGCCCGAACGTCGTGCCACCTTCGACCGGCTGTTCGACCTGCACTTCCGCGGCAGCGAGGCGATCGAACGTGCCGACGAGGGCGAGGACGACGAGACGGTCCGCCTCCAGGAAGAGGGCCGCGGCGACGAGGAGCCCCTGCTCTCCGACGAGGCGAGCGAGTCCGGCCTCACCGCGACCCGGACCGAGGCCCTGGTCGAGCGCCGTTTTGGGGTGAGTTCGACCATGGACGCGCTACGCCGCCTGGCACGCGAAGCACCGCGACGTCTGCCGCGACGGCGTGGCCACCGACGCATGCGCACCCGCCGCGGACCGTTTGCCGACCTCCGCCGCACTTTGCGCGATACTGTCCGCAGTGACGGCGAGATCTTGCGGCTCGGTCATTTCAAGCGGCGGCAGCGCCCACGCAAGATATTGCTGCTGATCGACGTGTCCGGCTCGATGAAGAGCCGGACCGAGGAGAACATGAAGCTCGCGCATGCGCTGGTGCAGGCGGCGCCCAATGTCGAGGTCTTCACCTTCGGCACGCGGCTGACGCGCGTCACCCGTCCGTTGCGGCTGAAACGTCGCGAGCAGGCATTGAACGCGGCCGCCCATCTCGTCAGCGATTGGGACGGTGGCACCCGCATCGGCGACGCACTGCAGGCCTTTCTCGCCGTGCCACGGTTCGGCGGCTATGCGCGCGGCGCCGCCGTAGTGATCATCTCCGACGGGCTCGAGCGCGGCGAAGGTGGCGCACTTCGCGACGCCGTCGCGAAATTGTCGCGGCGGGCCTGGCGCTTGAGCTGGCTGACGCCGCTTGCCACGAGCCCGGCCTTCCGCCCGCAGACGGAAGCGCTCATGGCCATCGAGCGCTTCGTCGATGACCTCGTGGATGGCGGTTCGAGCGCGTCGATCGTCGCGCATATTCTGGCGTTGGGACGAAGGAGAGCGGCGTGACCGATATTGTCGACGGCCATCATCACATCTGGCGGCAGGCCGACCTGCCCTGGCTGATCGGCCCGATGCAGCCGCGGATCTTCGGCCCCTATGAACCGATCCGGCGCGATTATCCGATCCAGGAATATCTCGACGACGTCAAGGGCAGCGGCGTCACCCGCTCGGTGTATGTGCAGACCAACTGGGCCAACCAGGGCTTCGAGGACGAGGCCGCCTGGGTGCAGCAGACCGCCGACGAACACGGCTGGCCACACGCGATCGTCGCCTATGCCGATTTTGCCGTCGAGGACGTCCGGCCGCAGCTCGATCGCCTCAAGCGCTATCCGCTCGTGCGCGGCGTCCGCATGCAACTGCACTGGCACGAGAACCCGCTCTACCGCTTTGCGGCCCGTCCCGATCTCTGCGCCGATCCAGTGGTCCGCCGCAACGTCGCGCATCTCGCCGACTATGGCTGGAGCTTTGATTTGCAGGTGTTCACCCCGCAGATGCCGGAGGCAGCAGAGCTGGCCGCAGCCTGTCCAAAGGTAACCTTCGTTCTCCAGCATGCCGGCATGCTGGAGGATCTCTCGCCGGCAGGCCGCGCCGCCTGGCGCGCCGGCACGGCACGGCTTGCGACCTGCCCGAATGTGGTCTCAAAGCTCTCCGGGCTCGGCACCTTCATCCATCGCAACGATCCCGCACACATTGCCGCCGTGCTCGCCGATACAGTTGCGATCTTCGGTGCCGAGCGCTGCCTGTTCGGCTCAAATTTTCCGATCGAGAAATTGTGGACCAGCTATCGCGAGCTCGTCGACGCATTTCGCGCGGCGGCCGTGCCGTTGAGCCCGGCGCAGCAGGACGCGATCTTCAGGACCACCGCGAGCCGCGTCTACCGGCTCGGGCGGTAACGATCACAGAAAAAAGGCAGGAGGGACCCGAATGGCGCTGGAGATCAAGATCCTGGACTATGGCGATATCGAGCTGGAATCGAGCTTCCTGGTGCTCGGCCGCGACTGCGGCCGCACGCGCCGCGTCCTCACCCTGGGCTTCCTGATCCTCGGCGGCAAATATCCGGTCGTGGTCGACACCGGCTATCGCTCCAACCAGATCATGGAGACGCTGGGCATGCGCGGCCTGCAATACCATGAGAATATGATCGAGAACCAGCTGGCGCGCCACGGCGTGCGCATGGGCGACGTCCGCTTCGTCTGCCACACCCATCTGCACATCGACCACGCCGGCAAGGATGATCTGTTTCCGATGAACACGACCGTCGTCCTCAACCGCAGGGAACTCGAATATTCTGTTTCCGGCCTGATGCATCCGCAATATCCGGCGCCCGACATCAAGCACCTGATCGACCGCCTGCATACCAAGAGCGCGCTGCGCTTTCTGGATCTCGAGGTCACCGGCCCGATCGAGTTGATGCCTGGCGTCTATTGCGATGCCGCCAACGCCCATACCGAGGGCTCCATGAACATCATCGTTCACACCGCCGACGGCATTGCGACCATCTGCGGCGACGTGATCTACGACTTCAACGACCAGATCGTCACGCCCTTCAACGAAATCCACGATTGGGAGCCGCGCACCACCGGTAACCACGGCACCACCAAGCGCGCGGAAAAGGCGGCGATCAAGAAGCTGCTCAGCAATTCGCGCTATCTCCTTCCCGTGCACGATCGTCCCGCCAAGATCGAAGGCGGGAATGTCGTCGGGCGGCTGCACGACCAGGTCCCCGGCCCGATCGTGCAATCCTTGCCCGAACGCAACTGGTTCCCCGCCTGACGTGACCTGAGGATATCGACCGATGACGCACGTCACCTTGCGCTCCGAGTTCGAGACCCTGATCGACCCGTACGCGCCAGTCGCGCAAGTTGGCACCGGCTTCGACTTCACGGAAGGACCGGTCTGGCACCCGATCGATCACTACCTCTTGTTCTCGGATATGCCGGGCGACGTGCGGCGGCGCTGGGATGCGCGGCGTGGTGTCGTGGAGGTCAAGCGTCCCGCGAACAAGTGCAACGGCATGACCTATGATGCCGAGCTCAACCTCATCGTCTGCGAGCACGCGACATCGTCGCTGGTCCGCGAGCGGCCGGACGGGCGGCGGGAGGTGCTGGCTTCGCACTTTGGGGGACAAGAGCTCAATAGCCCGAACGATGTCTGCGTCCACTCTTCCGGCGCGATCTATTTCTCCGATCCCTGGTATGGCCGGATGCCGGTTTACGGCGTCGAGCGGCCGCGCCAACTCGGCTTTCAAGGCATCTATCGCGTCGTGCCCGGCGGCGAGCCGAAGCTCGTCGTCGACCGCAACCTGTTCGATCAGCCGAACGGGCTATGCTTCTCGCCGGACGAGAAGCTGCTCTATGTCAACGACACCGTGCAGGCGCTCATCCGCGTCTTTGACGTCGATAATGACGGCTCGCTGTCGAACGCGCGCGTGTTCGCGAGCGGCATCCGCTCCGAGCTCGAGCCGGGTCTGCCCGACGGCATGAAGTGCGACCAGCACGGCAATGTCTGGGTCACCGCGCCCGGCGGGGTCTGGATCTACTCGCCGCGCGGCGAGCTGCTCGGCAAGGTTCGCGTGCCGGAGCTCGTCGCTAATCTCGCCTGGGGCGGTCCGGACTTCCGCACGCTGTATCTGACATCGACCCATTCGGTGTACGCGATCCCGACCAAGGTCGGCCCGCGGCACGAGCCCTATATGAGCGGCCGGCGAAGCGGCGGCGGCGCGACGCCAAGCTCCGCGCCAGCGGCACCCATCCTCGCCGAGGGCGAGATGCGGCTCGATCCCCAGCGCTGCGCGATGATCATCCAGGACCTCCAGAACGACGTCATCATGGATGGCGGCGCCTTCGCCGAGTCCGGCGCCCCCGGGCATGCGCGGCAACAGCACGTGATCGAGAACGTCCGCCGCCTCGCCGAGGCCGCGCGTGCCCGCGGCGTCGCCATCATCCATGTCTGGTTCATCGTCGAACCCGGCGCGCCCGGGGTCACGCTGAATGCACCGTTGTTCGAGGGCCTCGTCGACAGCAAGGCGATGGTGCGCGGAAGCTGGGGTGCGTCGCCGGTGTCTGGCCTCGAGCCGCGGCCCGGCGACTTCGTCGTCGAGAAGATGCGCATGAGCGCGTGGGAGGGCACGCGACTGGAGACGATCCTGAAAGCGACGGGGCGCGACATGATCATCAATACCGGTGCCTGGACCAACATGTCGGTCGAACACACGGCGCGCACCGGCGCCGACAAGGGCTATTTCATGATCGTGCCCGAGGATTGCTGCTCGACCATGAACGCCGACTGGCACAACGCCTCGATCAACTTTGCCATGCAGAACGTCGCGGTCGTGACCAGGGCGGATACGGTCATCAGGGCCCTGGGATGACGCGCGGTGCCGAAGCTCCTGCACCTCTCCTGTTCGCCCCGCCCCGACTCGGAATCGAGTGCCGGCGCGCTAGCCTTCATTGAGCACTTTCGTCGGGTCCATCCCGATTGGGACATCGACGTCATGGATCTCTGTCGCGAGCGGATGCCTGAGTTCGCTGGTCCCATCGTCGAGGCCAAATACGCCCGCATGGACGGTCAGGGCTTCAGCGATGCCCAACGCGCCGGTTTTGCCGAGGCCGAGCGCATGGCGCTGCGCTTTTCACTCGCCGATAGGGTCTTGATCTCGACGCCGATGTGGAACTTCGGCATCCCCTACAAGCTGAAGCAGTTCATCGACATCATCGTCCAGCCTGGGCTCACCTTTCGTTTCGATCCGTCGCAGGGGTATGTCCCGCTGCTAAAGGACCGGCCGACGCTGGTGGTCCTCGCCAGCGGCAGCGATTTTTCCACCGGCATGAACCGCGGCCGCATCGACATGGCGACGCCCTACTTGCGGGAAATCCTGCGCTTCATTGGCTTCAACGATGTCCATTTCGTCGCGATCGGGCCGACCATCGGGCCGCGGCAATCGATTGAAGCCGCCCGAGAACGGGCCTCTAAACGCCTCGCTGCAATGGCTGCGAATTTCTGACGCTGATGCATGACGCGGGGGAACCGTTGCCGCCGCCTCACCGCGGCGGCGGGATCAGGGCGCGCAGGATGCCCGGCTTCCAGGCCTGACGCGCACTGTCGAAGGCCGCGAAATCATGGTCGAACTGCCAATAGGCCCATGACCAGCCAAGTCTGTCGGCGCTTCTCGCCACGAAGGAGAGGTATCGCAAGCGACTGTCGGACGGCGCGCGCTCGTACACCCCGAACTCTCCGAGATAAAGGAGGCGCTTCTCTCTCTCCGCCCAGAGACTCATCTTCCTGAAATCCGCGGCGGCTTTCGCTTCGTCATCCGGAGTGCCCCAATCCAGGGGACCGATTTTCGAGAAAGTTGCAGACCATGGTGCACCTTGGTGCGTGAACCGTATGGGCGCGTAGTAGTGAAACGTAACAATGAGGTTCCTGTCCTCGGCCGGCAGAGCCAGCTCATCGACAGGGATATCATCCGTGTTGAGAACGGCAGCGATGACCGGCCGTTCAGGGTTGGTACGGCGGATGATGCCGAGACACTCGTTGAGCAGTGAATTCCAGCTGGCGGACGTCATGTGCCCACCAGGCTCATTCAGGACCTCGAAGACAAGCGTGGGGTACTTCCCGGCATAGCGCTCGGATATCTGCCGCCAGAACGACTCGAGCTTTTCAGTGCATCCGGCAACGTCGCTTTGGCAAATGTGGGTATCGTGCTCGTCGAGGACAGGAATGAGGCCCCTCGCAAGGACCTCCTCGATGACGACATCAAGCCGCCTCAGGACGATCTCATCCAGAACATTCTCCGGGCTCATGAACTTGAAGCCGAAGAAATTGATCCTGACGTGCGAGAACCCGGCCTTCTTGATCGCCGTCAAATTGTCCAGACGGAAGGGCGAGTTCTGGCCGCCTTCCCAGATTCCATCGTAGCCGAGAATATTGATGCCGCGCCCCAGTTTCGGCACGTCGCGGGAATTGGCCCGCTCGGCTCCGTGGACCTCCGAGAAGAGCGATGCAACGAAGAGCGCCGCTGCTGCCAGCATGACGCTCCCCGGCCACCGAGCGCGCATGACGGTCATCTTGCGTCCATTTGCAAGGACTGGAAATCGGCCTGTGGTGGCACCGGCCTGCAGGTCGCGAAGAAGAACGAGACGAGCAGCACCGACGTGAACATCGTCGAACGGAGGAATGTCGTCTCCGTAAAATTGGTCTGAAAGCTGAGCACGACAAATCCGATGATGAGAGCGCAGTGCGAACGATCGATGGATCTGGTCGAAATCAGATGGAGAATCTTGCTCGAGAACAGAACAACGCTCGCAGCGAAAAGCACATATCCCAGAAACCCTGTTTCCATCAGGATCGCGATGTAGCCGCTGTGATAGTTGTCGAGCACCCAGCCGTGGTTCTGCTCGAAATAATCGTAGATCGACGGGACCGTCCAAAAACCGTTGATGCCGAAGCCGAGCAGCGGTGCGTCGTCGAAATGGCTGATGGCGTAGTGCCAGATGAACGTTCGCTCGGTGAAATCGATGGTCGCATCGCCGACATGGATGGCGTCATAGCCCGTCACGTAAAAATAGAGAAACAGGATACCGGCCAGGATGCACATGACGAACGGCAGGACCGCATAGACCCTCATGCAGCCGACCGACCACATCGACGTCAAGAGCAGTGCACAGGCCGCCAGGGCAACAGCACCGGCACCGCGCGATTCCGACGCGAGGACGCAGGTTGAGGCCAGCAGGAACACGACGAGGAACGTCGACCACCCCTGCCCCTTCATCTTAAGATAACAGGCAAAAAACATCAGATACGCGCCGACGAATCCGAGCGTCTGTTTCGATTCATAGACGCCCTGCCATTGACCGCTGTGCATCCAGGTTTGGTCTATCCCGATATCGGGCACGGCGAGCGCACAGAAGGCCGATGCGGCGACCAATATGAACAGGCCAAGGGCCGTGGCCTTCACAATCTCGTCCATCTCGATACGCGTGATGAGACAGAATGCGCCGAAGGTCGTCATGGCAAGCGCCGCACTCTTCATGAGCGCTGCCGCGCTCAGGCTCGACCAGAACACCGAAATGACTGCGAAGGTGTAGAATGCGAGCAGCGCGATCAAATCGGGATTGAACTGCAAGCGGAGGCGCGGGCGCACGAATGCACTTGCGTAGATGAGGACGCCCCACATCAGGAGCGCTACAGCCTGTTGCACAAAGCTCAGCTCCGGCGGCAGGAGCGCGGCGTTGAAGATGCCCATCGATGCCACCACATTGATGGTGATCGAGCAGCTGATTGCAATTCTAGCAATCTTCTCAACGCCAACGCTGCGCGTCTCCCAGAACGCGCTCTCGAGTGCCCCGGAATCCACCTCGGTCTGCAGGCTGGCCATGAACCGACCTTCCTTAAGCGCGGTTAATAATTTGCTAGCGCGGTCGACCTCCGGCGCTCCCAGCCCACGCGATACCGGAGTTTAAGAATTTGGTAACGATAAGAGACCCGGCGCGGCACATTAATGCAAATCTCACCCCGCCGGTGTCTCGCCCGTAACGACCCTGCTATAAAGCGCGGATCGAGCTCGATCGAATTTCACGAATTGTCTGGTTTCCTTGGTTGCGCATGAACAGATCTAGCAGCACGTTCGATATCGCGATCGAGCACGCGTTCGACTTTCTATCTCCGGAATACGTAGAACTGTTCGACAATTCCGCCGCCACCGTGTTCCAGCATCCAGTCTGGCTGCACAGCCTCTACACCAGGCTGGCATCTCATGCGGGGGCAGCCCCACTGGTTGTCGTGGTCCGTCACCGCACGACGCGCGCCCTTGCAATGGTGCTGCCCCTGCTGCGGATCCGGCGTGGTCCGATACGGACCGTGGAATTCGCCGATCTCCGCGTCTCCGACTATCTGGCGCCGGTTTGCAGCCCGACAATATTCTCCCAACTGCTCGCGGACGAGAGCGCATGCGCGGAGCTTCGAGGCCTCCTCCGCCCGTTCGACCTGCTCCGAATGACCAAGCTTCCCGACGGACGGCTTCCGATCGAGAACCTGCTGGCTGCACCCCGCCGGGTCTCGATAGACACCAATGCCTACGCGACCGTTCTCATCGCGCCGTTCGAGCAATGGCGGGCCAGTGCGATGGATCGCTCCTATCAGAAGGAGCTCGCGAAGAAGTATCGTCAGCTGCAGAAGAAGGGCGCATTGAGCTTCTCGTGCTGCAATGACGGCGCCTCCACGATCGAAGCGCTGGAGGTGATGCGGAAATTTCGCGGCCCGCGATTTCAGTCACAAGGCGACGGAGACCTGCTCCAGCGCCCCGAATATTTCGACTTCTATTCCGAGGTGGCGCTTCGCGGCCTCGGCTCCTTTGTGCGGCTCTATGCCATGAAGATGGACGGCGACGTGATCGCCGCCGTGCTGGGATTGTACCACCGCGACACCTTCCACGTCATCATGAGCGCCTTCGACATTGCCGGATACAAGAGCCAGTCCCTGGGTGCGCTGATGTTCGAGCAAGTGGCGAGGGATTGCATCGAGCGCGGGGACCAGATGCTCGACTTCACCATAGGTGACGAGCCGTACAAGAAACTGTTCGGCGGGCAGCCATCGCCGATGTGGGCGGTCACGCAGGCCGGCAGCACCGCAGGCGCCGTCGCGTTGTTCGCGCTGAAGCAGGCTCCCTGGCTCAAACTGGCCGCCAAGCGCATGTCGGAGTTCAGGCTCCTGCCGACCCGCACCTCAACGCCGACACGCTGACGAGCGCGAGGCGCCGACTGCCGCAGCACTCACGCACGAAGTGCGCTGCGAACATGCGCGAGCCAGCCTGGCCGCATTTGATCGACCCGATGGGTGATACTGCGCCGCAGGAAGTGCAGCCGCCGCCGCACATCCCAGCCGATATCGTCGCGCGAGGTCAGGGCCTGGCGGAATCGCGCCATCTTCAGCGACTGCTGGTCTGCCGCGACCTTGTCGCGATCGGAGTAGAATTCGGAGATCTTCTCCCGGCTCATGCCGGGAGTCATGAGCCACCGCGGCGCATATTCGGTGCAAAGACGCTCGACGTCCACCAGCAGGCGCGCAACGCCGGTTCCGGCGGCAGGACAGTTGGTCTGGAACGCATCACCGATGAGCACAACACCGGGCTGAAGGTGCCCCTCGACGACGGAGAGGTCCATCACCCAGTTCCGTATCCGGTCGATCACGCGAAAATCGCCGAGATAGGTCTGCAATCCCGGCAGCAGGCGCAGAACCGTCGCTTCCGTCTCGCGACGCAGATCGCGCATGATCGGATCGGCCGGGTCGCGGAACATGAAGAGGTTCGCCCTCATACCCGCGCGTACAGGAAACAGGCTGAGGTAGTCGACGCCGTCCGCGGTACGTTCGCCGTAACAGGTCAGCGCCTTGAAATCGAACGACGCGCCATCGCGGCGGGCGATCGTGAAGCCGAACGAGACCGAATGGCCAGCGGCCAGCACGCGCCGCCTGATGCCGAGTTTGTAGCCGAGAACTCCCGCCATGCCCGTGGCCAGAACGACGAGGCGCGCAGTGACGCGCCGTCCGGAGGCGAGCTCGAGATGCTGGACGTCGTCGCTACAGCTGATCGCAGTGACCTCGTCGACGATCAGACTGGATGGATCAGGTAACCGGCTGCGCATCATCGCGACGAGATCAGCATAGGGAAGCCCGTAAGCCTGGCCGACGCTGACATCGACCACCTTACCTTCCCTGATATTGAGCACGCGATCGTATGGACAGGCGGCGCTTTCGAGACCACGGATGAAGCCCAGCCTGCGGAACGCCTCCAGCTGGGGGCCCCCGATTTTTTCGACCCGGAATTCGTCCGGATAGACCGCGCGCTTGTCGATCAGCGCAACGCGATGCCCCGCCCGCGCAAGAACGGCTGCCGCCAGCGATCCCGCAAGGCCGCCGCCGACGATCGCGACGTCCGTCGCGTTCATCGCGCTCCCGGTAGCGGCAACCGGCTCGCTCACGGTTCTGTCCGTCGTCATATCCAGGCTCCCACGGTTAACGTGGCTCCATCTGCAATTTTCTCGCCTGATGTCGCATCGCAGGGCCAAACGCGATCATTTCCGGAGATCGAGGTTAATGAAGGGAGGACTGATCTGGAGCTGCGATGTCCCGGCACGAGCTTTGCTCAGGAGACTCTGCAAAGTCCGCGTTTTGGGCAGATCGGCGGCCATTCCGGCGAGCCATTCCGCATTCAAACGGCTGATCGTGCTGTCTTCGGCCGTCGATGCGGCCCTATGCCGCCATTCGGCCGAGCCGGGCTTTGCTCTATGTGGGACAATGGAGACGGCGATGTACCACCGTGAAGCAACTGACCTGGCCGCGACGTCGTCGTGGCCGGCGAGATCCTCGAGGCCGCTCATTAACACTCGCGGTTTTTCGGCATGCTAGGCTGGCGCCGGTATCGGCACGTAGCTCTTCCGGGGAGAGTTGCTCCTTAACGTTCATGATCGAATCCATCATCCAGTTCATGCGGCGCGACGTGACGCGCGGTGTCGTCGGGACCATCCTCCTCAAGGTTGGTAGCGGCGCGCTCGCGTTTGCATTGTTCTCGCTTGCAGCACGAACGATGTCGCCCGATGGGTTCGGCATCTTTGCGACCTGGCTTTCAGTCGCCCAGATCGCATCGGTCGTGGGCCTGGTCGGCCAGGAATCGCTCCTCGTACGCTTCCTGAACGAGTATCAGGTGGGAAATCGGCCCGACCTCACCAAGGGCGTGCTGCTGTCGAGCCTGAAGCTTTCCTCTGTCGCGATGCTGGTTGTGATCGGTGCAATCGCGATCGCGGCGAACGTGAAGGGCGACTGGTGGCTGCTGATCCTCGCCGTGTCCGCCTACACCGCCGTGAATGCGGGGGTGATGCTCGGCAGCCAGGTTGCGCGCTCGCTGGTCAGCATCCTCATGGGGGAAGGAAACAGGGAGTTCTTCTGGCGGGTCGGCGTCGTCCTGTTTCTGCTCGCAATCATGTTCGGCCATCGCCAACTCGACCCCGCCGAATTGTTCGCCGTGATGACGATCGCGATGTCGGTTGGCCTGGTCGCGCAGGTCGTTTCGATCGCGCGAGCTCTGCCGGATCTCCGCGGCACGGCGGCGCGGTCCGAGACGGGCCGCTGGAGATCGAGCGCGCTTCATTTCTGGATCGCCTCCGTCCTCGAAGCCGCAAACCAGTATTTCGACGTCATTCTGGTTTACTGGATGCTGGATCCCGCGACCGCCGGCATCTATTTCGCCGCCTCGCGCCTTGCCAACATCTTCGCCATGCTGTCGGCTGCGCTGTACAGTTTCGGCGCGCGCCGGCTTCCTTCGCTGCACTTCAGCAAGAACCTTCAGGAATTCGAGCGGACGCTGCAGCTGATGGCGGAAGTGACCGCGCTTTGCGTGGTCAGCGGGCTCTTCCTGATCTGGATTGGCGGCCCCCATCTTCTCAACCTCTTCGGACCCCACTTCGCCGCACAGCATTGGGTCCTGATCGTGCTCGCGATCGGAACGGCGTTTCAGGCAGCGGGCGGTCCCTCTGCGGCGATATTGCAGCTCACCGGCCATGAGCGCATCTATGTCCCCGTCGTCGCGGCGAATGTGGCGTTGCGGCTGGTCGGATTTCTCGTCCTGATTCCCTGGCTCGGCGTGCTTGGCGCAGCGATCTCGGCCACGGTGTCGCTGGCGCTTGCGACCATCGCGCTCAACGTTCTCTGTCGCAGGCGAACCGGGGTTGATCCTTCAATTCTCGTGCTCTTGCGCTTCGGTGGCTCGAAACGCGGCACCTATGCTGTGCGCGGCGCCGACGCGGGCGACTAGCCTCCGGTTCACGGCGGCAGGCACGGCTCGGCCGCGCGTTGCGGAACGCCCGTCAACCAGCCAGGCCGAGCGCTTCACCCCGACGTTGAGCCGACGACGGGTCTGCAGGCACACGATTGACGACGATCCCGGTCGGCACGCCGCCAAAGCGTGAGAGCGCGGCCGTCACCCTGCGCATTGCGGCTGAATCGATTGCGTCTTCGCGGGCGACCAGGATGACGAGATCAGCATGAGCGGCCAGCGCCGCCGCCTCCGGCTGCAAGGCCAGAGAGGTGGCATGGACGACGATCAGATCGAACTCTGAACGAATATCGTCTGCGGGCGACGACTGAGGCCCCTTGCTGACGTTCAGAAGCTCGTCGATGCTGCGAAAATCCGCCGTGGTCGCGCCATCCGCCGGCGCCTTGGCGAGGCTGGTCGCGGCACCACCGAGATCCGGCTCGACCCGGATCAGAACGCTCAGCTTTCCCCCATTTAGCGCCCACCGATTCAGCGACCGTGCGACGGTGTTGCCGCCGGCCCGTTTCCCGACCGACATCACAAGCGCAACCTTGCCCCGGCCTCCCGGCAATTTCTCCAGCATGTCGAGCAGCGGACGCAGATGCGGACCGAGATCGAGCTCACTCGTTGCAGACACCGGACCTTGCCAGACGTTTCTCGGGACCTCGCCAGGGGTCAGGTCGGGAACGCGGGCCCACACAGGCGGACGTGACCACGCCCCGGACTGTCGCGGAGCCGGATCAGGGGCGCGAACCTCCGGAACGGATTTGTCCGATCTGCGTCCCGTTGCGGCAACGACCGCCGTCGATGTCAGCAGCGAACCGATCGCGAGCGCAGCGAGCAGCAAAGACAGCGGCGGAAGGGTCGAGCGAAGCGGCGGAATAGCGGGCGAGGCGACCTTGGTCTGAGAACTCTGCAACAGGCGCTGTTCATTCGTCGTCTTGGACCGCGAGAGGAACTGCTCGTAGATGTTTCTGTTGGCCTCAGCGTCGCGCTGCAACTCCTGGAGCCGGACCAGAGCCTGCCCGTCGACCAGAAGCTGCGATTCAGCCGCCTTCATCTGGCCTTCCAGAGCCTTCTGCTGATCGCGCTGGGCCTCATATTCCGACTTCGCGGTGTCGATGCCCTTGGTCCGCTCAATCTCGATCTGCCTGTTCAGATCGTTCAGCTGGCCGTACGACATCACGAGGTCGGGATGACGATCGCCGAGCACCGCCCGCTTCTGTGCGATTTGATCATTGAGGGCCGACCGCTGGGCTCGCAACGCGCTCAAGAGATCCTGCTTGATGGGACCTTCGATATTCGCCTTCACGTCGCGCTGCGCCTGCTCGTAGCGGGCCTTGGCCTCCTCGGTCCGCGCGCGCGCAGCGGCAACCTGCTGCGATAGCTCGGTGACCCGCAATTGCTGGGTCGTGGCATCCTTGCCGGCGTTGACGATCCTATGCTCGAGCTTGAATGTGGCAACGGCGTCCTCCGACGCCTTCAACCGATCGCTCAACGTCTTGAGCCGGCTGCCGAGCCAGTCGGCAGCCTCGTCGGTCGCCTCGGTGCGAATGCGGCTCTGTCTGGCGACGAACGCCTCGGCAATGGCGTTGGCATAGTAGGCAGCCCGCTCCGGCCGGTTCGAGGTGAAGCGGATGGCGATGACATAGGTCAGCCCGCGACGGGAAATGTCGAGACGGTTGCGGAAGCGTTCGAGCAGGCGCGCGGGGGCGGTGTAGCCGCCGGAAATGTCTTCGTCATCGCGGACCTTGAGCTGCTCGATCAGCGGCTCGAGAAAGCCGTCGGACTTCGCCACTTCGACCAGGCTTTGCAGCGCGGCGCTATCCTGCCCTATGCCCGGCAGAACGTCCTGCTCCGTGGTCACGCGCTGCTCGCGGGGATCGACGACGACCAGCGCGGTCGCTGCGAACCGGACCGGAAGCACCAGGAGAACGACGGCGCCAAGCGCGAAGATCGCGAGCGCGAGCGCCAATATCCGCCGAGCGTTTTCGCGAAGGAAGGAGAGCGCGCCGGCGGCAGTGAACACATCGCCAAAGCGTGCAGCGGCACCGGCAGCCCCAGCGCTCGACGAGTTCCGGCTCCACGACGCGGCAACGCCGGTCGATCCGGAACTTGTCGGGTCTGCGCGGCGACCGAACGTCATGGACTCTACTCGGATTCAACTGGCGAACACTGTTCAGTGGCCTGCTCCACCGTAAATATCTATGGTTAATCCGCGGTTACCCGTCCCTCGCGCGACCATGACCAATTGGTTAACGCGGTCGCTTCACTTCCCTTGGGAAACTGCCAGAATTCTCTCGCGAAGGATGCCGTTCCGGCAGGCTGCGCATTAACTCCGTTTATTGCTAGTCGGTGTCCGCGCGATGCTCGCGTGGTAGATACGGGGTCAAGAAGGTGAAAACTTCGTTTCTTCAGTGGGTCGGGATCCGTGCTCCATTACCAGCCAAACAAGGAGTTGGGCGAGACGACTGCGACAGCACTCACGCCGTCCAACGGCAGCGGACGGAAGCTCCACGTCCTTCTCGTCCAGACCCAAGCCGAAAACGCCGGCGCGCAGGAGATCTCAAGGCTGCTCGGTGCAGGCCTTACCGCGCGCGGCTATCGGGTCACCAATCTGTTCTTCTTCCGCAAGTCGGATTCGTTCGACGAGCCGCCCGATACGTTCTACTGCGCCTCGAGCCGGCCGGGCAATCCGCTGGCCCTGCTGCGAATGCTGAGGACGCTCGGCCGCCACATCACGACCAGCAAGCCCGACGCCGTTCTGACCTTTCAGCATTTTGGCAACGTGATCGGCGCCGGTGTGTCGCGCCTCGTCTGCCGCGCGCCCGTCATCGCCAACCAGGTTTCGTCCGCGCTGTCGATGAGCCGGCCCGTTCGCACGGCCGACATCGTCATGGGCAGCCTCGGCTTCTTCGATCGCATCACGCTCAATTCGAAGGACATGCAGCGCGAATATTCGCGCTACCCCGCGGCGTATCGGTCACGCATGGTGCATGTCCCGCACGGCTTCGACGACAAGGCCCTCACCTTGTCGAAGGACGCGGCACGAGCGACATTCAATCTGCCGCCGGATCGTATCCTGCTCGGCTGCGCGGCGAGGCTGCACCCGCACAAGCGGCTTGATGCGGCGATACGCCTGTTGCCGGATCAACCATCCTGGCACCTTGCACTGGCCGGACAGGGCGCCGACGAGGCCCGGCTGAGGCAGCTGGCCGACGAATTGAAGGTATCGGACAGGCTATATCTGCTCGGCGAGATCCCGCCGCGCCGGATGGCGGACTTCCTCGCCTGTCTGGACGTGTTCGTATTCCCGACACAGGCCGAAACCTTCGGTCTGGCCGCGGTCGAGGCCGCCAACGCCGGTGTTCCCTCTGTCGTCACCGATCTCCCCGTGTTGCGCGAGGTGTTGTCCTTCGAGGGAAAACCGACCGCACTCTTCGTCGACGCCTCTGATCATGCGAAGCTATCGGCGGCCGTTTCGAAAATTCTGACGGATCAAACCCTGAGCGACGAACTGCGACAAAACGCCAAAGGCCTGCGGCTGCGCTATTCGGTAGATGCCATGGTGGAGGAATACGTTCGGCTTCTCAGCCAAGTCATTTGACGGGGCACGCTGGAATAGATGGGCTCGACATGATCATCGAGTTTCGCTGTGAACGTGAGCATGCGCGGCGGTGGATGGACCGCGAGACGCTGTCGATCGACAGCCGGGACGTGCCGCTTCAAATCGCCTGGACGGCAACGACGGAGTCACGCCCCACAGGTCTCGACGCGCTGTTCGAACTCGAACGCATGGTGTTGCACAGGGGCCAGCACAGCGGCGCCGGCAAGCTGAAGATCATTCCGGAACGGACGCAGGCTCGCGCCGGCACGGCCGACGTGATCGTCGATTTTACGGGCGCCGCGCGCGACCCCAACTGCGCTGCCAGGCTGTATCTGCGCCCTCTCTTCAACGGCGCCGCAGGCGAAAATGCAGCGCTCGCCGCCATTCTCGCCGGCGACCTGCCGGTGATCGACATCGTCAACGAGGTCGACAATACAGTGCTCGATCGCGGTCACCCCTCCGGAGAGATCGCGGCCGGCCTAAGTGGCGCGCTCGAAACGGTGATGGCGCGAACCCTGACCATGGTGGCGGCAATCCTGTCGGAACGTCCGCGCATCGTGCCGCAGCTGGCACGCCCCGCCGGAAATCACACCGGCCGGCAGCCGGCGGCGTACGTTGCGCGCGGCCTCGCCGTATCGATCGCCAAGGAAATCTATCGGCTCTGTTGCTATGCCCCGCATTGGCATATCGGATGGCGCTTCAATGACGGTGCGGGCGTCTGGCAGACCGGAAATCTATCGGGACCAGGCTGGAATGTCCTTGCCGATCCCGGCCATCGCTTCTACGCCGATCCGTTTCCCATCACGTGGCAGGGACGAACATTCGTCTTCTTCGAAGATCTCGATCACCGGATTGGAAAGGGGATCATTTCCGCGATCGAATTCAACGATGCGGGCCCGGTGGGAGACGTCGTGCCGGTGCTGGAGGAGCCTTGGCACCTCTCCTACCCGTTTCTGATCGAGAACGATGGCGCATTGTGGATGATCCCGGAGAGCTCGGTTCACGGCGACGTCGCGCTCTACAAATGCGTTCGTTTTCCGGACAAATGGGAGCGTCACGCGACGCTGCTTTCCGGCCTCGAACTCGCCGATGTCACGATCACGCAGCACAACGGTTTGCACTATCTGTTTGGGGCTTGGCGCGACGGAACAGGCGGCTATTCCGATTCGCTGGCCATCTATTACGCCGAGCGGCTCTTGGGCCCGTGGTTGCCCCATGCCAGCAATCCGGTCCTGATCGATCGTGCGAGCACGCGACCGGCAGGGAATTTCGTCACCATCGATAACAAATTGTGGCGCCCGGTCCAGGATTGTGCCGACGGTTACGGCGCAGCGCTCGCGCTAGCGGAAATCGTCGAACTGTCGCCGACGACATTCAAGCAGATCGTCCGCCATTCGCTCAAGCCCGGGCCGGCATGGCCCGGCCGAAAGTTGCACACGCTGAACCGCTGCGGCCGCCTCGAGGTGATCGACGGATCGCGCGTTCAACCCAAGGCCCATGCCTTCGCGAGCAAATTTCCATCGACCGCTTTCGCTCCGCGAACCAATCCCTCCGTCGCCTGCTAGCGCGGATGATTGAACAGGTCCGTTGTGGCGCGTTGTTGCGCTCTTACAGCCGATCAGCGCGCGTGTGTTCGCGGCTCGGCCAACGGGCGGCGTGGGTCAAGACGCCGCCCGTCGTTTCGTGTGTCGCGCGCACCCGGCAGGGACGGTGTTCTACTGAGAACGATCCGACGTCCAGCCCTTGTACTCGGCGACGTTGTCCCTGGTCACGAGCTTGGAAGGCAGGAGCTCGACGGTCGAGGCCGGCTTCTGGCCATTGAGAATGCCGACCCCAACCTGCACCGCCCGCCGCGCCATGAAGAACGGGTCCTGCGAAGCCGACGCCTGGATCTGCGGTGACTGCGGATCTTTCAGCGCGGCCTCGATATCAGGTGCGCCGTCGACCGCCGTGATGACAACGCCGCTGCGGTTCTGCTGGCGCGCGGCAAGATCAGTGCCGATCGCCTGCGGATCGTTGATGGCGAAGATGGCGTCGATCTTGGGGAAACGGGTCAGATAGCCCTGCGCGACGGTGAGACCGCCTTCGCGCGAGCCCTTGCCGTCCTGGTCGCTGGATAACACCTTGATGCCGGCATTCTTCGAGAGGACGTTCTTGCAGCCGACGACGCGGTCGATCACGGCGGAGACCTGCGGCCCGTTCTCGATGATGACGTCGCCCTTGCCGCCCAATTTGTCAACGATGTACTGGCAGGAGATCTCGCCGGCCTGCACGTTGTTCGTGGTCACGGTGGCATCGGCGCCTTCCGCCGCGGTGTCGACCGCGACGACGACGATGCCAGCCGCCTGCGCCTTCTTGATCGCCGGCCCGATCGCCTTGGGATCGCCAGGGTTCAACAGAATCAGGTCGACGCCGGCGGCAATGAAATTGTCGATCTGGGTGACCTGCTTGCCGAGGTCGTATTCGAAGCCGACCGTCGTGATCTTCACATTGGGATTGGTCTTCTTCGCCTCGAACTCGGCGCCCTTCGACAGCGCGACGAAGAACGGGTTACCCATCGATCCCAGCGAGACGCCGATCGACTTGAGCTCCTTGGCAAAGGATGGCGCGGTGCTTAGGGCAAGCGCCATCGCGGCGCCGGCGAGCATGATTGTCTTCAACATTAGCTTCCTCCCTGGTCTGTCTTCATCCCCGGCACGGCAGACCAGTTGCCGCAACGGAACCTCGCATCACGCCATGCGCACTCCAGGTGCGCGCCGAGCCCTTCAAGTCCTGGCAGAACCCTGCAGCCGGTAACGATCCAGCGCCACGGCGCCGATGATCACCAGGCCCTTGATCACATATTGCCAGATGTCGGAGACACCGATGAGGATGAGGCCGTTCGACAGCACGGCGATGATCAGCGCGCCGACCAGCGTGCCCCAGATCGAGCCGATGCCGCCGACGAACGAGGTGCCGCCGAGGATCACGGCGGTGATCGCATCGAGCTCGTAAGATTGGCCGAGCTGGAGGCCATTGGCCGCATAGAGCCGCGCCGCCTGCATGGCGCCGCCGAGTCCGGCGAAAAGTCCGGAAACGCCGTAGACGAAGATCAGCACGGCCCAGACCTTGATGCCGGCAAGCCGCGCCGCGCTTTCATTGCCACCCACCGCATAGATATGCACGCCGAGCACGGTCCGGCGCAGCACCAGCCACGAGACGAAGATGACGAGCAAGGCGATCACCGAGAGCCACGGGATCGAGGCGACGCCGGGAACGAGCGTCAGCGAGCCGTTGCCGATGAAGGCATAGGGAATGGACGGATTGAACACGGTGGTATCGGCCCCGAGCAGTCGCGCTAGGCCCCGCACAGCAGTGAGGGAGCCGAGCGTGACGATGAAAGGCGGCAGGCGGAGGAGCGCAATCAGCGCGCCATTGACGACGCCGAAGCCAAGACCCGTGAGCAGCGCAGCTGGCAGCCACAGCATCCCTAGCTCCGGTAGCTTGGAGAGCGTCAACCCGGCCATCGCGGAGGCCGCCAGGATCGAGCCGACCGAGAGGTCGATGCCGCCGGTGAGGATAACGAAGGTCATGCCCGCGGCGAGCACGGTATTCACCGCGGCCTGCTGCAACACGATGCCGAGATTTTGTCCGGTGAAGAAGCGGCCCTCGGACAGAAAATGGAAACCGACGCACAGGATCAACAGCACTGGCAGCATGCCGAGCGCGCTGATCAGCACCCTTATGCGTTGACGCTTCGTCTCTTGCGCAGCCGCAAGGCCGGCAGCTGTGGCCGTGTCCACCTTCGGAGAGCCGTCATGCATCGAGTTGCTCCATCCCCGTGGCGAGCGTCATGATGTCTTCCTGGTTCAGGGGAGCCGCAGCTTCGCGCCTGATCTCACCGGCGATGTGTCCGGCGCGCATCACGATGACGCGGTCGCAGATGCCGATGATCTCGGGCAGGTCGGACGAGATGACGAGGATCGCGGTGCCGGCCTTGGCCAGATTGTCGATGATCGAATAGATCTCGGACTTGGCGCCGACGTCGACGCCACGCGTCGGCTCGTCGAGGATCAGAACCTTCGGCGCAATGGCGAGAAGCCGCGACAGCAGCACCTTCTGCTGGTTGCCGCCGGATAGGCCGCCGGCGGGGACGGCGACATCGGCGGCGCGGATGCTGAGCCCCGCAAAGGCCCGGTCGGCGCGCTCGCGCGCCTTGTCGCGATCCAGAAACCAGCCGAGCTTCGCATCGCGCGCGAGCACTGCGAGATTGATGTTGTCCAGACATGACATGTCGAGAAACAGGCCGAGCGCCTTCCTGTCCTCGGTCAGATAGGCGATGCCGGCCTCGAGTGCCGCGCCGGGGCTGCGGATGTCGATCGGACGTCCCTCGAGTTCGAGACGGCCCGATGTTCTCGGTGCGGCACCGATGATGAGATGCGCAAGTTCGGTGCGACCGGCACCGATCAGGCCGGCAAGCCCCACCACCTCACCTGCATGCACAGTCAGCGAGCAACCCTTCACGCGTTGGCCATCGGCCATGTCGATCGCTGCAAGCACGGGATGCCCCCGCCCCGCCTCCGGATCGTGATCCTTCTTGTAGAACGAGGAGACGTCACGCCCGACCATCAGCCGGACGATGGTGTCGGCGCGGATCTCAGGCTTGTCGAGCGACCCGACCAGCCTGCCGTCGCGCAGCACGGTGACGCGGTCGCCGAGGGCGTAGACCTCATCCATGCGATGCGAGATGTAGATGATGGCAAGCCCCTCGGAGCGAAGCTGGCGGATCAGCGCGAACAGCCGCGCGCTCTCGCCGGCCGACAACGCGGTGGTCGGCTCGTCCATGATCAGGATCTTTGATCTGGCATGCAGCGCACGCGCGATCTCAACCAGCTGCCGCTGGCCCATGGACAGATGCGCCACCAGCGTCGATGGCAGGAAGTCTGCACCCAGTCGTTTCAGGATCGGGCCGACGCCCTCGCGCATCGCGCCGCGCGCCAGCAAACCTGATCGTGATATCTCCCGCCCCAAGTAGATATTCTCGGCAACACTGAGATTGGGAGCGAGCGACAGCTCCTGATAGATGATGGAGATGCCCGCCGCGCGGCCGCCGAGCGGGCCTTCGATCCGCACCGGGCTGCCCTCAATGCGGATCTCGCCGCCGGGATCAGGCCGGTAGGCACCGGACAGGATCTTCATCAGCGTCGACTTGCCGGCGCCGTTCTCACCCATCAGGGCATGAATTTCGCCGGCATAGACGGTGAGATCGACGGCCCGCAGCGCCTTGATGCCGAAGAAGGATTTTGAGACCTCGCGCATCTCGAGGATCGGATCGTTCATCGTGCCTCCCGCGCACAATGCGTTTCCTACCCGCGTCTCAATCGTTTTGTCAGCGCGGTTTGGTCATTAAACAAAAGCGGGTGACGCAGGGCAATACCGAAGGCGAGTATACCGAGGTATGGAAATCCAGATTGGGCCAGCTAGTGGCGCGGCCGATACAGTTCGCGCCATGCGCGAAGCCGCCCGGCATAGCTATCGACAAGTTCACCGTCGGGCTCGAACGTCTCGATGCGCTGCGGCCGCGTGCATACGGCAGCGATTGCCTCACCGGTGACAGCAAGCCGCCCCAATCTCGCCGCACCGAACGCGGCGCCGGTCTCACCTCCAACGAAGCGATGGACCGGAACATTCAGCACGTTTGCCAGCACCGAGAGCCAGAATGGGGACCGCGAACCACCGCCAATGACATCGGCTTCCGCAATCGCAATGCCGGCATCCGCGAGCACGTCGCGACAATCGGCAAGCGCGAAGGCAACGCCCTCGAGCACTGCCTGCACGATCGTCCCGCGATCGGTGCAATGGCTCAGACCATCCAGCATGCCGCGCACGGCGGGATCGTCGTGCGGCGTCCGCTCGCCTGCGAGATAGGGCAGGAAGCTCACAGGCGACGGCGCCTGCGGGCGCGCTCCAAGCGGCGCCAGCAGCTCGGCCTCGCTGAGGCCGAACAGGCGCGCGATCCAAGCGAGGCAAGAGGCGGCCGAGAGGATCGCGCCGGCCTGAATCCACATGTCGGGAATGGCGTGGCAGAATGTATGCACCGCGCGGTCGGGGTTGGCGGCTATTTTGTTGGTCGGTGCCATGAGGGCACCCGAGGTTCCCAGCGATATGAACGCGGTTCCCGGCCGGATCGCGCCGATGCCGACGGCGCCGGCCGGATTGTCGCCGGCTCCGCCCGCGATCACCGGCTGCCGGGTCATACCCCAGCGCCGCGCGAGCTCGCCGCGCAGGG
>NZ_PSRT01000127.1 GCF_004212635.1 Bradyrhizobium genosp. SA-3 | reverse complement strand
ACGTCGCTGACCTCAGCCCAGAGCGCGGGGATGTCCGCTTCATACAGGTGACCCGACCAAGGTCATGCTGGCTAACGAGGGCAGCCTTTGATCCATAACGGAATTACGGAAACGCTACGGACCTGATGACCGTCGGCGCCTATTCGGGTAGACTGGCTCTAGCCCTCGAACCTGAACAGGTATGGGCATGGCCCGGAAGCTCGCCGCTATCGTCGCCGCCGACGTTGTCGGCTACAGCCGGCTGATGGGTGTCGACGAAGCCGAGACCTTGGCGGCGCTCAAGACGCATCAACGAGAACTGATCGCGCCGAACATTGCCGAGCACCAGGGCCGCATCGTCAAGACAACAGGCGATGGCCTCCTGATCGAATTCTCGAGCGTGATCGAAGCCGTCGAATGCGCGGTCGAGGTCCAGCGCGCTATGCAGGGTCGCAATGAGGACGTCCCGGCGGACCATCGCATCGAGTTCCGCGTCGGCGTCAATCTCGGGGACATTATCATCGACGGCGACGATATTTACGGCGATGGTGTCAATGTTGCGGCACGGCTCGAAGCCCTCGCCGAAGCCAATGGGATTTGCGTGAGCAGAGTCGTGCACGATCAAGTACGCGACAAGCTAGATCTGGTCTTTGAGGATCTCGGCGAGCGGCAGCTCAAGAACATCGCTCGACCGGTCCACGTATTCCGAGTGCCAGCACCAGCTACAGGGCTGCGGACGCAATCGGCAAGCCCCGCACTGGCGCTTCCGGACAAACCGTCGATTGCGGTATTACCTTTCACCAACATGAGCGGGGATCCCGAACAGGACTACCTTGCCGATGGAATGGTCGAGGACATCATCACGGCGCTATCTCATTTCAAGGCGCTGTTTGTCATCGCACGCAATTCCAGCTTCGCGTACAAGGGTCGCGCCGTCGACGTGAAGGTAGTCGGGCGTGAGCTTGGAGTTCGCTATGTGTTGGAAGGAAGCGTTCGCAGGGCGGCAAACCGGGTGCGCATCACGGGACAGCTTATCGATACCGCTACTGGCGCGCATCTTTGGGCGAACCGGTTTGATGGTGGACTCGGCGACATTTTCGATCTGCAGGACCAGGTGACGGAGAGCATTGTCGGAGCAATCGCGCCGGCGGTGGAGAGAGCCGAGATAGAGCGTGCCACACGCAAGGCAACCGAGCGTCTTGACGCCTATGATCACTACTTGCGCGGTTTAGCTAAGTCCTATCAGGATGCTAGTCAGCAAGCGTGCAGCGAGGCACTGCACCTATTCAACAGCGCGATCGAGCTGGACCCCTACTTTGCGACAGCCTACGCTCGTGCCGCCTTTTGCTATGCCAATGCCAAGGCCTTTGGCTGGATTTCACTCACACCGGAGGAGGTGGCCGAGGTATCGAGGCTCGCTCAGCGGGCGGTTGAGCTAGGTAGGGATGACGCAATCGCGCTCGCTGATAGCGGATGGGCATTGGCATATGTTGTTCGCGATCTCGATCGAGGCGCCGCCTTAATCGATCGCGCGCTTGCGCTCAATTCCAATGTGGCCGAGGCGTGGGATTGCGGTGGCTGGGTAAAGAACTGGCTCGGCGAATACGAGCTAGCGATCGAGCGCTTCAAGCGTGCCATACGCCTAAGCCCACTTGATCCGTGGGGCGCACCGATGCGAGCTGGGACTGCGCATGCACATTTTTTCCTAAGTCGCTATGACGAAGCGGCATCGTGGGCGGCAATGGCGTTGCAGGACAATCCAAACTCTCAACCTCTACTTCGTATCGGCGCTGCGAGCAATGCGATGGCGGGAAGGCTCGATCAAGCGCAGAAGGCGGTCGTGCGCCTGCGCCAACTCAATCCTACACTGCGGGTTTCCAACCTCAAAAACGTGCTGGGACCTTATCGGCGTGCCGAAGACATCTCGCGATACGAAGAAGGATTGCGGCGAGCCGGGCTCCCCGAATGATACCCTGGAGGAAGGAAGTGTTAACTTGGCCGATTCTTTCGAGACTTCGGTTATTCGGAGGTCACGCGCATCTAGGCTACACCGGACGGACAGACTATGCTGCCGCTCGGTCCTCTTTGTCCGCTCCACGCATCATCAACTTGAGTACACCATCCGGCAACGGCCGTTGCAACGCCTTGGCCTCATTCCACAGCGCTCGCATCCAGACATCGCGCTCCTCGTCCATAGACAGGATCACCGGCATCGCCTCCGGGAAGTATCAGCGCAACCACCCGAAGGCTTGGTCGTTCATTGCCGAGATGAAGCGACTACTCGCAATCCTCCTCGCTGTCGGTCGGCGCGAATACTAGGCAAGCCGCGCGCCGAACCACTGGCCACCCACTCTCAGGAGCGCGTCACGCCCGAACAGTGCGCAGGAAATTTGCGACCTCGTCCCTGAGTCTAGTTGAATCGCGCGACAACAGCCCGGCGGAGGACAGGAGCTGAGCCGATGCGCTGCCCGTTTCGGCTGCGCCGCGTTGCACGTCGGCGACGCCGGAACTGACCTCGCCGGTGCCTTGGGCCGCCTGCTGGATGTTGCGAGCAATCTCGTGCGTCGCCGCGCCCTGCTGCTCCACCGCAGCCGCGACCGCCGTGGCGATTTCCGACATTCTGGAAATGGTGCCGCTGATATCCGTGATAGCCGCGACCGATTTTCCCGTGGCGTCCTGCATGCTCCCGACCTGCTGGCTGATCTCTTCAGTCGCCTTGGCGGTCTGTTCGGCTAACGCCTTGACCTCGCTCGCCACCACGGCGAAGCCGCGACCGGCATCACCTGCGCGCGCGCCTCGATCGTCGCGTTGAGCGCCAGGAGATTGGTTTGGCCTGCTATGCTGTTGATGAGATCGACGACGTCGCCAATTCGTGCGGCCGCCTGCGCCAAACGCGTGATCTGTTCATTCGTTATTCCGGCCTGTCGGACCGCCTCGCTTGCGATATGCGAGGATTCCTGCACTTGGCGGCCGACTTCTCCCACCGAAGCCGCCAATTCTTCGGAAGCGGACGCGACCGATTGGACATTGGTCGTCGCTTCCTCGGAAGCCGCGGCGACGCCGGTCGCCACGTCCTGCGTGCGCTCAGCCGTCGCCCTCAGCGTGCTTGCAGATGCTTCAAGCTGGCTCGAAGCCGAGGAGACCGTCTGAACGATTTCGCCCACCGCAGTCTCGAACGCGTCGGCAAGTCGGTCCATCTCGCGCCGCTGGAGCTTGGCCTGCTGCCGCTCCTGCTCGGCCCTGGCTTCCTCTGCCTCCTTCTTGGCGATCAGTGCCTCCTTGAACACCTGCAACGCATCGGCCATTTGCCCGATCTCGGTGCGCTCGCCCCGATGCGTCACCGCCGCCGAAAGATCGCCTCCGCTGAGGGCTTGCATCGGCGAGACAATCGCGGCGATGCCTTGCGAGACGTTTCTTACCAAAAGGAAGGCAACGAGAGCGCCGACGACTCCGGCGATCGTCGCCATCGCCAATAGCATGCTGAAGGCACGGCTGTAGGCGCCCGCGGCCTGCACTCCCGCCTCGCCAGCGCCTTTGTTGTTGAAGTCGATGGCACTAGCCAGGACCTTGTCGGCGTTCAGGCCGATGGGATTGACAGTCTTGCTGTTGAGCTCATTGGCCTCTTGGGGAAAGCGACCAGCCGCTGCGCGCGACATACGCAGCACCTCCTGCGCGCCCTTCATGTACTCGTTCCAGAGACCTCGCCATTCGTCGTAGAGCGCACGCTCCTGCGGACTGGAGATGAGCTTCTCGTATTCCGCAATACTCTGCGCAACCCTTACGGCGATCGGCTCGATCCGCTTATCAAACTCCGCCTTATCCTCGGCACGCTCCGTCAAGAGGTGCTGTCGTACCGCGTTGCGGTAAGTGATGGTGGTGGCGCGCAGCTCGCCGAGCACGCGGACGCTCGGAAGCCAATTGGTCTGAATGTCAATGACCGCGGCGTTGATCACCTGCATCTTCCAGATCGCAAACGCGCTGGTGGCGAGTAGTGCCAGCAAGAGGCCGACAACGACGGCGGTGATTTTGGTGCGGATAGGCGTCTTCGCAAACATGAATTGCTCCCCCAAAGGACTCAATTAGTAATGCCCTCCCGTCGCAATACATCTGACAGGCGGCGTCTCTCTCCCCTGGACCCGGACCAATTGCCAACAGCCCGATGCTAGTAGAAGTTGTAACGATCCCGCTTTAAGCAATTCTTACACTGGAGCTATTTGATCGACCGCGAACAACTTTTTGCACGAATTTGCAAACTTCGCCGCTTGTTGACCTAGGCCTAGCTAGCGAACTGTAGCAGGAAACTCGCGACAAAAGCTCGCTGGCATCTTCGTTCATCGATCTGCTGTTCGGAAGCGTCTACCTGGGCGAAAGCCAAAAGCCTTTGGCGCCGATCATCCGATGCCATCGAGCTATTTATCCCTTCTGGCGTACCCGTTCGTCGCGTGGCTATCGAACCGTTCCGCTGTCCTCCAAACACGTGGGCTCTAGGCCGCCGCCCGACCTTCCTTCTCCACCCCGCGCATCACGATCCTGAGCGCATCAACTAGCAAAGGCCGCTGTAGGGTCTTGGCTTCATCCCACGGTGCGCGCATCCAGACATCGCGCTCCTCAATGGTCGACTACACCGGGTTTGCGCAGCGATCGAACGCTTCTGCTCGTGCGCATGTCAGTATTTCGCGACGACTGGGGCACCCCAGCGGTAGTTCACACGGACCAAACCGATGTCGACGTCCTGACCAATGCGGGCGGTTCCTGCAAAAGCGCCCGCCGGAGCACCTACGATTCCGGTTGAAAAGAAGAAATCCACGTCCCGGTGGCCCATGAACAGGTGGTCGTATTCAACGCCTACGGACCAGTTCGGCGCAAAGCCAAATTCAAGGCCCGCCCCTACCGCGCCGCCCCAGCGGGTTTCACTGCCGTCGTTGATGGTGAGCCCAGTCGCAGAATCGACAACCCGATATTTGTCGCGAACGACCGCAGCGCCACCCTTCACGTAGAGCAGCACGTTGTTCCAGGCGTAGCCCACCTGGCCCGTGAACAGGCCGAATGCATCAATCTTGGTCTCATCCTGGACGCCGGCGAAGACGAGATTGATGTTCGAGCCCTTGAAATCGGCCCAGTTGCCCTGCGCCTCCACACCGAACACCCAGTTCGCCGTCTGCCAGCGGTAGCCGATCTGACCGCCAGCCGTGCCTCCGGTCGCATCGTGACACCCCATGGCAAGAGGCGGAGCGACGACCACGCCGCCGGCATTGACCACATCCAAGCATTTATGGGCTGAGCCGCCGCCGCCATTGAGGCCGAGGTAGAAGCCGCTCCAGTCGTAGATCGGGACGACCATCGGCGGCGGCGCTTTGGTGTATGGGCGAGCCGCCAGATCAGCGGCAGAAGCAGGAGCGGCCAGCGCGATGAGCGCTACCGTGCCGAGCAGGACTTTTTTCATTTTTGACCCCAGTGTCGAATCGACTGCGGCCCCCAGACGCTCAACCTACCATTGCTCGCCGAATTTTCTGTCACCCGTGCGCGACATCGACGGAGAAATGGAAGAGTTCCACAACTTGACGTTGGTCCGCAGGCGATCCGATGCTTGGATCAGGTGCTCAGACACTGACGACTGAGGATTCGAAGACGGGGATGGGGCGAGCCGCGGCGAGGCGCCGACCGCTAAGCGCAGGCGGGTGCAACGCGTCTCCGGAGCCATTCGAAGAATTGGAGAGCCAGCCGAACACTGGGTCAGTTTTCTCGGGCGCACCGGCTCTGTTGGCGGCCGATGCAACCTAATCTCATCCAGTTCTAGGCTACTCGTTTCCCGCTTGCGATCAGATCCCCGCCCGGGCTGCCGATCACGCAGTCGCGTCCCTCGTGCTTGGCCGCGTAAAGCGCTATGTCCGCCGCCCTGACAAGATCATGCGGCACGTAGTCTTGGCCAGGGACCATGCACGCCAGTCCAATGCTGACCGTCGGCAGTTCGCCCTGCGTTTGGCGCAGGACCGTCAGCTTCTCGCGGATCTGGCGAGCGACTTCGAATGCCCCGCTCTTGCCGACGCCGGGCAGCAGCACGGAAAACTCTTCCCCGCCATAGCGGGCACCGAGATCGGATGTGCGTTTCGTGCTGCTCGCAATACATTGCGCGACGGTTGCAAGTACGGCATCGCCAGCCTGATGTCCGTGTCTGTCGTTGTATGCCTTGAAGTGATCGACATCGATCATCAGCAGCGAGACAGGCATGCGAGAGCGCGTGGCCCGGCGCCACTCGACGGCCAGGGCATCATCAAAGCGGCGTCGGTTGCCGAGCCTCGTCAAGGTGTCGGTTGTGGCCAGGACCGCGAGCTGGTTTTCCGCGGCAGCGCGGCGCTTCAGCGCCGCCAGCAGGTAAAACATCAGAGCGATCGAGAATGCGACAAGCGCGGCCACCACAAGGCCGATCCACCACAGCTGTTGCCACCAATCTGCGTAGATACTCTTGAGCGCGACGCCTTCCGCCAGCAGCAAGGGATGCGTGCCGACCTGCTGAAAGACGTACAGGCGGCTGATGTGGTCAACAATGGACTTCGTCGAATAGAAACCGGAGCTGTGCGCGGGGAAATATTTGAAGGTCTGGGCGTCCTTGATACTCTGCCCGATCTTGGTGATGTCGAAGGGGGCACGCATCAGGATCGTTCCGTCGCTGCTAAACAGCGCCATGGAACCCTGGGCGCCGAAATCCAGCTTCCTGAACAGGTTATGGAAATAGCTCAGCCGCATGCTCCCGGCGACGACGCCGTCGAAGGAGCCGTCGCGGCCGCTGATGCGCCGGCTCAGGCTGATGAGGTATTCTCCACCCGACGTGACCCACGGTGCGCTGATGAACAGCCCTGCATCCGGCCGCGCCTGATGCACGCGAAAGAAATCGCGATCGGCAAAATTCATCGGACGCGGCGTGGGGGTTCGGGAGTCCAGCCTGACATTGCCCGCTGCGTCCAGAACCAGAATTGAACCCAAATCCTTTGCCGTGGCGGCCCGGTCGAACAGGACGACCTGCCGCAACTCAGGACTGACGCGGTTGATCTCGGGCAGTTTCACGCCGTCGGCGACGGCTTGGAGCGACAGATCATAGAGCTCGATGTTGCGGTCGATCTCGCTTGCGATGCTGGCCACGAGATTGGTCGCAGCCTCCTTCGCGTGCTGAAAATCCTTCTGCGCCATTTCCCAGAGGATGGTCGCACAGATACCGGAGAAGCCCAATATGAGACCGATGCCAAGCGCCAGCAGCCGCTTGGCCGGCATCGTGCTTGGCATTGTCACATGCATTCGTTTCGCTCCGCGCACTCCTGCCCCCGGCTTGCTCCTCTCATACGGCAAGCGGCTTGAGAAAACGGGCTCGAAGCGGACGTAATTTGTGAGTTCGAGGTAAGGTTCTGTTAACCGGGGCAGCACCGATCCGTGCTACTCGCCTGGTGTCGTCTATTGGAAGCCCGCCGCATCAAGGATCATCTCGGCGTCAAAGACATTTTTGAGTACCTCGCCCCAGAAGCAGCGCGCAATCCGCATTAATCCGGGAATAAGAGAACCATTAGCAAGTTGGCGCGCATCTCAGCCTCTATTTCCATCACGTCTAGTCCAGATAGGAACAAGCAGCGCCGCGACCCGCGACGACACCGCCAATATTCGAGCGCGAACGGTCCGCAGCACGTCCGCCCCTTCTTGGGCGGTGCGCAGATCAAAGAGCGGGCATAACTCGGCTGCTCGCGCGGCGAGGTTGACCTCGATGGTATAGTTGAGCGGTGTAGTTGATTCGAGAACGCGACCATGCCGATCCATTGGCAACGCAAGCTGCCGCTCAATGCCACCCGCCCCGCCTATCGCACGTTGCAAGGCTGGGCGCTCGGCACGCTGATCGAGCAAGAGGTGTTGAGGGCGTGCCAGCACCATGGCTATAGCGTCGATCGCGCCGATCCCGACGCCTGGAACCGAGCGCGCGGGGAAGCTTGGAGGATCCCCTTCCCTGGCGCCACTCCGGAGGCCTGCCTGGCCGCGCTGGAGGAAGCGATGTGCGGCATCGGCGATACCTGCCCTGAATGCGGTAAACGCCGGGTTTGACTCCACTTTCCCCGGCCTCCGCCTATATTGACCCTAATCGGTACAGGTGGAGTTTGCGTTCATGGCCCCGCGCGCGAATTGGAAGGGGTTTTTGAGGCTGTCGCTGGTGACGTGTCCGATCGCGCTATTTCCCGCGACCTCGGAATCCGAAAAGATTAGCTTCAACCAGATTAACAAGAAGACCGGGCACCGAATTCGTTATCTCAAGGTCGACGCCGAGACCGGCGACGAAGTGTCCAACGAAGATATCGTCAAGGGCTATCAGGTCGATAAGGACCGATACCTTGAGGTCACGAAGGACGAGATCGAGAACATCGCGCTGGAGTCCACCCGCACCATCGAGATCGATGAGTTCGTCCCGCGAAGTGAGATCGACGACCTGTACCTTGTGCGTCCCTATTACATCGTCCCTGACGGCAAGGTCGGCCACGACGCCTTTGCCGTGATCCGTGAGACCATCCGCTCGCTCGACAAGGTCGCGCTTGCCCGTGTGGTGTTGACCAACCGCGAGCACGTCATTGCGCTGGAAGCCCGCGACAAGGGTCTCGTCGGTATGCTGCTGCGCTATCCCTATGAGGTGCGGGACGCGGCGGAATATTTTGATGACATCCAGGATGTCAAGGTTACCAAGGACATGCTCGACCTCGCAAAGCACATCCTCGAGCAGAAGAGCGGCCATTTCGAGCCGGAGAAATTCGCGGACCACTATGAAGCGGCGCTCGCCGAACTGCTCGCCAAAAAGCAGAAGGGTCTGCCGATCGCGGCGGTGAAAAGGGCCGCGCCCGGTAACGTCGTGAACCTGATGGACGCGCTACGCCAAAGTCTCGCCTCCGGGAAAGGCCCGCCGGCGGCACGGCCGGCCAAGGCGCCAGCAAAGAAGGCGGCGAAAAAGCGCAAAGCCGGCTAACGTAGCAGCGCAATGGCACTTCTCCACACCCACGACCCGCAGTAGCTCGCCGCCGTTCTATCGCCCAAGGGATTGATAATTTGACGCGGCTCTACAGGCCGCTTTGATGGCGGCATGCCCGCCCTCACCCGCCGCCGCGACCGAAACGACCCACACCGCGAGACGTGGCTCATCTATTTCGGCGATATCCGTGTCGGCGTAGTCGGCCGCCGCGCCGGCGTGCCAAACTCGGCTCCGCAGTGGGGCTGGTCGTGCGGCTTTTATCCCGGCACCGCCCCCGGGGAGCACCGTAACGGTATTGCCGAGACCTTTGACGCCGCCCGTACCGGCTTCGAGGCCGCGTGGCAGGAGTTAGCGGCCACGCGCTCGGAGGCCGATTACGAGGCCTGGCGCCGCCAGCGAGACTGGATAGCCTGGATAGATCGCATGCACGATCTGGCGCTTCCGCTGCCCGCACAGCGGCCGGAAGGGATTGCGCGTTGCTTCTGCGGCGAGGTAGTCACCACCCCCACACTCGACTCCCACATCCGCACTGCCCACCGCCTGACTGCCGCATGAAACTTACCGCCGAACGTCCCTTCGCCAACCCGGAAGCCGCAGCCCGCAAGCTGGTCGAACTCGCCTCCGGCATCGAGCCGGTTCAGGACGGCCGCATCCATATCGAGAAGATCAACGCGCCGTTTCTCTACACACTCAAAGCCACCGGCGAGGAGTTTGGCGCCGGCATCAGGTATGCCGTCGAACGCGGCTGGCTTGAGTTGCACGAGAGCGGCACCTATGTCCGGCTCCTCATCGGCGGCGCGATGATGTAATTTCTGCGGCCAAGCGGCGGGCGCGCAAGGAGCTCATCCATGGCGAAGGAAATTCAAACAGCTGCGCAAACAAGCTGAAAAGGCCGCGCGCGCCGCAAAGGCAGCCGCAGATGCGGGAGTATCAGAGCAACTGCGGGAGGCTAGCGCGCGCCTTCCAAAGCCAGGCCGACGTTCTGAAATCGAAAAAGAGAGCAGGCAAGCAGCGCAAGAAGCAACGGTGATGCTGTAAAGCCCCGCTTCCTGGCGTCCGTTAGATCATGCCCAAAATGATGAAAAGTCCGATCTCAACCAGCAAGACCGTCCCTGTCATCGCGGATATGAGAAATAGGTCACCCGCTGATAGGAAGTGCATGGTTCGCCTCGCAATTTCCCCGAACCATTCCTAGCCTAATTCAAATTTAAATAATTTGCACGATTTAAATTGTTTAATTTGTATTATGTGTTATTTTATTTCTCGATTTAATAGCGCAATATCGATGATGGAACTTGCAATTTTGTTGGAGTTTCCTGGGGTATGAGCCGCTCCCCGTCGATTGTGCCTCATGTGGCAGCAGACCCGGATGTCTACCTTGTGGTCGAGGAATTTGCCGGCAGGCGAGCCTGGTGCGAAACAGCCGAAGAGGACACCGGTCGCGCGACGCTGATGCGGGACCTGATGGACGGCTTGTATGAGCATCCCACTCGCATCGTGGCATTCAACACGACAGAGGGATGGTCGCGCGATGTAACCGTAGAGATCGCCGATGAGCTACGCCGCCGACTTGTCGAGCACGAAGTGCCGGCATGCGTCCTGAAGTTCGTGGAGAGAGCGGCGGGGCGCTGAGGCAGGGATTCGCAATTTCGCGCCGAACTATTTATCTGCTCGGTATGTTTAAGGCATACGAGCTCTGGCTGGCGACCGCCGGCAAGCAGGTCCCATCGGGGCCAGACTGGATTCACGAGGTGAAGCACGACGGCCACCGGATGCTGGTCATCCGGGAGGATAAGCGTGTGCGCCTCCTATCCCGTAATGGCAGCGACTGGACAAAACGGTATCCCTGGATCGCAGATGCCGCGCTGAAGATCCGACAGAAGCATTTCATCGTCGATGGCGAGGCCGTGGTGCTCGGAGTGGATGGCATCTCAGATTTTAACGCGCTGCACTCCCGCAAGCACGATCACGAAGTCCAGCTCTACGCCTTCGACATTCTCGCGATGGGCGGCGATGATCTGCGGTCTCTGCCCCTCCATATCCGCAAGGCCAACCTGGAGCAGCTATTGGCCCGCCGGCCGGACGGGATCACTGTGGCGCCGTTCGAGCGCGGCGAGATCGGCCCCGACCTGTTCCGGGCCGCCTGCCGAATGGGACTTGAGGGCTTGGTCTCCAAGCATCGCGATCGGCCGTACCGCGGCGGCCGGCAAAAGTTCTGGATCAAGAACCGCAGCCATCCGGCGATGGAGCGCGAGCTGTGACCGCCGGGGCGGCTCAATTTAGCCGGGATACGCCCATCCACGTAAACGCCTGCGCAGGGGCACTACCAGTTTAGGAACTCTCGTCGGTTCCGACAGTTTTTGTCGGGTGGGCTTGAGCCATCACCGGGTAGATAGCCGTGCGACGCAATCGCCGGAAACAGACAACGTCCCTGGAAGAGCGTCTCGCAGACCACGCACGCCTGACGCGAAAGCGAGCAATGGAATTGCCGCCCGGAGAACAGCGCGAGGCTCTCCTGCGCAAGAGCGTGCGCGCCGAAACAGCCGTCCGGATTAGCAACTGGTTGGTATCTCCAAAGTCACGGCAATCATCCTGAGAGGGTCGACCATGCTCCAGTACCGCGCCTATATTCTCGATTCCGGCGGACACATCACAGCGCGTGTCGATCTGATCTGCAAGAATGAAAAAGACGCCGAAGAGCATGCCTGGTCTCTCGCCGCGAGCGATGATGTTGAGCTGTGGCAGGAGGACCGCCAGCTAGCGATCTTCCGGCACCGTGCGCCCCTTGTCCCGAGCTAAACCCGGCCCCTGCCAACAGAGGAACGTTCTCTCGGGCTCATGCTTGAGAAAGCGTTATGTTGGTTGTTTCACGAGGAATGCGCAATGCGCTGCGGCAGGCCCGTCTCTACGGTTACCTCGTCGAGTTGAACAACATGCTTTACATACCCGGGGGCAGCCATCCGGTTTGCAGCAAGTCTTTTGCACTTCGCATGGTCGATGGCGGCTGGCTAATGAAGGACGGCGATCGATACCAGCTCACCACCAAAGGACGCGAGGCACCGGACGATTGAGCGCTAGGCCTGTTCAGTTGGCAGCCTCCTTCCCCAGGATGCGGCTCGAGCCGATTGGCGAACGATCCGCTCTCGGGCCGGCGCGCACCATCGGGCCAAGGCCCATCAATGCGCCGACGAGCAGATAAGCCCACTCAACCGTGGTGCCGCTCGACGGATAGCGGGTGATGACCCCGAGCGCGACGATGGCCGGGATCCCGACCTGATGCCAGAGCAGCACGAGCAATTGCGAAATGATCGCGAAGCCCCACACCTTCTGCATGAAGGGGTTTTGGCCATCGCGCCCATGAACGCCTGATAGGTTTTCGCCAATGCATCCGCCTGCGCTAGCTCGATCACGGTCAATGCGACCGAGGAAATTGCATTGAGATCCAGACATTCAAGCTGCCACGCCCGCACCAGCCGAAGAAAAATCTTGGCGCGGCTAAGGAGTTGGACCCTCGCCCGAGACGCGCTCGCGGTGGAGCGCTGCAAGCCTGCCGAGGAGATGACTTCAGGCGCCCGTGATCGCTTTCGCTGACCTTGAGCCACATGACGCCGTGCAAGCTTAGCTAGCTCTCGCTCTACTCCAGTCGCTTCGCTTGAGGCCGTTTCGCAAGCTCAGGATCGTTGATGCGAGTTCGGTTGCAGGGACCGGCCGGCTGAACAAGAATACTTGCGCCTCATTGCATCCTTCCGCCTTCATCTGGTTCAACTGTTCAATCGTCTCGACCCCCTCCGCTGTTGTTGTCATGCCAAGGCTTCTTCCGAGGCTGGTGATCGCCCTTACGATCAATTTCGATCCCTTGGTCGCCGTTGCGTCACGGACGAAGGACTGATCGATCTTGATTTTGTCAAAGGGAAAGCTGCGGAGATAGCTCAGCGACGAATAGCCGGTACCAAAATCGTCCAAAGCAATCCGCAGCCCACGCGCCTTCAGCTCATGCAGGGTCGCGATCGTTTCGGTGCTGTTGCCAAGGAGAACTGATTCAGTGATTTCGAGCTCGAGCCGGTGCGGCGCCAGCGCTGACATATCGAGCGCGTTGGCGATGACGCTCGCGAGTTTCGGATCGCGAAACTGACTCGCCGAGACATTGACCGCCATCTTGAACTCGGTCGGCAAATTCGCCGCCTCCTTGCACGCACGGTTGAGACCCCATTCTCCGAGCGGGGCGATGAGACCGATTTCTTCTGCAAGCGGGATAAATTGGTCGGGCGGCACCAACCCCCTCTTCGGATGCTGCCAGCGCAACAATGCTTCGAGGCCGCTGATCCGGTCCGTCCGCAAGTCATAAATCGGCTGGTAGAACAGAGTGAACTCGTCCTTCCCCATAGCCTCGCGCAGATCGATTTCGAGCGCTCGGCGGCTCTGCAGGCTTACGTCCATTGCCGGCTCGAAAAACCGCCACGTTCCCCTGCCGTCCAGTTTGGACCGGTACAGCGCCATGTCCGCGTTCTTCAGGAGCTTTTCGCGCGTCGTACCGTCATCTGGCGCGAGCGAAATTCCGACGCTGCACCCGACGATGCCGCGATGCCCATTCAGGTCTGACGTGCCGGGCGCCATCGCGATCTTCGCCTTCGGGCCCAGGCTGTGTGAAAAGGCTCTGTTTGCTGTGATTCGGGCGATAAGATTCCCTGCGATTTTGCGGGGCATCTGATGAAGCGCTTTGTTGAAGGGTTGGATCGGGGGCAGAGCACGCTGTTTCCGTCGTCGCTCGATGACTATGTGAGCGGGGATAATCCGGTCCGAGCGGTCGACATATTCGTCGACGGTCTCGATCTGGATAAGCTCGGCTTCGTTGGCGTCCAGCCACTCGACACGGGGCGACCCGGCTACCATCCCGGCATGATGCTCAAGATCTACATCTACGGCTACCTCAATCGCGTGCCGTCGAGCCGACGGCTGGAGCGGGAATGCCAGCGCAATATCGAGATGATCTGGTTGACCGGGCAGCTGGCGCCGGACTTCAAGACCATTGCGGACTTCCGCAAGGACAATGGCAAGGCCATTCGTGAGGTCTGTCGCGAGTTCGTCGCACTGTGCCGCAAGCTTGATCTGTTCAGTGCAGCAAGCGTCGCCATTGACGGGTCAAAGTTCAAGGCTGTCAATGCGCGGGACAAGAACTTTACCGAGGCCAAGATGAAGCGGCGTCTTGAGCGGATCGATGAGAGCATCGCCCGCTATCTCTCGCAGCTCGAGACCGCTGATCGGCATGGCGACGCGGTGCCGGAGGCGAAGGTTGAGCGGTTAAAGGGCAAGATCGAGAAGCTCAAGGAGGAGATCATCCGGCTCAACGCGATCAATGCGGAGATGATAAAGAGTGAGGACAAGCAGATCTCGCTGACCGATCCTGACGCGCGCTCGATGGCGACAAGTGGCACCGGGATCGTTGGCTACAACGTGCAGATTGCAGTTGATACGCAGCATCATCTCATTGTGGCTCACGAGGTGACCAACGTGGGCAGCGATCGACACCAACTCGCCAACATGGCCGGGCAGGCTCGCGACGAGATGGCTGTCGAGACTCTCGAAGTCGTGGCAGATCGCGGCTATTACGATGGCGAGGAGATCAGGGCCTGCGAGGAAGCCGACATCACGGTGACGTTGCCGAAGCCGATGACTTCGGGCGCCAAGGCTGCTGGCCGCTTCGGCAAACAGGACTTCGTCTATGTCGCCGCCAATGATGTTTATCGCTGTCCCGCCGGCGAGCGGCTAACTTATCACTATACGAACGTAGAGGACGGAAAGACACTGCGCCGATATTGGACAAGCACCTGCAAGACCTGCGCGCTAAGAGCTCAGTGCACGACAGGTCCCGAGCGCCGCATCTCACGCTGGGAGCATGAGGCCGTTCTGGAAAAAGTTCAGGATCGGCTCGACCACAACCCCAATGCAATGGGTGTCCGCCGTCAGACAGCGGAGCATCCGTTCGGCACGATGAAGTGTTGGATGGGAGCAACGCACTTTCTCACGAAAAAGCTGCCAAAGGTGGCCACCGAGATGGCGCTCAACGTGCTCGCCTACAACATGAAGCGCGTGATGATGCTCGTGGGCGTAGGCGGATTGCTGGAGGCGATGCAGGCGTGAGGCCGGCCTCTGCACGACCAAATCAGCGCCTGCACGAAGCTCCTGGTTGCCACCGAGATGACAGGAGGTCGATTCCACCGAATTAGAAGCTCGGCGGCCGCAATGCGCCGGAGCTCCCCAAGTTGCCGGATTTTCACACGGCCTGGGCCAGAAGCGGACATCCCGCGGATGGCGAACCCGCACCGGGCAAGCGGCTATCATCGGTGCGGCAACAATCCCGTCGCTTCTTCGCAGTCGCTAAAGCAAGGTGATCGCTTCGCCAGCTGAGGGGGCTTTACTCTGGAGCGAGCCTGTAAACCTCGCCTGGTTCGAGGTTGAGTTCCTCGAAGTTCCTTTGCTGCTTTTCAGTAAGAACGGCTGGTACAACTTCCGCCGTCCAGCCTTCGGGAACAGCCGCGAGCACTAGCGTCAGCGCCTGACTTGGCTTGGCTAAGGCGAGCCACATCTGCTTCTTTGGCTTGGGCGCGTCGTCCGAGGTCACTTCGACGAGTGTAAACGAATTGCCGAACGACTCTGCCATCACGAGCTAATCCCGCTACCGCGCAGTAGTTCTAGGTCAACTCAGGACACTTCGAAAATCGACTAAGCGGCCGAGGTTCGGCTACGATTACCCGCCTTGCGAGAACCGGCCCATCGCCCAACGCGCGTCAGACGATAGGCCGTCCCGGGTGGATGGCGGGACCTTAAGCCGGGTATCGCCACAGACCAATTTCCAAATTTCGGTGGCGGAGAGTCGTTCCTATCACGGGCTTATACGGACAGCCCGCCGCGCGGCCCTAATTGGAACATCGGAAAGATCAAACGAGACACCAGCAAAAACGCCGCCCGCTTAAATAAAGCGCAGGCGGCGGTTTACCAGCCCCGGGAGGGTGAGAGTAAATCCCGATGAGAATTAGTCTCCAGGCGTCGTGCCGAGGTTCATCGCTTTGCCGAAAAAGCTTAGATTGGGGGCTGTACTCCCGGCGAGGTCAGCCACTTGTTAACCTCTCCGGCAACATCGATCTGCCGGGCCTTTCGCAAGAGCTCGGTGCGGCGGATGCCAGGGGGCATCCCGCTGGCCTGTTGGCGCAAATTAACCGCCTCTTGCGCGAGACGGTACTCGAATGTCGATGATTGTTTCGGGATACGTCGAGCCGACATGTTTGATGCTCCACTGTGGCGTTGAGCGGGAGCGCAAACTGCGTTCACACCACCGATAGATGCTACGGGCCGCTCGGTGGCCGTGGGACAGTGCGCCTTTATCTGCGACATAGCGAGCGCTTTGTTTCGTTTCCTCGCAACCTCTTTGCAAACTGCCCCGGCGGCCGCCGGCTGGATCACTCATCGTCGCTCGAGGTCTTGTTAGAACGATCAACGCGATCCGCTCGAAATTCCGCAGGCCCTTCAAGCAGACGCTGCTTTCTCCTCGATTGGACCCTGGAGCTCGCAGAGTCGTCTGCTCTTTTATCTATCACAGTGCCAGCCAGGTGAAGAGCACGCTTTCGCTGGCGGCCCACTCGACGACCTTTAGCATCCTCTTTCGTCATTCTACTGGCCCTCTGAATCGGAGCTGTTCGGAACATACCGGCGCAGCCGCGAAACTTAGCAACCGCGACAAATATTCTTCAGCTTTGCGGCGGTCCGGGCTTCTTCCGCAAGGAAGGGGTCCTTGTAGCCTGACGATGAGTCGGTACCGGTCTCGGCGGGCTTCCTCGTTTTTGGAGGATACGCAGCGTCGTAACAGGAGAGGCGCGCGCTGGCGCTTTCGATAGCACGGCAGTTCGGGTCCGCGGCGAAAGCGGCTGGCGTGGCTGCACCGAATACTGATGCCAGGAAAAGCGCCGCCGTCCATGTCCGTGTTCGGGCCATCGTCATGCTGATCATCCCCTCTATTTAATTTTACTTGCCCAAGAGGGCCGCGCGCCGGCCCAGGCCGGAAGAGCATCCCATTCGGACCAACGCATCCGGCGCTCCTCATCTCCGACCCTGACGAAAACAAAGGGCGCATCGTCCCGTCCTGTTTTCGAACCAACAAAAATTGCCGGGACCCCATAGGCATCCCTGATGATTGCTGTGTTTGCCATTTCTGTCTCCTGTCTCGGCTTGGGGCTGGGGTACTCGGCCGCGATTAAGGGAACCTACCGCTATAGAATGGCCACGACCGCGATCAGCAGTACAAGGAAGATCGGCACCAATAACGGTGGTACGAGCCACTCACGAATGTTGAATTTGCCGGGATCGGACATCTGACCGCCTTCTTTTGGGTTGAGGCGGGAGCGCAATGCTCTCAGTCACCGATAGATGCCACGGATCGGGCGGTGATGGATGACACCCTAGGCTTAAATAGCGCGCAGCGATATCGAAAAATGCACACAGGAACGCGGCGAAATGGCTGTCAGCGGCCTAGTTCTGACCACGGCAGAACGATGGGATGCATTGCGTCCCGTTCGCGCTGTAGGTCGCAGATCACGCCGGTAATACGTTCCGCGGTGAGGGGATCGAAGGGGAAGGCTGCCAGCCGCCAGTAGTGCGCGATTGTCTCGTCTAGCTCTTTGCACTTTTCACACATCGGCTCACCGCTGAAGTTTAGGCGGGAGCACACGGGCTCTCAGTCACCGATAACAGCAGAGGATCGGGCGGTGATGCAGGCCAACGGCTGCCGGTCCTTTCAGTTCCTAGGTCACCCGGCGCGGACTGTGGATGCACGAAAGCGTCGCGCCCAATGTGCGGTAGGGTCAAAAGCGCTCCTCGCGGATCTTCCGGCGCATGTCCGGTCCGCCTCGGATTGCGGAAGGATTTGCAATCGCGGCATTTTATCAAGTCTGCAATGGGTCAATCGCGTCGGTTTCACGTTCCGCCAGCCACTTCCGCTCTACCCCCGAACAACGAACATCGCTAGACCGGCCCGGGTGGTCTGTTTCGGGCCAGCAACAGACATTAAAAACCAACGAAATCCGGTCCCACGTTCACGAACCGTGAGAAGATATCCCTCCGAAAGAGAGCGCGACCGCATCCTCGTTCCCGAGCTCCGCAACCTTACCTGCCAATCGATTAACCTCTGAGACCTCCTCCTCACGGCCGGTCGTCCAACCGTTTGTCATGCGCCAGTAGTAGCACCAGGCGGCGATGCCGTACGCCGACGCGAAATCGGGGTCAAGCTCGATCGCTTTGTGGAATAGTTGCAACGCTTCGCCGACATCTTCCTTAGCCCCGCGATAGGTGCTCGCCATCCCTCGCAGGTAGTAGTCGTAGGCGTCGAGGTCTTTGGTCGGCTTCCGCTTGGCGCGCTCGATCTCCGCATGCTCCAACTTCGGCGCGATGGCGCCGACCACGCTCGAAGTCACCTGGTCTTGCAGCTCGAATACATCTTCGAGGGCGCCGTCGAAACGGTCCGCCCAGAGATGGGCACCCGTCAAGGCGTCAATGAGCTGGCCCGTGATGCGTAAACGATTCGCCGCCCTGCGCACGCTACCTTCCCCGCTCGGTGAACGTCAGGCCTGCACCAGCGACGAGATCGGTGACGACCCGTGACACCAGAACTTCGTCGGGCTGCGACGGACTCATGACGCGCGAAGCCGCATGCACAGCCACACCACCGATATCGCGCCCCCTGAGCTCGATTTCACCGGTGTGGAGACCGGCGCGAATGGGCAAGCCGATCTGTTTTGCAGCTGCTCCGAGGCGAGAGCGCAACGGACGCCGCGGGCCGGCCCATCGAAAGTGGCTAGAATGCCGTCCCCGGTGGACTTGATCAAAATGCCACGATGCTGCTCGACCATCAGCGATGCCAACTCATCGTGGCTGTCGAGCAATCTGCGCCAAGCTCGGTAGCCGGTTTCGGTAGCACGACGCGTTGAATCGACGATATCCGTGAACCGGACGGTGGCAAGAACGCGATCTATGTCCTGTTGTGCACTGTCGCGCTGCCCGGTCATGAACTCTTCGATATCGCCAAGCAACTCTTCGCGATCACTGAAGCCGAAATAGGGGGTGTGGTCGTCTCCGGAATACTCGATGAAGTGCGCCCCAGGAATCCCGGCGGCTAAGTCGCGGCCATGTTAGACGGGCACCTGCACGTCCCCGCGCCGGTGCAGAACCAGTGTTGGCGCGCGGACGCTATCAAGCAGCGAACTCACGTCGATCGATGCATTGAGCAGTGCAAACTGCCTAATGGTGCCGGGGCTGGCCGAAAGTCTTTCATACTTCGCGAATTGAGTAGTGTGTTTCTGGCAGGACGAACTCGGTCATCAGACGTGTACCTGAGAGTGCTGCCTATTGTTATCTGAGGGAAAAACCGAATTAAGCCGACCTAGAGCGATCCGATGGTCTGCTTGGTCAAAAGCGCCGTTTGGCACTCGGCCGGTTTTCTTCCGGTCTACCCTGATAAACAGACATTCGTCGTGGAGGGCGCATAGGGATTGGATGCCACCGCGGCCATACTCTTGGCCGCGGTGGCTATGATTTCAGATTGAAGGTCAACGCCTGGGTAGGGACGCCATAACGTCGCCGGCGTCTGCGTCCTCCAGGCAGGGAGTGACGGTCAACGGGAGTAGGTCAGCCCATTGGGCGACCCAACGATACATCGCCTTTGGATCACTCGATTCAGAGATCGCGAATCCCTTACCGTCCATCCCATGCCAACGCCCCAACATTTTGACCCCCTCGGGCGGAGCGCCACCAGTTTCTAAGAAACGCGCAACCGCTGCATTGAAAGTGCCTTGAGGTACAGACCAGCTACTGATGAATTTCATGCGAGTCTCCCTTTGCAATTACTTGGTAGCCATCGCGGGTTCGCCGCTTGCGCACGATAACGCCGACGTAGAGAATAACAATAGCAAGCAGATTGGTTCGCTCGCAGGCCCAAAGCCGTGTCATCGCAGTTTCGGCACGACGGGCTCCGTGGCGTGTTTCGTCCGGCCGATACGTGCTCGTTTCCCTCAGCCTCGCTGAAGACAAAGCATCGCAGCCGTAGCCGCCAACAGACCTTTCATCGCTCGCCCCCGCTCAAGGAGCTTCAACTCTGCACCATTGGGATCTCGTTGGCTAGGCGACACTATACCGCCGGCCTGCAGTCCTCGGGGTTCCTCGCTGATTGCACAAGCTCTCAGTCGCACGTTTCTTCACCCCACAGTTTCAGCAGGTTCTCGGCCTTGCCGCGCCGGTAACCCCGCCTTGATACTTCTCGATGTAATCAAGCTGACGCCCCTTGGCGTTCGACCTGTCATCACTTACCCAGCTTCCAAGCGCATGCACGAAGGGACAACCTTCGGGTCAAGGTCCAAAACCGTTCCTCAGCGCTTATGCTCTAACAGCCGTGCGGCGCCATTACAGAATATGAAAACCGTTATCGAAAATGATGGTCAAATTCTGTGGCCTGCTATTAAAACTTGCAATCGTGACCGCTTCGCCTTCGCCTGTGCCATCAAGATCGACCGTAAGTGTGCCCTTCAGCGAGTCGTAGGACACGAAATCGCCGATATCACCGTCCCCGATATGCAACAGCGAGGTCAGATCCACCTTGTCTTCGCCGAACTCATAATCGGCGACCAAGTCGACAGCTTTAACGTCATTGAAGACGAACGTGTCCGCGCCGGTGCCCCCCGTCAACGTTTCGGCGATCCCCGGCAAACCGAAGAGCACGTCGTCGCCCTCTCCACCGGCGAGCAGTTTGTTCTCCGGCGGAGCATTCGTCGCGATCTCGAGCGCCACTTCCACATAGGAACCTGAGGAATCATCGGTCCGTGTGAAAACGCCCTCTCCTATTACTTCTTGGCCGCTAATTTCATTGCTCGTTGGCGTTGAGGGTACGCTAATTGACTTAATGCCTTCGTCGGAAAGACTCGTAAGCTCACCTTCGTCGGTTGAACCGTCAGCGTCGAGATCTTTCCAGATGAGAAGATTCTGAAACGCCTGATCGTTGCTATCGATCAACTCATCATGATTGGAGTCAAGCGACGCAAGAGCTTCAGCACCTGAAGAGAAACTGCCTGTACCAAAAACAGGAGTGAATAGTTCGGTACCATTGTCAATCAAGCCATTACCGTTGAGATCCATTGCGAGGAGCCCATCGCCAGAGGAGTTCCATGCTACCTGCTCGCGCGTCCCATCGCCGTTTATATCGAACGAGACCCCTTCGGCGATTGAGGAAAATGTGTATCCGTTCTGCCCGAGATCGAGGATCAGAGGATCGGTAACTGTCGGCGGAGTCAATGAGACCTGCAGTTCATAGTTGACGGCGGCATTGAATGTGGTTCCGTCAGGATCTCCGCTGGCCCAGCGACCCACCTGCACATAGTAGGTGCCGGCGTTTAGTGTTGCTGCCAGGAATGAATCGTTGATATGGACGCTACCCGGATCTGCCGGCGACGAATCGTCGTTGGAAGCTATGATCGTTTGGCTAGAGTTGAGGATGTTGATCCAAGAATCGTAATGGCTAGCGCTTCCTGTGTTCCCCGCAAGGCGGTGCCGGAGCGAGGGACGGCCAAGGAGACGCTGGGCAAGATCAATCCTTCCTGGCGCGATGCTTGGCATCGCGGTTCACTTGGTCTTACGCCGGATGGACGAAGTGCGGCTCCCTTTTCGCCGGCAAGATGCTCGACGCTTCGCCAGGCGCGAGACGTGGCGAGGCTCAAGGCCGACCTCGAGCGTCTGATCGCAGAGGACAGGCTGACCGAGATCCCTGGCGTCGGCGACGCCATCGCCGACATCGTCACCAAGCTTCACCGCACCGGCACACATCCAAGTCTGGAGAAACTGCGTAAGGGAGTTCCGCCAGCGTCCCGGAGGCTCTTCAGGGTGCCGGGCCTGCGGCCGGAGAAGGTGCTACGCGCCTGCGCCAAGCACGACGTCGCCGTGGAGATCAACGCCCATCCCTGGGAGGCTCGACCTGGACTGGGCGCTGGCACCAGGCGGCGCTCCCCTTCGGTTGGATCATGAGCATCAACCGGGTGCTCAATGCCATGACATTCGCGCAACTCATCCAGCATGTGAAGCGCCGGCGACGCTCGATGGCCCGGGCGGCATGACGTCAGATTCCACGGCTCAGGGGGCCGGCCCGATGCATGCGGCCGAATCGATAGTCGCCGAAGCCTCGAACTCACCTACAGGTTCTCCAAACCGACGAGAGATAGCATCTTCCTGGTGGAAGACCACGGGGTCGAAGGCGACGCCCACGCCGGCCGGTACGTCCGGCATCGATATCTCGCCAAGCGAAAGCCTCGACTTACGAACTTTCGCCAAGTCCATCTGATGCCGGCCGAGCTGCTCCGTGATCTGCGGGCAGCGGGCTACGACGTGCAATCCGGGGATCGGGGAGAACATTAGGAAGCCGCTGATCGCGTGGGACGACCCGGCGGCACCCGCCTGATAGCCAACTCTTGATTTTGCCTGCGTTCGAACAGGGCTGGCGCGCACGGACAACCGCGACCGGACAATCGGCGAACATCACTTTATGACCGCGAAGTGAGCGGTTGAACACCTCAGGATTATCAGTGCAGTGTCTGCTCCAACGGCGGCCAGCCAGCACCCCGCATGCCTTCGCGGATAGCGCGCATGACCAGCGCATACGTTTCCGCCTCCGTCATCATCTCCACCTCGCCGTTGGCGAGAATACGAAGGCCGGCGCGCGGTTTACTCTCAAGCAATATCGGCGACGTCGTCTTCTTTGTCATCGATCCTCACTCCCTTGCTCACAAAGCCCGCAGCCGTCATACGCGCAGCAGTCCAGGCAGGATCGGCAATTTCTTCGAGGGCCGCCCGAACAGCATCATCAACAACCTGAAAGCATTCCTCCTGCCGACGCATGGCGAGCAAATAGGCTGTCTCACCAGGTAAATTGAGTAGCCGATTGCGCATGCCGACGAGAGTTTCCTCCAGACAACGGCAGACGGATTCGAGCTCCACAAGTTGGCCTGCCTCGAAAGCATCCCGGCGCTCCTCGCGGCGACGTTTCGCGGCCACAAGGCGCGTGCGCTCCTCAGTTAGATTATTGCCCGCCGCGCCTCCCCGACCGGCCGCGACCGAACGCAGGTGCGCCAAAACCTCGCGACGCACTTGGTCGAGATCGTACTTGCCGGAAGGCTGACGCGTGATCACGCCTTCGGCAAGATATTGATCGAACTGCGACCGCGAGCAACAGATGTGAGCTGCCGCTTGGGCGATTGTCGCCATTTTCCTTCTGACTCCTCATTTTGTACTATACGGTACAAATATGCTGCGCGCAAGTGCGACCCGCAGTAGCCTGGGCCTGGGAAGGACCCGATCGAGACAATTTTCATGCAGCGATTCCCCGCCTACGGCACTTGGCTATCACCTCGCTAGGTAGCGTCGCGCAACTGTTGCGCCATCGCTTCAGCTCTAGCTTTGGGCATCGTATGCAGGATCAGCGTCGGCTCCGGTCCTGCCTGCTCCACATCGGTAGAAGCGACTTTCCGCACGGCTTCCAGCGCCTCCTGAGGTGTCACCGATTTCGGGACGGACATCTGATAACGGCCGCCCTTGAGGATGAAGAAGCCGAATTCCACGAGGATCGCGAACTCCGTCCCGAAATTGCCGGTCAAGTCACCAATTTCAATGGCCAGAGCGATGTTCGGGTTGGTGGCATGGAAGGGCCACACAGGATCATGCCGCAACGCGCTTACAACCTCCAAAGCGGCGGCTTCGATGGTCGGTTCAGTAGCCATGTTGGAAATGAGCCGCGCGAACGTGGGATTCGACCGCAGTTGAGAGACTAAGGCTGCCGCTTCTGCCACTTTGAGGAGCCATGATCCCACAAAACGACAATCGGGCGCCGGTGGCATTTCAATCACTATGTGAAACCGGTCGAAAAATTCATCCATATTCATTCTGCCTCCAATAGC
>NZ_PSRT01000126.1 GCF_004212635.1 Bradyrhizobium genosp. SA-3 | reverse complement strand
CATGCCGGTACCGAGCAGGAAGGCGAGGACCGCACCGAGCAGCGTGCCACCGACGGCGAGGATCAGCACCAATTGCTCGGTCTGCCCGATGGTCGCTTCCGACTGCGCATCCAGCCGCTGCTGTTCGGCGACGAGGTCCGCCTTCATGGCGGTGGCGCCCTGAAGGATCGCCCCGGCCGAGCCGCTCATTTCGGTCACGAGGTCATCGATCATCTTGGCGTTGGCGATCAGCTTCTCCAGCGCTTGCCGATAGGCTCCCAGCAGCGCCTTGGCGTCCTTCAGCCCGGCGACGATCTTGTCGTCCATGGAATAGACCGCACCGAGCGAGTTATCGACGAATTTCAGCCGCGCCAGCGCGCTTGCCGCGACCGCCTGGTCGGAATTGAGGATGAAATTGCTCGCGGCAGAACTTGCGGTCTGGAACTGGGCATTGACCTGCTTGGTGCCGAACTCGATCGCCTGCGCTTCCGCGTCGGAGGCGTTGTTGCCGATGTCGTCGAGCTTGTATTTCAGGAGATTGGCGTTGCGCTGGAGCTGGTTCTGGACCAGCAGCGCGCTGTCGCGCTTGGCCTGCAAAATCTTGGCAAAGGTCGCCGAGAAATTGGAAAACTCCTTGGCGAGCTTGTTGAGGCTCTCCTGCCGCGCCGGCTTCTTGGCGCTCTTGATGGCCTGGTCGATCGCGGCCTTCAGGCTGGCTTCCGCCTCCAGCGCCGCCTTGGCGTCGTCCTCCTTGCCTGTCACGACAAAGTAACGGGCGGCCGAACGATAGCCGAGCAGCTCGCGGTCGATGTTGCGGGCAAGGTCGGCCTCGGAGACGCTGGTGCGGTAGGACCCGACCCCTGAGGAAACCCGCTCAAAGCCGAAATAGGAGAAGGCCATGCTGCCGGCGGAAATCACCAGCACTGCGGCGAAACCCAGAATGATCTTGGTACGAAACCTGAGGGTCGGAAATAGTGTGCGCTTCGACGGCGATGCGGTACGCCCGGACATTCCAACCCCCAAGATCTGTTCTTGCTAGTGCAACGCGGCCTGGAAGCAGCCCCTTCCGGACCGGCGATGAAAATTAGGGCAGAATCGTCAAGGGGCGGTAAATTCGTCCGCCCCTCCTCCGCAACGACGGCTTAGTGCGGAACACGCGCCCCGCGGACCTGGCCGCCGAGTTGCGACCGGGCGAAAAAGGCCATACTCTTTGGACACTTGTCAGGCACTTGGCATTAGACCGAGCGGGCCCTCGAGGGGAGAAACGGAGTGGGGCAAACCGACTTTCGGTTTGGCGGTGCGTCTGGCGTTGCTGTCGCGAAGTCGAAGGTCGCGGGCGCCGAGCAAGCCGTTGCCGACCTCGCCGGCCAACTCCCCTCCGACGAGCTGGCGCTCATTCTGCTCTTCGTCTCCCCGAGCTACGATCCGCACCAATTCATCGCCGAGATCAGCCGACAATTTGACGGAGTCCCGGTCTGCGGTTGCACCACTGCCGGCGAGCTGGCTCCCGACGGCTGGGACGAGAACAGCGTCGTCGCTCTCGCGTTCAGCCGAGCCGACTTCTCGGCCGTGGTGCGCCCCATCCTCAATCTCGACAGTTTTCGCGTCGAGGACGGCCGCAGGATCGGCGCCGAGCTTCGGCAGGAGCTGCTGCGGGTGTCTTCCCAGATCGAGCGCGGAAATCCGTTCGGCCTGGTCCTGATCGACGGCCTGTGCCGCCGGGAAGAAGCGGTGATGTCCGCGATCTATGCCTCGCTGGACGACATTCCGATCGTCGGTGGATCTGCGGGCGACGGGATGCGCTTCGAGCGGACCTGGGTGTTCCTCGACGGCAAGGCGTACACGAATGCCGCTCTCCTGATCCTCTTGAGCACGTCGCTGCCCTTCCGTGTGTTCAAATGCGACAATTTCGAACCGCGGCCGCAGAAGATGGTGGTCACCGAGGCCGACATCGAGAATCGAACGGTCAGGGAGCTGAACGCCGAGCCCGCGGCCCAGGAATATTCCCGCGTCGTCGGGATCATGGACGCCAAGCTCGATCCGTTCTCGTTCGCCTCGCATCCGGTTCTGGTCCGCGTCGGCGGCTCCTACTACGCCCGGTCGATCCAGCGCGTCGAACCGGACGGCTCGCTGCACTTCTTTTGCGCCATCGACGAGGGCATGGTGCTGACGGCGGCGACATCGCGCAGCCTCGTCGGCACGACGCGCGAGGCCTTCGCGGAAACGCGCGACCAGATCGGCGAGGTCTCGCTCTATATCGGTTTCGAGTGCCTGCTGCGCCGGCTCGACGCCGAGCAGCACCAGCTCGCCCGCGACATGTCAGAGCTCTACCGCCAGAACCGCGTGGTCGGTTTTCATACCTACGGCGAACAGTTCGGCTCGATGCATGTGAACCAGACGTTCACGGGCGTCGCCATCGGCAGGCGCTCCTCGTGACCGGGCTATGGCAGAACAACGAAACGGTCGAGCAGCTGCAGCGGGAAACCGCGAAGCTGAAGAAGATCAATGCCGCGCTGATGTCCCGCGTCGAGCGCTCGATGGACCAGCAGCTCAATGCCTTCTCGCTGTTCGAGACAGCCATCGCGCTCGACCGCCAGGTTCGAGACCGGACGCACCAGTTGCGCGAGGCGCTGCATTCGATCGAGCGCGCCAATGAGGGTCTGTATCGCGCCAAGCAGCAGGCCGAGGCCGCAAGCTCACTCAAATCGTCCGTTCTGATCTCGGTCACCCACGACCTGTTGCAGCCGCTGAACGCGGCGCGCCTGACGCTCTCGGCACTGGCCGAGATGATGGAGACGCGGGAGGCGGGTCTGCTGATCGACCAGGTCGACCGCTCGCTGGTGACGCTGGAGGACCTGTTGCGGTCGTTGCTGGAGATCGCCAAGCTCGACGCCGGCGCGCTCAGGCCCGACGTGCGTCCGTTGGCGCTCGCGCCGCTGTTCGAGCAGCTCCGCAACGAGTTCGCGCCGATCGCCGCACGGCAAGGCCTGTCCTTGCGCATCCGCAACTCGCCGCTCGCGGTGTCGTCGGACGTGATGATGCTCCGGCGCATCCTGCAAAATCTGCTTGCCAATGCCATCCGCTACACCCGCAGCGGCGGCGTCGTGATGGGCTGCAGGCGCCGAAACAACCGCATCTGCGTCCAGGTCTCCGATACCGGGCCGGGAATTGCGCAGGCGCAACAGGAGGCAATCTTTCGCGAATTCCAGCGCGGTGAGGCCAGCGCAACCGACCAGGCCGGGTTCGGGCTCGGTCTCTCCATCGTTCGCCGTTTCGCGACGGTGCTCGGACATGCAGTGCAGCTGTCGTCGCAGGTCGGCAAAGGATCGACGTTCCTCCTGGAGCTGGAGCCGGCCGATCTTGCCGAGGTCAGCGACGAGGTGCACGAGACCAAGCTCACCGAACGTCACTATGGTGGCCTCGAAGGCGCCAAGATCCTGCTGGTCGAGAACGATCCATCCGGCTCCGAGGCCATGGCCGCCTTGCTGGAAGGCTGGGGCTGCGATGTCGCGACCACGCGATCGACTGCGGAAGCGCTGCTGCGTCTCAGCGAGCTGGGCGGCGCGCCCGACGCGGTCATCGCCGATCTTCATCTCGATCACGGCGAAAGCGGATTGTCGGCGATAGCCGACATCCGGCAGCAACTGAAGCTCGACGTGCCCGCGATGATCATCACCGCCGACTACTCCGAGAAGGCCGCCAAGCAAGCGAGCCTCTCCGGCCTCGAAGTGTTGAAGAAGCCGGTCAAGCCTGCCGAGATGCGCGCGCTGCTGTCGTTCCTGCTGAGCTAGCTGGTGCGACGGTCACACAAAATTATCGAAAAACAACCCCATGCACAGTAGCGGTAACAAACTACATTCCGCCAAGATGTTGATTCTTAAGCAAAGTCATCGACAGAACGGCCGTCAATCGACGGGGCGGGACGGAAGAAATTCGCGTCACTGCTGATCCGGTTGGGCACGCTCGCGCCTCGACATGGCGCCCTCGGCTGCCAGCGTCGCGAAATCGATCTTCGACATTTCGACGATCGCCTTGGTGCGGCTCAGCACGTTCAGCTTGCGCAGGATGTCCGAGACATGGACCTTCACGGTGGTCTCGGAAATCTTTAGCTCATAGGCGATCTGCTTGTTCTGCAGGCCGCGCTTGAGCATTTCGAGGACCCGCAATTGCTGCGGCGTCAGATCATGCAGCCGTTTCAGCAGATCATGTGCGGGACTTGGGGCCGCCCGCCGCGGCCGGAGTGCGCGATAGGCGTCGGGAATACAGACGAGACCCTGCAGCGCCTCGCCGATCGACTGGGCAAGCTCCTGCTTGGACGAGGATTTGAGGATGTAGCCGGCGACCCCGAGCGACAAGGCGCCGGAGATGATGCGCGGATCCTGATGACCCGACACGATGACGACGGGAACCTTCGGGAATGCCTTGCGGATGCGAATGATGCCCGAGAGGCCGGTCGTGCCCGGCATCGACAGATCGAGGAGCAGCAGATCGAGCTCGGCGCCCGCGGACAGCTGTTCGAGCGCGCCGTCGATCGACGTCGCCTGCAGGATGTCGGCCCCGGGCGCCACCATTTGCAGCGCGCCTTCGAGCGCCTCGCGAAACAACGGATGGTCTTCGACAATCAGAAATCGCATCACGCGTGAGCCATTCCCAAATCGTTGCCGGGTTCGAGATTGAACCGAGCATGTATCAGCCGGCTCGAGCCGGTTTGATCCAGGTCAAGAATGACGGCGCGGATCATTGCGGCCTCCCGCGGTCAGCCTTCGCATAGGGCCGGCTCCTGGGATCGGGCAGGTCCATCTTGCCGATTTCGATGATCGCCTTGTTGCGGCTGAACAGTCCGAGCTTGCGCAGGATCTCGGTGATGTGCGCTTTCACCGTGGATTCGGCGAGCTGTAGCTCCTGCGCGATCTGCCGGTTCGGATAGCCGCGACGAAGCAGGTCAAGCACCCGAAGCTGCTGCGGCGTGAGCTCGCGGAGCTTGACCTCGAGGGCCTTGCTGGACTCGGCTTTTCGCCGCTGCGGCGTCGCCACGAAATCTCGGGGCACCGATACCGATCCGGACAGCACGCCCTCGATCGACTGGGCCAGCTCGCGCTTCGACGTCGACTTCGGGAGATAGCCGGCCGCGCCGAGCGCCAGCGCTTCGCGGACCACATGCTGGTCCTCCTCGCTCGATACGATGGCGACCGGCAGGCGCGGATAGGTTTCGCGCAAGCGGAGAAAGCCGGAGAAGCCGGTCGCATCCGGCAGCGACAGATCGAGCAGCGCGAGGTCGATCCCCTGTTCGGCCGACAGGATGTGCAGGGCGTCCTCGATCGACATCGCCTCCAGGATGCGGGCCTCCGGCAAAGCCAGCCGCACTGCATTGCCGAGCGCTTCGCGAAACAGCGGATGATCGTCGATGATCAGGAAGCTGGCCATGGCGCCTTCCAAAGGATCCACCGCACGAGCGGCGGCAGCGCACCGATCCTGCGCCGGTCCGGCGTCGGAAAGATGCAGTATGGACGCTACCACATCTTCCCGATCCCGTCCGGTCAAGGCCGTTCAGTCGTTCGATTCGACCTGGACCGTCAGCAGGAAGGAATAGATGCTGTCGAACTGGTCCTCGGTGAAGACCTCCTTCCAGGCCGGCATGCCCTTGGCGGGGCGTCCCTCGTGCACGGTCTTCCAGAACGTGTCGCGCATGTCGTCGCCGTAGCGGTGACGCAAGAGCCGCAGATCGATCTTCCGTTCGCTCTGGATGGCGTCGGGGCCGTGGCAATGCGCGCAAGTTCCGTTGAAGATCTCCTTGCCCGCGCCGATGGTCTCCGCATTCGGCGCAGATGCATCGCCCTTGATCTCGGTTGCCACCACATTTGCGACCTGCGTCACGCTCGGCCCGGGGCCCGTTCCTGTCGTGGTTCCCGCCGGCACAGCCTGGGCTGCGCCAAAGCGGACAGGCTGTCCGGCCGGCAAGCCGTATTTCACCGCGAGATCGGCGATTGTCCTCTGAAGCGTCGGCAGGATCGCATCGACGCGATCGCGCAGCTCGGTCGAACCCTTCGCAAAACCGATGGCGGCATCCCATGACAGGCCTTCGCCTTCGGTGAGCCGGATTTGATAGCGGTCATGATAGGCGGTCATGTTCAACCAGCCGGCGACGGGCCCCCAGATGAAGGCGACGTCGGCCCTGCCCTGATCGAGCGCCTGCATGGCCTCCTCGGGCGACAGCACGGTCACCTTCTGGATGTCGTCACGTGTCGCAAGGAGGTTTTGTGGTGTGCTGGCGTACTGGACAGCGACGCGCTTGCCCCTGAGGTCGTCCACGCCGCCGATCGCCTGACCTTTCGCCGCGACCAGGGCGTAGCCTTCCTTCGCAAAGGTGCTGGAGAAGATCACGGCAGGCCCCATGAAATCCTCGGAGCGCGGCAAGCCGATCATGGCGTCGCATTGCTTGCCCAGCAGCGTGACCCGCACGGTGCGCTTGCCGAAATAGGATTTGTACCAATCGTAAGTGATCGGTTGGCCGAGCGCCTGCGCCAGCGCCTGGCCAATTTCGACATAGAAGCCCGGCCGCGACGGATTATCGCTCGAGAACGGCAGATTGGTCGGATCGGCGCACAGACGGAACGGCTTCGCCTCGTCTGCGTGAGCGGTTGCGGCCGGTGCAATCAGCGCGGACGCGGCGGCCCATGCGAGCAGTCCCGCGATGGTGCGATGTCGGCTGTTGCCATTTCCTGGATTGATCGGACGCATCCTCATCTCCGGCAGGTGGGAATTGTTGGACCAAGCGTGGCGGCACAGGATCCGGACCGAGATCTGGCCTATGCCATCGCCGCGCGATGTCGAGAAAGCGCGCGCGTATCCCGTCTCCTCTGGGATACGCGCGCGAGTCGTCACTGGACGGAGAACACGAAGAGCGAACCGCCCTCGGGGGCTGCGGCCGTCATCTTCTTCCCAACCTCGCCCAGGAACGCGGGCAATGCAGCCGTGCGGCCGACGACGATGGCGACGTATTGCTTGCCGTCGACACTGTAGGTCACCGGGCCCGCACCGATACCGGAGCCGAGATTCTTGCTCCACAGCACCTTGCCGGACTTCGCATCGATGGCGCGGAAGTCACCATGGATGTTACCGGCGAACACGAGGCCGCCGCCGGTGGTCAGCGTGCCGCCGTTGAACGGCAGGTCTTCCTTGATCGACCAGACCTTCTTCTGGGCGATGGGATCCCAGGCCACGAGCTCGCCGAGGAAGCCGCCGGGGCCTTCCTTGGTCGGAAATTCGGCGCCGAGATAGAACACGCCGCGCTTGTAGGCGACGTCGGAAACCGACCAGTCCATGCAGACATTGTTCGAGGGGATGTAGACGAGCCCGGTCTGCGGATTGAACGACATCGGTTGCCAGTTCTTGCCGCCAATCAGGTTCGGACAGATGTCCTTGGCAGGATGACCCGGCCCCGGACGCTTGTCCGGATCTTCGACTGCCCGCATGGTGTTGACGTCCCACTTCTTCGCCCAGTTGGAGAAGACGTATTTCTCCGCCGAGAGCACCTTGCCGGTCTCACGGTTGGCGACGAAGAAGTAGCCGTTGCGATCCGCCTTCATCAGCGCCGGCACCGTGCTGCCGCCGATCTTGAGATCCGCGAGCACGGCCTCGTTGACGCCGTCATAGTCCCAGGCATCGGCCGGCGTGGTCTGGATGTGCCACTTGATCTTGCCGGTGTTGGGATCGAGCGCGAGCGTCGAGGCGGTGTAGAGGTTGGTCAGCTTGCCGAAATTGCCGTCTCCGGTCGAACGAACGCCGGTGTTCCACGGACCGGGATTGCTGGTGCCCCAATAAACGGTGTCGCTCTTGGGATCGTACGAGCCAACCAGCCAGGCCGCACCGCCGCCATGTTGGGCGGAATCGCCCTTCCAGGTGTCGCCGCCGGGCTCATCCGGACTGGGAACCGTAAAGGTCTGCCACAATTGCTTGCCGCTGTTGATGTCGAAGGCCTGGAGCGAACCGCGCACGCCGTACTCGCCGCCACCGAAACCGGTGATGACCTTGTCGCGCACGACCAGCGGCGGCGAGGTGATGACCGAACCCTGCTTGTAATCGACGACCTTCGTCGTCCACAGCGCCTTGCCGGTCGCGGCATCGAGCGCCGTCAGCTTGCCGTCGAGGCGGCCGACGAAGATCTTTCCGTCGGCATAGGAGACGCCGCGGTTGTTCACGTCGCAGCAGGCATATTGCAGCACGTCATCGGGAATTTCGGGCTCCCAGGTCCATTTGCGCGCACCGGTCGCGGCATCGAGCGCATAGACGTATTTCGGGCCCCAGGAGCTCGAGACGTACAGCGTGTTGCCGACGACGATCGGCGAGGATTCGTTCGAGCGCAACGACGCCAGCGAGAACGAATAGGCGAGCGTCAGCTTGCCGGCGTTCTCGGTATTGATCTGCTTGAGCGGGCTGTAACGCGTATTGCCGTAATCGTGGCCGGCAACGGCCCACTGGTTCGAATCGGATTGCGCCTTGATCAGCGAGTCGTTGGCACGGACGCCTGATGTGCCAGCGGCCAGCATCGCAACCATCGAAATACCAGCCAAAAAACCCTTCGTTCCAAAGGTCATGTATTCCCTCCGCGGTGTTGTTGTGTACGCCGGTTGGGCGCTGGAACGCATTGCGCTCCCGATGCGCAGTTTGCCTGCGAGCCATCGCGCAAATTACAGCATCGGCTTTTCGCGCTTAGTATAGGCGGAAGGTAGTAGTGCAAATCGTCGGCGGCTTTCGCCGCGCATCTCGTTGTCGAATCTCGGCTCTTTGCCTTGATTTTCAGGTGGAAACGCACCAAGCGAGTGTAGGGACCGACGACATCGCCTCACTCTCGGTCGTCGTCCCGGACAAGCGAACGAAGTGAGCGCTGATCCGGGACCCATAACCACAGGACTTAGTTTGGCGCAGGCTGATAACTCCGAGTCCCCGTAACCACGTCGGCCTGTGGCTATGGGTCCCGGATCTGCGCTTACGCTTGTCCGGGACGACAGGGGAGTTTGTGTTGACCTTGCCTCGCCCCACTACTTCGTCAGCTTGGCAATGTCGCGCGCAAGCCGGCCGCACGCATCGGGCATCGCGCAGCGATCGTGCGCCGCAGTCACGATGATGGCGCTACCACCGCCGCGAAGCTCTCGAAGAAATGCGCGGCAAGTTTTCGCGACGTCGAATCGATCAACCGCGAGCCGAGCTGCGCGAGCTTGCCGCCGATCTGAGCCTCGGCTTCGCAATGCAGGGTGGTGACGTCGCCGCCTCTCCCTCGAGCCTGGACTTCGCGCCGCCCTTGGCGAAGCCGGCCACGCCGCCGGCGCCCTCGCCGACGCGGCGCGAGGGCCGGCGCAGCGACATCAGGCGCTCGGCAGGTCCAGGGTGCACGCGCAATAAAATCAATGGCTTAGCGTCCCGCCGCCTACTACCAAGATCGCGATTGCAAAGCCGCGCGCGCGTGCTCCTATTCACCTAGGGAACAAGACATCCAAGGGAGAACAACGTGCGGGAGGGCTGAGCTCGCAGGCGAGCGACGGCGGTACGCGGCTTCGACGATGCGACGTTGTCCGCGGACGCGATGAGAACTTTCCGAACCTACCTTGCGGTCGCGCCATGCGTTGGCGGCGGCTTGGCGCATCATGATCGAATCGCGCGCCGTGCCGGCCGCCACGATGACCTTTCCATGACGCGAGGTCACCAAAATGCCAGTTGCAAAGTTCCGTTGCGCTGTTTCTAATTAGAACCAATCAAAATCATTCTGGGAGGACTTCACGTGTCTACAGTCAAACTGACGGTCAACAGCAAGGCCGTTGCTGTCGACGTCGAGGACCGCACGCTGCTGGTCCACGTCTTGCGCGATCACCTCAACCTCACGGGGACCCACGTCGGCTGCGACACCAGCCAGTGCGGCGCCTGCGTCGTGCATATGGACGGTCGTGCCGTGAAATCCTGCACCATGCTGGCGGGACAGGCCGACGGCGCGAGCGTCACCACGATCGAAGGCATCGCCAAGGGCGATGAGCTGCATCCGATGCAGGCCGCTTTCCGCGACAATCACGGCCTGCAATGCGGCTATTGCACGCCGGGCATGATCATGTCGGCCATCGACATCGTGCAGCGCCATCAAGCTCAAGGATCTGGCGGCCAGCTCGACGAGGCCACCGTCCGTCAAGAGCTCGAGGGCAATATCTGCCGCTGCACCGGTTACCACAACATCGTCAAAGCCGTGCTGGATGCGGCCGGTCGCATGAAGGTTGCGCAGGCGGCCGAGTAGCGGCCGTCGCGAACAAGAAAACCACTGCCGCTTTCGATGGAAAGCGCAGGTCAACAAATTTCCGGTCGGGAGGACCAGCCATGGGTGTTGAAGGCATCGGCGCGCGCGTCGTGCGCAAGGAAGACAAGCGTTTCATTACCGGCAAGGGCCGCTACGTCGACGACATCAAATTGCCGGGCATGACTCATGCCTATTTCATCAGAAGCCCGCACGCGCATGCCAAGGTGAAGGGGATCGACTCCTCTGCCGCCTTGAAGATGCCGGGCGTGGTCGCGGTGCTCACGGGACAGCAGCTCGTCGACGACAAGGTCGGTAACCTGATCTGCGGCTGGGCCATCACCTCCAAGGATGGCAGCCCGATGAAGATGGGCGCATGGCCGGCGATGGCGCCGGAGACGGTGCGCTTCGTTGGGCAGGCCGTCGCTGTCGTGATCGCCGAGAGCAAGAATCTCGCGCGCGACGCGGCGGAAGCTGTCGTCGTCGATTACGAGGAGCTTCCCGCGGTCGCCGACATGCACGCCGCGATCAAGGCCGGCGCGCCGCAGCTGCATCCCGAAGCCCCCGGCAACCAGGTCTATGATTGGGTGATCGGCGATGAGGGTGCGGTCGATGCAGCCTTCTCGAAGGCCGCCAATGTGGTGAAGCTCGACGTCACCAACAACCGCCTCGCCCCGAACGCGATGGAGCCCCGCGCGGCGATCGCCGATTACGACGCGGCGGAAGAGCATTTCACGCTCTACACGACGTCGCAGAACCCGCACGTCGCCCGCCTCGTGCTGTCGGCGTTCTACAACATCGCCCCCGAGCACAAGCTGCGCGTGATCGCGCCCGACGTCGGCGGCGGCTTCGGCTCGAAGATCTTCATCTATCCCGAAGAGATGGTGGCGCTGTGGGCCTCCAAGAAGGTCGGTCGTCCCGTGAAATGGACCGGCGACCGCACCGAAGCCTTCCTCACCGACGCGCATGGCCGCGACCATGTGACCCATGCCGAGATGGCCTTCGACGCCGACAACAAGATCACCGGGTTGAAGGTGAAGACCTACGCCAATTTCGGCGCCTACATGTCGCTGTTCTCGTCGTCGGTGCCGACCTATCTCTACGCAACGCTACTGTCGGGCCAATACAACATCCCGGCGATCCATGCCGAGGTGATCGGCGTCTACACCAACACCACGCCGGTCGACGCCTATCGCGGCGCCGGCCGCCCCGAGGCCAGCTACCTGCTGGAACGGCTGATGGAGACGGCGGCACGGCAGCTGAAGGTCGATCCGGCCCAGCTGCGCCGGACCAACTTCATCACCCAGTTCCCGCACCAGACGCCTGTGATCATGGCCTATGACACCGGCGACTTTAACGCCTCGCTCGATGCCGCGATGAAGGCGATCGACTATGCCGGCTTCCCTGCCCGCAAGGCACAGGCAGAGTCACAAGGCAAGCTGCGCGGCATCGGCGTGTCCTGCTACATCGAGGCCTGCGGCATCGCGCCGTCAAAAGCCGTCGGCAGCCTGGGTGCCGGCGTCGGCCTGTGGGAATCGGCCGAGGTGCGCGTCAATCCGGTCGGTACCATCGAGATCCTCACGGGATCGCACAGCCACGGCCAGGGTCACGAGACCACGTTCTGCCAGCTCGTCGCCGACCGCCTGGGCGTTCCGATCAGCCAGGTCTCGATCGTCCATGGCGACACCGACAAGGTGCAGTTCGGCATGGGCACCTACGGCTCGCGCTCGGCGGCCGTCGGTCTTACCGCGATCCTGAAGGCGATGGAGAAGATGGAGTCCAAGGCCAAGAAGATCGCCGCGCATGCGCTGGAGGCCTCCGAGGCCGACATCGTCATCGAGAACGGCGAGTTCAAGGTGACGGGCACCGACAAGGCGATCGCCTTCCCGATGGTCGCGCTCGCGGCCTACACCGCGCACAATCTGCCTGAGGGGATGGAGCCGGGCCTGAAGGAGAGCGCCTTCTACGACCCCACCAACTTCACGTTCCCGGCCGGCGCCTATATCTGCGAGCTCGAGGTCGATCCCGGCACCGGCAAGACATCCTTCGTCAACTTCGTTGCGGCCGACGATTTCGGCCGGCTGATCAACCCGATGATCGTCGAGGGACAGGTCCATGGCGGCCTCGCCCAAGGCATCGGGCAGGCGCTGCTCGAGCACGCGATCTACGACGCCAACGGCCAGCCGGTCACGGCCTCGTTCATGGATTACTCCATGCCGCGTGCCGACGACCTGCCCTCGTTCAACCTCTCCCACACCACGACGCTGTGCCCGGGCAATCCCCTGGGCATCAAGGGTTGCGGTGAGGCCGGCGCGATCGGCGCTTCTGCAGCCGTGATCAACGCGATCACGGATGCGATCGGCAAGAACAATCTGGAAATGCCCGCGACCCCCGACAGGGTGTGGCGCACGATCCACGCGGCTTAAGAGGGAGGAACGAAGATGTACCAGACCACCTATCATCGGGCTTCCTCGGTCGACGAAGCCGTGAGCCTGTTCGGCAAGAGCAGCGAGGCGAAATTCCTGGCCGGCGGACAAACCCTGCTGCCGGTCATGAAGCAGCGGCTCGCCAATCCGTCAGACGTCATCGACCTCGGCAGGATCAAGGACATGATCGGCGTCGAGGCCTCCGGCGACACGCTGACCATCAAGGCCGCCACGCCGCATCATGACGTCGCCACCAGCGACGCCGCGAAGAAGGCGATTCCGGCACTCGCCTATCTGGCGTCGCTGATCGGCGACCCCGCGGTGCGCTATCGCGGCACGATCGGTGGCTCGATCGCCAACAACGATCCCGCTGCCGACTATCCCGCCGCACTGCTCGCGCTCGGCGCCACCGTGAAGACCAACAAGCGGTCGATCTCGGCGGATGATTTCTTCAAGGGCCTGTTCACCACGGCACTCGAAGACGGCGAGATCATCACCGCGGTGTCGTTCCCGGTTCCGGCGAAGGCGGGCTACGCCAAGATGCGGCATCCGGCCTCGCGCTTCGCACTGACCGGGGTGTTCGTGGCGCAGACCAAGTCAGGCGAGATCCGCGTCGCCGCCACCGGCGCCTCGCAGAGCGGCGTGATGCGGGTGCCCGCCATCGAAGCCGCGTTGAAGGCGAACTGGTCGCCATCGGCGATCGACAGCGTCAATATTTCCGCGAGCGGATTGCTGGCTGACATCCACGGCACGGCCGAGTACCGCGCCAACCTTGTCAAAGTGATGGCGCAGCGCGCGGTGGCCGCTGCGGGCTGACGATCGCGCTTTAGCGCCTCGACACAAATTTTCCGCGGCGCGCACTTCGGTGCGCGCCGTTTTTATTTTGGCCATGCGGCATGAAAACCGCTTGCCTCGCTGGTGTGAAGGCGAGAAAAGTTAATCAGCCAATTAACTCGACCCAAAGAGCAATGTCCGAGGCCATTGCCGGATCACCGGCATCCGCCCGTGACCCGAGGAAACAACAACGTGCTCGATAAACCAGCCCAACAAAAATCAGATGGCTCGTCCGTCCGCGCCTCCGGCCCGCTCTCGGGCTTCCGCATCGTCGAATTCGCCGGCATCGGACCCGGCCCGTTCGCCTGCATGATGCTGGCCGACATGGGCGCCGACGTCGTCACGCTCGATCGCATCGGCGCCAAGAAGAGCATGAAGTCGGTGGCGGGCCGCGGCCGCAAGGTGATCGAGTTCGACCTCAAGGACAAGGCGGCGATCGCGCAAGTTCTCGACCTGCTCGCCAGCGCCGATGCGCTGGTCGAAGGCTTCCGTCCCGGCGTGATGGAGCGGCTCGGGCTCGGGCCTGACGTGGTGCTCGCGCGCAACCCGAAGCTGGTCTACGGCCGCATGACCGGCTGGGGCCAGGAGGGGCCGCTTGCGAACGCCGCCGGCCACGACATCAATTACATCTCCATCACCGGCGCGCTCGCCGCGATCGGACCTAAAGAGGCACCAGTGCCGCCGCTCAATCTGGTCGGCGATTTCGGCGGCGGCGCGCTCTATCTCGTGGTCGGCGTGCTTGCGGCGCTTCTCGAAGCGCAAAGGTCCGGCAAGGGCCAGGTGGTCGATGCCGCCATGTGCGACGGCGCGGCGTCACTGATGTCGTTCTTCTTCGACATGACCACGATGGGACGCTGGACCGAGGAGCGCAACCAGAACTTCCTCGACGGCGGCGCGCATTTCTACGGGGTCTACGAATGCGCCTGCGGCCATTTCGTCTCGATCGGCTCGATCGAGCCGCAATTCTACGCGCTGCTGCGCGAACACGCGGGCCTGACCGACGCCGATTTCGACGCGCAGATGGACCGCAACGCCTGGCCGGCGCTGAAGGAGAAGCTGAAGGCGGTGTTCAAGAGCAAGACGCGCGAGGACTGGTGCAAGATCATGGAAGGCACCGACATCTGCTTCGCGCCGGTGCTGACCATGTCGGAAGCCACGCAACACCCGCATATGGTCGCCCGCAACGTCTTCTTCGAGCGTCACGGCGTGAAGCAGCCCGCGCCCGCGCCACGCTTCTCACGCACGCCCTCGGCCGTCCGCGAGCCGGAGGCAGCGGAGATCGCCGGGGTGACGGCGGCGTGGAAAGCGGGGCGCTAGCGGAGCAGGCAATCGCCTGGAGCCCGGCTGAATTCGAGGGAACTACGGCATTCGCGCCGCGGGCGCGATCTGCGATGATCCCGATCAATCCGGGAGATTCAACCATGGCCCTCCAGCTTCGACCGAACTGCGAATATTGCGACCGCGACTTGCCGCCTGATGCAACGGACGCGCGGATCTGCTCCTATGAATGCACGTTCTGTGCGGATTGCGTCGAGACGAAACTCTTCAACGTCTGCCCGAACTGCGGCGGCGGCTTTGCCCCGCGCCCGATCAGGCCCGCGCAGGAATGGCGGCCGGGTGTATGCACGACCAAGCAGGTGCCGTCCGACAAGCGCGTGCATCTGAAGTACAGCCTGGACGACGTCGCCGCGCATTGCGCGCGGATACGCGAGGTGCCGCCGGAGAGGCGGTGAACTGCTGCCACACCGTCATTGCGAGGAGCCCTTGCGACGAAGCAATCCAGAATCCCTCCGCGGAGAGATTCTGGATTGCTTCGCTGCGCTCGCAATGACAGCGAAGTGCCGCCGGAGGAGCGATAGGTCTCGTAGGGTGGGCAAAGCGAAGCGTGCCCACCATGGTCGCTGCGATCGCCGAAGGATGGTGGGCACGGCGCTGATGCGCCTTTGCCCACCCTACGAGACCTGCGCTCGCAATGACGGTGGTCGTGGTGGCGGCGCGCGCTACTCCGCCGCCAGAATCGTCCCCTCAACCTCGCCGAACCCGACGCGATAACCATTGCCCTGGCACCAGCCGCGCATGACGAGGCTGTCGCCGTCTTCCAGGAACGACCGCTTGATGCCGCCGGGCAATTCCACGGGCTCGGTGCCGTTCCAGCTGATCTCGAGCAGGCTGCCGCGCTGATCCTTCTCCGGGCCGGAGATGGTGCCGCTCCCTAGGAGATCGCCGACATTCATGGCGCAACCGCTGGAAGCGTGGTGCATGAGCTGCTGCACCGAGGACCAGTACATGTACTTGAAATTGGTGCGGCTGATGCTGGCGGAGGCGTTGGCGCCGGCGGCACGCAAGGACACGTCGAGCGCAATGTCGCAGTTCTGCGGCTTGCTCTGCTTGAGATAGTCGAGCGGCGCCGGCGCCTGCTCCGGCCCATTCAGGCGGAACGGCTCCAGCGCCTCGCGCGTCACCACCCACGGACTGATCGAGGTCGCGAACGCCTTGGCGAGGAACGGGCCGAGCGGCACATATTCCCATTGCTGGATGTCGCGCGCGCTCCAATCGTTGAGCAGCACGAAACCGAAGATCATCTCCTCGGCTTGGCTCTCCGTGAGCATGCCGCCCATCGGCGATGGCTGGCCGATCACGACACCCATCTCCAGCTCGAAATCGAGCCGCTTGCAGGGCGCAAAGCTCGGGAGCTCGACGTTCGGCGGCTTCAGCTGCCCGCGCGGGCGCTTCACCTTGGTGCCTGACACCACGACGGTGGAGGCGCGGCCATTATAGGCGATCGGCATATGCAGCCAGTTCGGCTGCAGCGCATTGTCCTTGCCGCGGAACATCACGCCGACATTGGTGGCGTGCTCCTTCGACGAATAGAAATCGGTGTAGCCGGAGACGGTGAAGGGCAGATGCAGTTTTGCATCGCGCATCGGCACCAGCGCGCGGCTGCGCAGCTCCTCGTTGTCGCGCAGCTCCGGATGATCGTGACGCAAGAGCTCGCTGATCCGTGCCCGCGTCTTGGTCCAGACCTTCGGCCCCAGCGCCATGAAGGGATTGAGCGAGGGCCCGGAGAACACACCGAGCGGGCCGACATCGAGCCGCGAGTCCTGCTCGAGCTCCCAGAGATCGAGCACGTAGTTTCCGATCGCGACACCGATCCGCGGCGTCGGGTTGGCTGCAGTCGAGAACACGCCATAGGGCAGGTTCTGGATCGGGAAGTCGGAAGAAGGGTCGACCTCGATGAAGGAGCGGAGGCTGGGGTCGTTGGGGTGGGGCATTGGTTTCCCGTGGCGCAGCGGTGAGGGTGTCACCCTCCCCTGGAGGGGGAGGGTCGGCTCATATTGAGCGCAGCGAAAGATGAGACGGGGTGGGGTGATCTCTCAGCACGGACAGTGTTCATTGCGGAGAGACCGTCACCCCACCCCGCTCGCGCTACGCGCGATCGACCCTCCCCCTCCAGGGGAGGGTAAGAAGCCTCACGGCCTGTTCGGATCGAACCGCTTCTCCAGACCCTTCCAGCACTCCGCATAATCGTCCTGCAGCGTCGATGATTTCGCGGCATGCGCGGTGACGCGCTGCGGGTAGCGGGTCTCGAACATGAAGGCCATGGTGCCGGTCAGCTTCACGGGCTTCAGTTCGCCATTGCTGGCATGCTCGAACGCGTCGCGATCGGGCCCGTGCGGCAGCATGCAATTGTGCAGGCTGATGCCGCCGGGGATGAAGCCTTGCGGCTTGGCATCGTAGACGCCGTAGATCAGGCCCATGAACTCGCTCATGATGTTCATGTGATACCAGGGCGGGCGGAAGGTGTTGTCGGCGACCATCCAGCGCTCGGGGAAGATCACGAAGTCGATATTCGCGGTGCCCGCCGTCTCCGACGGCGAGGTCAGCACCGTGAAGATCGACGGATCAGGATGGTCGAAGCTGATCGCGCCGACCGGCGAGAACGTGCGCAGATCGTACTTATAGGGCGCGTAATTGCCGTGCCAGGCGACGACGTCGATCGGAGAATGCGGCAACGTGGTCTTGAACAGCGAGCCGCCCCATTTCACGTAGAGTTCGGTCGGTGCGTCCTTGTCCTCGTAGTTCGCGACCGGCGTCAGGAAGTCGCGCGCATTGGCGAGGCAATTGGCACCGATCGGCCCGCGCTCCGGCATCGTGAAGGCGCCGCCGTAATTCTCGCAGAGATAGCCACGCGCCGGTCCGTTCGGAATCTCGACGCGGAACTTGACGCCGCGCGGGATCACCACGATCTCGCCGGGCTCTGCATCGATGCGGCCGAACTCGGTGACGAGACGCAAGACGCCCTGCTGAAGCACGAACATCAGCTCGCCGTCGGCATTGTAGAAATGCTGGTCCACCATCGACTTGGTGATGAGGTAGACATGCGCCGCCATACCGGCCTGCGTGTTGACGTCACCGGCGGTCGTCATGGTCTGCACGCCCTGGAGGAAGGTCACCTCCTCCTGCGGAATCGGCGTCGGATCCCAGCGCAGTTGCGCGATCGGCAGATCGTATTCGTGGCACGGCGCCGAGCGCCACAGCCCGGCATCGATCTTCTCAAAGCGGCCGGAGTGCTTCACCGACGGGCGGATGCGATAGAGCCAGGAGCGCTCATTGCTGCCGCGCGGCGCGGTGAAGGGCGAACCCGACAGCTGTTCGGCATAGAGGCCATAGGCGCAGCGCTGCGGCGAGTTGCGCCCGATCGGCAGCGCGCCCGGCAGCGCCTCGGTCTCAAAACTGTTGCCGAAGCCGGACATATAGCCCGGCGTCACCTGTGCGGAACTGCGAACGATCTGATCGGGCGAGGTGTTGATGTTCATGACTATCCTCCTCCTTGCAAGTTCGCCCACATTTCCTGGTCGCGCTTGTCGGTCCAGATCACGGGGTCGTCGATGCCCGAGGCCTCGTCGAAGGCGCGCGACACGTTGAACGGCAGGCAGTGCTCGTAGATGGCGAAGCTCGAAAATTTCGGATCCATCACCTCGCGCGTCGCCGCCATCGTCTCCTTCAAGGTGCGGCCCTTGGCGACGGAGATTTCGGCCGCGCCATAGAGTGTGGAGACGAAATCGCGCGTCATCGCGATGGCCTCACGCCCGGTGGCGAGACCCTTCAGGGCATCGCCGCGGCCCGGCGCGATCGCCTTGGGATTGAAGTTGCGGATCTCGTTCAGCGTCAGCGGCCATTCGCGCAAATGCGCATCGCCGCAATAGCAGGCCGAGTGATATTCGATGAGATCGCCGGAGAACATCACCTCGGCATCCGGCACCCAGGCGACGATGTCGCCGGAGGTGTGGCCGGCACCAAGCTGCATCAGGCGTACCTCGCGCTTGCCCAGATAGATCGACATCTCACCTTCGAAGGTCAGCGTCGGCCAGGTCAGGCCGGGGATGCTCTGCGCGTCCTGGAACAGGCGCGGGAAGCGGCCGTATTCGGAATCCCAATCCTGCTTGCCGCGCTCTTCGATCAGCCGATAGGTCTCCTGCGAGGCGACGATACCCTGCGCCTTGTAGGCGGATGCGCCCAGCACGCGCACCGCATGATAGTGCGACAGCACGACATATTTGATCGGCTTGTTGGTGACGGTGCGCACGCGCTCAATCACCTTGTTGGCCATCGCGGGCGTTGCCTGTGCATCGAACACGAGGCAGCCGTCGTCGCCGACAATGACGGCCGTGTTCGGATCGCCCTCGGCGGTGAAGGCGTAGAGATCGGTGCCGATCTCGGAGAAGATGATCTTCTTCTCGGAGAGATCGCCGGTGGATGCGAAGTTCTTCGCCATCAATTCGTCCTTCAAGTCACTTGGTTATTGTTGTTGCTGTTGTTGCTGCTGGCCGTCGATCATGCGCCGCTTGGCAAGCCCGATCGCCTCGCGCAGCACGTCGATGTCGCCGATATGGTTGGCGAGGATCAGGACCAGCGCCGCGTCGAAGTCGGCGCTCTGCTCCTCGGTGAGGCCGCGATGGGCCTCGACGATGGCGCGAAAGGCATCATCGGGACGCGCGAAGTTGGAGCTGGTGGAGAGCGGCATACGAAACCTCAATACAAACCTTCGGCCCGCGCCAGCGCCGCCGCGATCGTCGCGCGCGTCGGCCGGCGGAAGCGCGCCGCGACATAACCGTCGGGCCTCAGCAGATAGGCGGCACCCGGCTCGGCGCCGTAGCGCTTTGCGACCAGGCCCGAGGGATCGGCAAGTCCGCCCTCATCTCCAATGCAGATGCCCTTGATGCCATCGGGCACATCGATCGCGCGCCATTGCTGAACGACAGCAAGGTGAAGTCCGTTCCATCCTTGCGGAAGGCATCCGTCAAATAGATCTGCTCGCCGGCGCGCGTTGCGACGGGCGCGTCGACCATGGAACAGCCGGGCGACGGTCCACCGCGCCACGTATCCGCATCGAGCGAGGACAGCGGCGAGTCGTAGCTGCATGGCACCGAGAGCCGGCCGCCATTGACCATGCGCTTGCCGAACTCGGTCTCCTTGGCGAGCGACAGCACCGCCTTGCGCAGCCGCGCTTCCTGGTGCGAGTTCGGCGCCATGAAATCGGTCGAGCGGGTGGATTCGCGGATGTTCTCGTCGGCCGCCATGCTGCGCTCGGCATGGTAGCTCTCGAGCAGGCTCGCGGGTGAAGTCCCGCGCAGCACGCGATTGAGCTTCCAGGAGAGGTTTTCGGCGTCCTCGAGTCCCGAGTTGGCGCCGCGCGCGCCGAAGGGCGAGACCTGGTGCGCGGAATCGCCGGCAAAAATCACGCGGCCATGGATGAAGCGGTCCATCCGCCGGCATTGGAATTTGTACAGCGAGATCCACTCGAACTCGAACTTGTCATGGCCAAGCATACGCGCGATGCGCGGCCGCACGTTTTCCGGCTTCTTCTCGACGACGGGATCGGCGTAGCGATTGAGCTGGAGGTCGATGCGCCAGACATCGTCGGGCTGCCGGTGCAGCAGCGCCGAACGTCCGGCATGGAACGGCGGGTCGAACCAGAACCAGCGTTCAGTCGGGAATTCCGCGGTCATCTTGACGTCGGCGATCAGGAACTGGTCCTCGAACACCTGTCCCGCGAACTCGGCGCCGACCATCTGTCGCAGCGAGGACCGCGCGCCGTCGCAGGCGATGACATATTGCGCGTGCAGCCGATAGGCGCCCTCCGGCGTTTCTATCGTCAGCGCAACCGAATCATTGCGCTGCTCCAGCGCCGTCACCTTGTTGCGCCAGCGCAGGTCGATCGCAGGCAGATCCTGGATGCGATCGACCAGATAGGCTTCGGCGTAATATTGCTGGAGGTTGATGAAGGCCGGCCGCTTGTGGCCGTCCTCGGGCAGCAGGTTGAACTGGTAGAGCTGCGACTCGCCGTGGAAGATCCGGCCGACGCTCCACACCACGCCCTTCTCGACCATGCGGTCGCCGACGCCGAGGCGGTCCCAATATTCCAGCGAACGTTTCGAGAAGCAGATCGCGCGCGAGCCTTCGCCGATACGGTCGGCATCGTCCAGAAGCACGACGCGCTGGCCACGCTGGGCAAGATCGATCGCGAGCGACAACCCCACCGGGCCCGCACCAACGACCACGACCGGATGCGCGGCCGGGTCTTGGCCCGGACGATCCTGATCGGGGTGGCGGCGATAGCCGAACTGGGATTTGGCCTGCGCCATGCGCTAACCTTTCGCTCTGGTCAGGAGAGGACTGATCTGCTAGATAGTCTCACGTGCAACTATTTTGGACCGGAGCCGCCGGCCGTCAACTGGAATTCGGAGCACTCTCCTTGGCGAGGACATCCAGCGACATCGCGCTGAAGGCACGGCAAGCCGACGAGGCTTCGCCGCGACCAAAGCCTCGGCTCGATCTGTTCAAGTTCGTGCCGTTCCGCCTCAACCGGCTCGCGGCGGAGGTGAGTTCCGCGCTCGCGGTGGAATATCAGGAGCGGCATGGCCTCGACATTCCGGCATGGCGCGTGATCGCCACGCTCGGCTTCCGCAACGACGCCTGTAGCGCGCAATTCATCTCGCAGTGCACCCGCACGCACAAATCGACCATCAGCCGGGCGGTGACGATGCTGCTGCAGCAGGGATTGATCGAGCGGGTCGAGAACGAAGCCGACCGCCGCGAATTCCGCCTGCAACTGACGACGAAGGGCCGCGCGCTCTATGAGGAGCTATTCCCGCAATTGCTGCGGCGGGAAGACGAGATCCTCGCCTGCCTCTCCGCGCAGGAGCGCAAGCAGCTCTCGGCCCTGCTCGGCAAGATCGAGCAGAGTCTCGACCTGATCCAGACCAGCGAAGAGGCGGACGCCAAGCAGGCGTATTAGGGTGTGGGCCTACAAAGCGGAAATCGACGAAGCATAGGCCAAGGTCTGCTACGGGCCAACAGGCGACATCGCGCCGACCTTTCAGCGCTCTCGTTCAGACGCCTGTCCAATCTGCTTGAGGCTTACTAAATTCCGATGCGCGGTAGCGGGTCTGGGCCAAATCGATTGTCGCCAGGCCAACCGGGAAGCGCACTCAGGGTTGCTGCCACTAGCAGGTACGGAAGCCAATACGGAACGCCGAGGGCGCGGTCGATGTGAGGGATCGCGAAGATGGTGAGAGCCCACCAACCCGAGAGGTTGAAGTCGTGCAGTCGCTTCACGAGGATTGCGGCAAGCGGCCACAGCGAGACTAAAAGGAGAATATGGAGAATGGACCAGTCGACCGGAGGGTTGACGTTGTAGTGTCGTGGCCCCGAGTCAGCGAGCTTCCGCCCCATGCGCACGACGAGCATATCGATCAGCACAAGCCCGAAGAGCCCTAGGGCAAATTCCTGACGGCCGATGCGGCCCTTCATGGATAGAAAATACCAAATGAATGCTGAATGCATGCGTCCGACGAAATCCTGTCCGGCAATGTACGAACCTCGGACAACATAGACTACTCTGCTCAATCCTGTGCTAATAAATACCTAAGAATGCGCTCAAACGACCAACGTCAGCGCATTGTCCGCAATGGGTCAGAAGTGTCATTCGAAACGCGGACAATTGACTTCCTGTCTACTCCGATAAGCAGACCATCTCGGAGACAAACCCCAATTCGCCCTACCTCAAGTCGCCAGACGCGGCATCGGTCAAAATTGAAACGGACTGACCGAAACGGAAATCTTGCCGTCTGCGGTTAGTTCCACCTCGAAGTCCACCTCCTTTTGCGCTGTCACATCCTCAACCGTCGCATACAACAACCCGGTACAGGTAACTGCTCGCTTGGCTTTGCTTCTTGAATTTGTGCTTATCGCATCATCCAACCTATAAGCGGCACCTTGTCTCGCCTTTTCCCAAATCGCTAGTTTTTCGGCCTCTGTGGTCGCATGACTTATCATCGCCGCAACTGCGCTCGAATTCATAACGGCGTAGTTGACAAGCGCGTTGTTGCTGTCGTCCGAAACGATCTTAATCACTGTATTACGCGCATCCAAAGAATTACACTCGGGCATCGTTCCGGCACAACCGCCCAGCAAAAATAAAACAGGGAGACACGCTAAAACCGACTGTCCTTCCAGAAAGTGCTTCATCGGAATCCGGACCACATCATACAGCCGACGTCGTGACGGCCGGAGTGCTGTTCGACTCAGGGGCCACGAGCAGACCCGTCGCAAGGCAGCTGGTCGCAGCCTTGTTTTATTCGATCGCCTGGTCACCTCCACCGCCTCGCTCGCCATCTTCAGCTCAGGGCTGCAGGGATTTGCAATTACTCGATCAGCAGCAGCCCGCGCTTCTTATCGCCATCGTACGTATTCACAGCTGCGAACAGCCGCTTTCGCTCGACCAGCCATGGCTGGTAATTGGAATTGACATCGAGCACGAAAACTAGATCGTCGGCTTCCAGATAGCCGCCAATGGGCGAATGATGTCCAACACCAGCACCAAAAATTTGCGCGCGATTGAAATTCACGATGTAGCGTCGGCTTGGATCGTTGGAGCGACGCAAATGTTCCAGAAACTGGCCCTCGCTGAGATTACGCAAGATCGTGACCTTGCGGCTCGTGTTGGTCCGCGCCACCTCGGCCAGTTCGTCAAGCGTGAGACCCAGGATGCATAAGCCCGTCCAGCACCGCCCGGTACCGGCCAACACCTTATCCTCCGTGCTTGCCGTCTCGCCGAGCGACTTATACGCATTCGCAACAGCTGCAGGTCCGCAACGAGAGCTATTTGATTGCCAGTTCACGTTCCCGTGGAATGTGGCGGCCACTGGCAGGCGCCACGCGCGTTCCATAAGCTCCGGTGTACGTGTTACCGAGAATGCAATGGCTTCTGTCGGCACGCGTGACTGGCCGACGACAAGGGCCCCGGCACCCAGCAGGCCCGCAGTGACAACCATGCAGATAATGCTGACTAAGCGCCACCGCTTCATGGGTCTGAACCTGGCAGCAGTCCGACTGGAGGCTGGCCAGATTATATCCTTAAGCTAATTGGCGGGAAGCGACCCCAAGTAAACGTCCGTTGAGGGTCATTCGCGTCGATTTGGCCGCGTCGCCACCACGTCCGGTCTGGCGTCAGCTGCTGACGTCCGGGCGCTATCGCGATCTTCGCCTTCGGGTCAAACTGAGAAGAGCTCAACGAGAGCAATTCGCGTCCGCTAGACCCTGCGAAGCAGAACTCTAAAAGGCTATCCCCAGTTTCGCCGACGGGCCATAAGCGGACATCAGCGAACTTCCCGAAAGCGGACGCGTTGTCGATTGCGGGGGACGTCAATCTGGCTTTGCCAAAGGGAGATAGCGCCCCGACAGTTGGTGTCACGGTTGCGCGCAGACGCATTCAATCTTGCCAGAAGGAGGATTGCGAGATGACAGAACGTATTTCGTTGGAGGAAAAGGTCGC
>NZ_PSRT01000125.1 GCF_004212635.1 Bradyrhizobium genosp. SA-3 | reverse complement strand
CGCGGCCACGAACCGCGCGAGGCGCGACAGCCGTCCGAAGCAAGGCATCGCCCCGAGGAGAAGCGCGGATCCGAGCCGCGTCACGGTGCACGTCCGCAGGCCAATGCGTCGCATGTGCCGTCGATCGGCCGTCCCGAGCCGCGCCGGCAGCGCGAGGTCGACACCGAGCCGGGCGATCACTCGCATCTGCCGGCATTTCTGCTGCGGCCGGTCCGCTCCCCCGCCGGCGCCTGAAGCGCGACGCGTCCAGGTTTCGGTTGTGAAAGTACTGCCCCACACTTTTTCAGACGTCCGTGAACGTATATTTACGGGGCGTTCACGATCGTCCGTTAGCCTACGAACATAATTTAAGCATTGCTGCGGTCGCAGGCGCACCGACCGCTGTGGGGTATGTTCCGTGGTCAAGGTTCTCGATGAACACGAACGCACGATGGCGTTCGCCGAGGTAGCGCTCGGTCAGATCCGATCGCTTCGGCAGACGGCAATTCCCCGCAATTACGAGATCTGGTACGTCTACGCCACCGGCTACAACGCACCGCTCAACAAGATCATCAACGAGACGCTGGCGCGCAACGGCAAGCTGACCGAAGCCGATCTCGAGCAGATCTACGAGACCTATCTCTCCCATATCAAGACCACCGATCGCATCGACAAGGTCGGCGCGCGCGTCATCGGCGAGATCGACGACGTGATGAAGGTTCTCGGCGATGCGCTCGGGATGAGCGGCGCCTACGACGCCAGCCTGTCGGGAGCGACCGAGAAACTGTCGTCAGCCAAGAGCCGCGACCAGATCAAGGCGATCGTGGAGACGCTGCTGCGTTCGACCAGCGAGATGCGCGAGGCCAACAAGGCGCTGGAAGGTCGCCTGACGCTGTCGAAGAACGAGATCAGCAATCTCCAGCAGAGCCTGGAGGCGATCCGCGCCGAGAGCCTGACCGATCCGCTCACCGGCCTCGGCAACCGCAAATATTTCGACCGCATGATCGGCATGGCCGTGCAGAGCGCGCTCGCCTCAGGCGAGCCGCTGTCGCTGCTGCTGTTCGACATCGATCATTTCAAGTCGTTCAACGATTCCTACGGCCATCTCACCGGCGACCAGGTGCTGCGGCTGGTCGGCCTGTCGCTGAAGCAGACCATCAAGGGCCAGGACATCACGGCGCGCTATGGTGGCGAGGAATTCGCGGTCGTGCTGCCCAACACCGCGCTGCGCCAGGCGCTCACGGTGGCCGACCACATCCGCCGCGCGGTGATGGCGAAGGAACTAAAGAAGAAGTCGACCGGCGAAATTCTTGGCCGCGTCACCATCTCCGTCGGCGTCTCCCTGCTCAAGCAGGGCGACGACACCGACGCGCTGATCGAGCGCGCGGATGCCTGCCTCTACGCCGCCAAGCGCAACGGCCGCAACCGCGTGATCTGTGAAGTCGATCCCGAATACGCGGTCGAGACGCACAACCGGGTGGCGTGAGGCTAAGCGCGTCCTTCAGATGGCGACTGTAGGGTGGGCAAAGGCGCACAGCGCCGTGCCCACCATCTCTCCCCCACTATGGCTTCAACGGTGGGCACGCTTCCGCCTTCGCTCCGCGAGCTACGGCGGACGAGTCGCTTTGCCCACTCTACGCACCGTTTTCTTGACTGCCTTCTTCGCCGGCTTACCTGCGGCTTTCTTCGCCACCTTCTTCGCCTTCGGCCGCTTCTTCACCTTGGCGCGCTGGGCGGCGGCGAGCGCTGCCCTCGCCCATTGCGCCAGTTCCTCGGAATCGTCGAACAGGCGGGCCGGCAACTCCCAGTAGGAGTTCACCAGCACGGTCTTGGCGTGGGTTGAGTACTGGAACGGCTTTGAGCCTTCCGCCTCGAAATTCGGGATCGTGACCTCGTCAGCGCGGAAGAACAGGCCGGCGCGCAACGACAATGCGAAGTTGACGCCGTCGGCGGAGATGCCGTAGCCGGAAAACATTTTTCGGATGGTCACCGGGCCGAAATCGGCGAACAGGTCGATCAGGAATTCGCGGTCCATGGCCCAACTCTCTCTCCGAGGGTCGTCCCGGCCTAGTGCGCAATTGCGCACGGGGGCCGGGACCCATACTCCCAGGAGGAGTTTAGCGAAGACTGCCTGTCATGACATCGTCGGTACGTAGATCTCGCACTCTCGATGGATCACGCGGTATGGGTCCCGGCCCCCCGTGCGCAATTGCGCACTAGGCCGGGACGACGGCGGTGTGATCGGAGAGAGCGAAACTACCCCTCAACCTTCGCCGGCCGCAGTTCGACCGACTCGCCGCAGCCGCAGGCGGAGACCTGGTTGGGGTTGTTGAAGACGAACTGGGCCTGCATCTTGTCGGCCTTGTAGTCCATCTCGGTGCCGAGCAGGAACAGCACGGCCTTGGGATCGACCAGGATCTTGACGCCCTTGTCCTCGACGACCTCGTCGGTTGGGCGGATCTCGTGGGCGTATTCCACCGTGTAGGACTGGCCGGCGCAGCCGCCGTTCTTCACGCCGACGCGCAGGCCGACGATCTCGGAGTCCGCGCGCTGGGTCAGCTCCGTGATCCGCTGCGCGGCGGCATCCGTCAGCCGCATCACCTGCGGGCGCGGCCGCCGGGGCTTTGGTGTCGAAGCTGGTGTCGCCTGGGTCATGTTATCTATGTGGTCCGTTGCGAAGCGAATTCAATGCGAGCCGTCACCACATGTTCAGCACGAGGCGCGCCTCGTCGCTCATGCGCTCGGGCGACCACGGCGGTTCCCAGACGACCTTGACGTCGACCACGCCGACGCCGGGGACGCTGGCGACCGCGTTCTCGACCATGGTCGGCAGCTCGCCGGCGGCCGGACAGTTCGGCGTCGTCAGCGTCATCAGCACGTCGACCGAGCGGTCGTCCTTGATCTCGACCTTGTAGATGAGCCCGAGCTCGTAGATGTCGGCCGGGATTTCCGGATCGAACACGGTCTTGAGGCCCGCGATGATCTCGGTGGTCAAGCGCTCGGTCTCCTCCGGCGGCAGCGCCGAATGGGTCTCCATCGGATTGGCTTTGACGTCGGCCGTGTCACTCATGCAAACAAATCCCGCGCTTTCAGAAGCGCCTGTGCCAGATGATCGACTTCTTCCCGCGTATTATACATGCCGAAGGACGCACGGCATGTGGCCGTGACGTTGAACCGCTCTAAAAGCGGCATCACGCAATGGGTGCCGGCGCGCACCGCAATGCCCTGGCGATCGATCACGGTGGCGACGTCGTGGGCATGCGCGCCCTTGAGCTCGAACGAGATCACCGGCCCCTTGCCGCGCGCGGTACCGATCAGCCGCAGCGCGTTGATCTCGCGGAGCCGGTCCTGGGCGTAGGTGACGAGATCCTGCTCGTGCGCGGCGATGCGCTCCTTGCCGATCGAATTGACGTAGTCGATGGCGGCACCGAGGCCGATCGCTTCGACGATGGGCGGGGTGCCGGCTTCGAACTTGTGCGGCGGGTCGCCATAGGTGACCCAGTCCTTCGCAACCTCGCGGATCATCTCGCCGCCGCCGTTGAAGGGGCGCATCGCGACAAGGTGCTCGTGCTTGGCATAGAGCGCGCCGATTCCGGTCGGACCATAAATCTTGTGGCCGGTGAACGCGTAGAAATCGCAGTCGAGATCCTGCACGTCGACGGGCAGATGCACCGCGCCTTGCGCACCGTCGACCAGCACGGGAATGCCGCGATCGTGGGCCAACCGCACGACCTCCTTGATCGGAACGAAGGTTCCGAGCGCGTTCGACATCTGGGTGATGGCGACAAGCTTGGTCTTCGGCGTCAGCAGCTTCTCGAACTCGTCGATCAGGAAGTTGCCTTCGTCATCGACGGGCGCCCATTTGATCACCGCGCCGTGGCGTTCCCTGAGGAAATGCCAGGGCACGATGTTGGAATGGTGCTCCATGATCGAGAGGACGATCTCGTCGCCCTGCTTGATGTTCGGCTCACCCCAGGACGACGCCACGAGGTTGATGGCCTCGGTGACGTTGCGGGTGAAGATGATCTCCTCTGTCCGGCGGGCGTTGACGAACTGCGCGACTTTTGCCCGCGCGCCCTCGTAGGCCTCCGTCGCCGCATTGGCGAGGTAATGCAGGCCGCGATGCACGTTGGCGTATTCGCTCGTATAGGCCTGCGTCATGCGGTCGAGCACCGCGCTGGGCTTTTGCGCCGAGGCGGCGTTGTCGAGATAGACTAGCGGCTTGCCGTAGACCTGCATGGCCAGCGCCGGAAAATCCTGGCGAACGCGCGCAACGTCGTAGGCGCCGTTCTTGAGGGCCGGATGCGTGCTCATGACCGCCGCTCCAGCCAACGCTCGGCGATGCCGATCACATGCTCGCGCAGGCCGTCGTCGACGATCTGCTCGATCGCCTCGCCGACGAAGGCCTGGATCAGTAGCGCCTGGGCCTGCTTCTCCGGCAGCCCGCGCGCCTTCAGATAGAACAACAGGCTCTCGTCCAGCGCGCCGGCGGTGGCGCCGTGGCCGCAGGAGACGTCGTCGGCGAAGATCTCGAGCTCGGGCTTGTTGTCGGCCTCGGCCTCGTCCGAGAGCAGCAGCGCCCGCGTCATCATCTTGCCGTCGGTCTTCTGCGCATCGGGACGAACGATGATGCGGCCCTGGAACACCGAATGACCGCGGTCGTCGACCACGGCGCGGAAAGTCTCGCGGCTGACGCAGTTCGGCACGGCATGGTCGACCAACAACGTGGTGTCGCCATGCTCGGTCTTCTGCAACAGGTTTACGCCGTTAGCCGAGAGCTCGCTGCCCTCGCCCGCCAGCGTGATGAAGCCTTGCAAGCGGCTGACGGCAGCACCAGTCGTCATGTTGAAGAAGTTGAGCTTCACATTGGCGCCGACCGTGACGAACTGCGAGGTGACGTTGACCGCGTCAGGCGCATCGTCCATCAGGCGAATGTGTGCAACATCGGCGCCGTCGCCAACCGTCACGAGCACGGCATCGTGGACCTGGTAGGCCTCGGCACCGGCCGCAACGAAGCTTTCGACGATGGTGGCGCGAGCGCCCTTCCCGATCGCAACCTGCGAACGGGTGAAGGTCGACGCGGAAGCTGCGGTTGCGATGTGGATGATCTGGATCGGCGCGGACAGTTGCGCGCCGTCAGCGATCGACAGCACGACGCCGTCGGTTGCCATGGCGGCGTTCAGTGCGATCACGGCATCGGTGGACGCGGTATTGAGGAGGCCGGCATCCTTCTCCAGCGTCTCCCGCAGCGTCTTGAGGCTCGCCTCGGAGCCGAGCGCCTTCACGTCGGAGAGATCGGCCGCGAACACGCCGTCGACCAGCACCAGCTTGCGGGCGCCCGCGATCGCATGCGCCTTCACCGCTTCCGCGGCGCGCTTCAACGCGGCCGCATCGGGCGCCGCTGCCAGCGGCAGCACCTCACCGACCAGCGCACGCAGATCGGTGTATTTCCATTCCTCGATCCGGCGGTGCGGCAGGCCGAGACGCTCATAAGTCTCGAACGCCTCGCGGCGTGCCGCGATCACAGAGGCCGAACCCGGCAAGCGGCCTTCAGCGCTGGCGAAGAGATCGCTCACCGCGCGGCCGTTCCCGGTCTTTGCCACAGCAACGTTCATCGCAAAATCCTTACGCGGCATCCTCGAATTGGGTGTAGCCGGACGCTTCCAGCTCCAGCGCCAGTTCCTTGTCACCGCTCTTCACGACACGGCCCTTCGACATCACGTGCACGAAATCGGGCACGATGTAGTTCAGCAGCCGCTGATAGTGGGTGATGACGACCATCGCGCGCCCCGGCGAGCGCAGCGCGTTGACGCCGTCGGCCGCGATGCGCAGCGCGTCGATGTCGAGGCCGGAATCCATCTCGTCGAGGATGCACAGGCTGGGCTCGAACAGCGCCATCTGGAGCACCTCGTTGCGCTTCTTCTCGCCACCGGAGAAGCCGACATTGACGCCGCGCTTGAGCATGTCCTGCGGGACGTTCAGCGACTTCGAGACCTCGCGGACCTTCCTCAAAAAGTCCGGCACCATCAGTTCGCTCTCGCCGCGCGCCTTGCGCTGGGCATTCAGTGCGGTACGGAGGAAATTCATGGTGGTGACACCGGGAATCTCGACCGGATACTGGAACGCCAGGAACACGCCCTTGGCGGCGCGCTCGTCGGGATCCATCTCCAGGAGGTCTTCGCCCCTAAACAGGATCTGTCCGTCGGTGACCTCATAGCCGGGCTTGCCGGCGATGACATGAGAGAGCGTCGATTTTCCGGAGCCGTTCGGCCCCATGATCGCGTGCACCTCGCCCTCGTTCACGGTCAGCGTCAGCCCATGGAGGATCTCACGCTCCTCGACGCGAACCTTGAGGTCTTTCACTTCAAGCAAAGCCATTTTGGTGTCCAGTCTATTCAAATGAGGCATGAAGCGCCTAAGCGCACCGCGAGGGTCGGTGTTAACCGACCGACCCTTCAAGCGAGATCGAGATCAGCTTCTGCGCTTCCACCGCGAACTCCATCGGGAGCTGCTGGAGCACATCCTTGACGAAGCCGTTGACGACGAGGCCGACAGCCTCCTCTTGGCTGAGGCCGCGCTGGACGCAGTAGAACAGCACGTCCTCGGAGATCTTCGAGGTCGTCGCCTCGTGCTCGAACGTCGCCGACGAGTTCTTCGCCTCGATGTACGGCACGGTGTGCGCGCCGCATTTGTCGCCGATCAACAAGGAATCGCAGGCGGTGAAGTTGCGTGCGCCCGTGGCTTTCCGGTGCGCGGTGACGAGGCCGCGATAGGTGTTCTGCGACTTACCAGCGGCGATGCCCTTGGAGATGATGCGGCTCGACGTGTTCTTGCCGAGATGAATCATCTTGGTGCCGGAATCGACCTGCTGGAAGCCGTTCGAGATCGCGATCGAGTAGAACTCGCCGCGGGAGTTGTCGCCGCGCAGGATGCAGCTCGGATATTTCCAGGTGATGGCAGAGCCGGTCTCGACCTGGGTCCAGGAGATCTTGGAATGGGCGCCGCGGCAGTCGCCACGCTTGGTGACGAAATTGTAGATACCGCCCTTGCCTTCCGAATTGCCGGGATACCAGTTCTGCACCGTCGAATATTTGATCTCGGCATCGTCGAGCGCCACGAGCTCGACCACGGCTGCGTGCAGCTGATTCTCGTCGCGCTGCGGCGCAGTGCAGCCCTCGAGATAGGAGACGTACGAGCCCTTGTCCGCGATGATCAGCGTGCGCTCGAACTGACCGGTGTTGCGCTCGTTGATGCGGAAATAGGTCGACAGCTCCATCGGACAACGCACGCCCGGCGGCACGTAGACGAACGAGCCGTCGGAGAACACCGCCGAATTCAGCGTCGCGTAGAAATTGTCCGACGTCGGCACCACGGAGCCGAGATACTTCTGCACCAGTTCAGGATGCTCGCGGATCGCCTCCGAGATCGGCATGAAGATCACGCCGGCCTTCTTCAGCTCCGCCTTGAAGGTGGTCGCCACCGACACCGAATCGAAGACCGCGTCGACCGCGATCTTGCGGCGGGCCGGGTCTTCCTCGCCGGGCTTGGGCTCAACGCCTTCGAGCATGGCGACTTCCCGCAAGGGAATGCCGAGCTTCTCGTAGGTTTTCAGGATCTCCGGATCGATCTCGTCGAGCGAGGTGACCGTCTTCTTCGGCTTCGGCGCCGCGTAATAGTAGATGTCCTGGAAGTCGATCTTGGGATATTCGACGCGCGCCCAGGTCGGCTCGGTCATGGTCAGCCAGCGCCGATAGGCTTCCAGCCGCCACTGGAGCATCCAGGCGGGTTCATTCTTTTTCTGCGAGATGAACTTGACGATCTCTTCCGAGAGCCCCTTGGGGGCCTTCTCGGAGTCGATCAGGGTTTCAAACCCATAACGATACTGGTCGACGTCGATGCGCTTCACGCGCTCGACTGTCTCTTGTACGGCTGGCATTCCATCCTCCGCTCGCGGTTTCAAGGACCGCGGTGGATCAAACTCGGACGAGTATTACGTCTATTACGATGTTTTTTGGCGGAAAGCACGCACCTAGAACCATTCAAGCCGTGTTTCGTCGCCTAGCCCTTAAGTAGGTTATTACCGAGCTTTCGCCAAGCCTCTAACGCTCGATTGATCTCCTCGAGTTCCGTGGACCAGCCAAGACTGAGGCGCACCGCTCCCTGGGCCACAATGGGATCGTACCCCATGGCCGAAAGCACGTGGGACGGCTGGACCTTTCCCGATGAGCAGGCTGAACCTGACGACACGGCGACGCCTGCGAGGTCAAAGCCGATCACGGCGGTCTCGGCCTTCAGGCCTGGCGCGGTGAAAAGGACGGTATTTGGCAACCGCTCCACATCTTCCGCAAAGACCATGCCCCCCGCAATGGCACGAATGCCATTTTCCAAATGATTCCTGAGGGTTGCCATTCGCTTCGCATCCTCCCGCAGAGCCTGAAGCGACGCTTTGACCGCCGCGCCAAAGCCGGCGATCCCAGCGACATTCTCGGTGCCGGCCCGGCGGTTGAGCTCCTGCCCGCCCCCGCGCAGAACCGGCTCCAGGCCGGCGAGCCCTTCCGCCACCACCAGCGCGCCAACGCCTTTCGGGCCGCCGATCTTGTGCGCAGAAAAGGTCGCAAAGTCTGCGCCCACAGTCTTGATATCGAACGGAATTTTGCCGAGCGCCTGAATCGCATCGACGTGCAGCAGGCCGCCGGCCTCATGAACGATCCGCGCCGCCTCCGCGACCGGCTGGAGCGCGCCCGTCTCGTTATTGGCGGCCATGATGGAGACCAGTGCCGGCGGACCGCCACCGAGCTGGTCCCTCAGATCCTCGAGGTCGACCACGCCGGAGCGCGACACCCGAATCTGTCCGATCTTGTCCGCCGGGAACCGGCCGCCCGCCAACACCGAGGCATGCTCGATCGCGGAGACCAGCAGTCGCTCGACGGGTCCGCCCGACGGCCCCCGCAGGCCGGGCGACAGCGCCAGCGCATTGGCTTCGGTTCCGGCTGAGGTGAAGATGACGTTCCGCGGCAGCGCACCTACGACGACGGCCAGCGTGGCACGGGCCTCCTCGACCAGGCGCCGCGCCTCCCGCCCCTCGGCATGGACCGAGGATGGATTGCCGATCAGGTCGTATGCAGCGAGCATCGCAGCCCGCGCCTCAGCGCGGAGCGGCGTGGTCGCGTTCCAATCGAGATAGACCCGCGTCGGCATTGAGTAAGATATTACCTCACATCACGAGGGCGTTTACACCGTCCCGACATGGGCCGCGGGCACGCACTTGGCAACCATGATTCCGAATGATGCGGTCGCGGTGACGCGACCATGACACCCTAACGTCTTGAACCCGTTGGGCGATGTTCAAGATGCTTGCTTTTTGACCCTATGCCTATGTTAGAACGCGCACCGTCAAGTCACCGCGCGCCGTCAGCGCATCACCGCTACGTGCGCCCTCTCACTCTTCATTGCGCTTTCGTCGGCATCTGCCGATGAAGCCACAATCGGTTGATTGCCGAGGTCGCCTCCAGGAAATCAATCAAGAGATCATCGATGCCCGAAGTCATTTTTACCGGCCCTGCCGGCCGTCTCGAAGGCCGCTACCATCCGGCCAAGCAGAAGAACGCGCCGATCGCGATGATCCTGCATCCGCATCCGCAGTTCCACGGCACGATGAACCATCAGATCGTGTACCAGTGCTACTACGCCTTTGCGCATCGCGGCTTCTCCGTGCTGCGCTTCAACTTCCGCGGCGTCGGCCGCAGCCAGGGCTCGTTCGACCATGGCACCGGCGAATTGTCGGATGCGGCGGCTGCGCTGGATTGGGCGCAGACCATCAATCCCGAGGCGCGCGCCTGCTGGGTCGCCGGCTTCTCCTTCGGCGCCTGGATCGGCATGCAGCTCCTGATGCGCCGGCCCGAGGTCGAAGGCTTCATCTCGATCGCGCCGCCCGCCAATCTCTACGACTTCTCGTTCCTCGCGCCCTGCCCGTCCTCGGGCCTGATCGTGCATGGCGAGAAGGATGCGGTGGTGCCGCCGAAGGACGTCAACACGCTGGTCGAGAAGCTGAAGACGCAGAAGGGCATCGTGATCGACCAGCAGGTCATTCCCGGCGCCAATCACTTCTTCGACGCCAAGCTCGAGCCGCTGATGGAAACCATCACGGCCTATCTCGACATGCGCCTCGCCAACGTGCGCTGAGGCCTTCCGGCGTGGACGCGTTCGTGGCATTGCTGCGGACCGTCAACGCTGGGGATCGCGAGCGATGAAGGCGTATCTGGTTCTTGATCTGTCGGTGAACGACTACCTCGGCTTCAAGACTTACATCGCTGAAATCCCGGCATTCATTGCCAAGCATTCAGGGCGCTACATCGTGCGAGGCGTCGAGCCGACCACGATCGAGGGCGACTGGGCGCCCGAGCGCCTCGTCATCATCGAATTTGCGGAGCGCGAGAAGGCGCAAGCGTTTCTCGACGATCCCGACATTCAGGATCTCTTCAGGCTGCGGCACACAACGACGACAAGCAGGCTGCTGCTTGTCGACGGTTGCACCTGATCGCCATGAGCTGACTAGGCGAGCTTGAGTGCGACGATCCCCGCCAGCACAAGCGCGATGCCCGCAAGCTTCACCGCGCTCAAGGTTTCGCCGAACAGAACGACACCCAGCAGGAACGTGCCCGCCGCGCCAATGCCGGTCCACACCGAATAGGCAACGCCGACCTCGAGCACCTTCAAGGCGCGCCCGAGCAGGAAGACAAAGGCGGCGAGCAGCACCAGCGAGGCGAGGCTCCAGCCTGCGCGCGTGTAGCCTTGCGCATATTTCATCGAGATCGCCCAGCCGACATCGAGCGCGCCGGCGATCACCAGCATGAGCCAGGCCATGGACTGCGACATCGGCGTCGCCTCAGGCCGCGAGCTTCAAGAGATGCGCGTCATGGCGCACCAGGAAGGCGCGCAGCAATTGCGGATAGTCCGCGCCGACCGCCGAGCGCACGCTCGGACGCTTGGCGAGCTCGGTCCGCCACGCGCGGACCTTGGGCAGATCGCTGAAGATGCCGAGCTCGATCAATTCATCGAACACGTCGAAATAGCGGAAGATCGGGGCGAATACCGCATCGACGAGGCTGAATGTCTCGCCTACGAAATAAGGCCCTGCGCCAAGCGCGGCTTCGACGCGCGCGAACTTCGCCGTAAGCGCCTGACGCTTGCTCTCGAACGTCGCAGGGTCCGTCGTCGTCTCCAGCCCCCAGAGATCACCGAGGATCGCCGAGCCGAACTCCATCCAGGCGCGGTGCTCGGCACGCTTCAGCGCATCCGCCGGATGCAGCTTCGCGCCGTCTTGTGTCTCTTCGATGTACTCGCAGATGACGTTGCTCTCGAATAACGCAACCTCGCCCTTATCGGTCGCAACCACCAGCACCGGCACCTTGCCGAGCGGCGATAGCTTCAGGAACCATTCGGGCTTGTTCGCGAGATCGATGTCGATCCGCTCGAACGGCACGCCCTTCTCCTGGAGCGCGATCACGGCGCGCTGCACATAGGGACAAAGCTTGTGGCTGATCAGTTTGAGCGAAGCGGTCATGGTGGCGATCCCGACAGTTAGATGCAGTTGCATCTATATAGATGCAATTGCATTCACTCGTCAAGGTCGATGCATCTGCATCAACTGCCTGTGACTTCAGGGCCGTGCGATCACACCGCCCGTCATCGGCATCGGCACGCCCGTGGTGGCCGGATAGGACAGCGGCAGGCCCTTCAGCCCGCGCGCGGCAAGGAAGCCGAAGGCTTGCGCCTCGATGGCGTCGGAGGCCCAGCCGAGCGTTTCGGCGGCCTCGACGGTGGCCGAGCCGATCCGCTCGCGCAGCATCCGCAGCATGGTGAGGTTGCGAGCCCCGCCGCCGCAGACGATCCAGCTGCGCGGCCGCCGCGGCAGCAATGGAATGACCCGGGCGATCGCCGCCGCGGTGAAAGCGGTCAGCGTCGCGGCGCCGTCGGCCGGCGGCATGTCGCCAAGTTTCAGCACAGCAAAATCATTGCGGTCGAGCGACTTTGGCGGCGGAGCTGCAAAGAACGGCAGCTCCAGTGCGCGCGCGATCCAGGCTTCATCAGCCTTGCCGAGCGCGGCGAATTTTCCTTCCGCATCGAACGCCTGGTTCATGGTGCGGTACATGAAGTCGTCGAGCAGCGCATTGCCGGGCCCGGTGTCGCAGGCGATCAGCGTGTCGTTGCCGTCGATATAGGTGACGTTGGAGACGCCGCCGATATTGACCACGACGATCGGCCCTTCGCGCTCGAGCGAATTGGCCAGCGCCCGGTGGTAAACCGGCACGAACGGCGCGCCCTGCCCGCCGGCCTCGACGTCGGCGGCGCGGAAATCATGCACCACCGGGATATGGATCGCCTTGGCCAGCGCCGGCCCATCGCCGATCTGCACCGTCAGCCGCTTTTCGGGCCGGTGCAGCACGGTCTGGCCGTGGAAGCCGATGATGTCGATGTCCTCCGGCCTCATCCGGTTTTGCGCGACGAAAGCGGCGACCGCCTCGGCATGGGCCCGCGTCACCACGCGCTCGGCCTCGGCCAGGATCCCCGGCCGGGCATCGCGTTGGGACAGGTGCACGGCCTCGCTCAGCGCCTGGCGCAGCAGGTTGCGCTCCGCCGGACTATAGGGCCGGTAGCCGGTCGGCCCGAACGCCTTTACCTGCTTTCCATCGGTTTCGATCAGCGCGACATCCACCCCGTCCAGCGAGGTGCCGCTCATCAAACCGAGTGCCGTCAACATCATGGATCAGCGTCCTCAAAAGACCTGCCTGGCATGCCGATCTTGTGCCAGAGGGACACATCTTATAATGCCACAGCGCCAAGTGGCGGGCGGCAATCGAGTTCCCATGCAAGACCTTTAAATTGCCCCCAAACAGTAAACCAAGAATTGTCAGGCATGCCGACAGATGACTGCATTTAAATCGGATTTCCTCAATACCCTGCAGGAACGTGGATTCATCCACCAGTGCTCCGATTTCGAGGGGCTGGACGCGCTCGCTGCCAAGGGCGAAGCGACCACCTATGTCGGCTACGATTGCACCGCACCCTCGCTGCATATCGGCAACTATCTGACCATGATGATGCTGCACTGGCTCCAGCAGTCCGGCAACAAGCCGATCACGCTGATGGGCGGTGGCACCACGATGGTGGGCGATCCCTCCGGCAAGGACGAGACGCGCGCGATGCGCACCGTCGCCGAGATCGAGGCCAACAAGGCCTCGATCCGCGGCGTGTTCGCAAAAGTGCTGCGCTATGGCGAGGGCAAGAGCGACGCGGTCATGCTCGACAATGCGGAGTGGCTGACCAGGCTGAACTGGATCGAGATGCTGCGCGACGTCGGCCGGCACTTCTCGGTCAATCGCATGCTCACCATGGACTCCGTGCGGCTGCGCCTCGAGCGCGAGCAGGAGATGAGCTTCATCGAGTTCAACTACATGGTCTGCCAGGCCTACGACTTCGTCGAGCTCGCCAAGCGCACCGGCTGCCGTCTCCAGATGGGCGGCTCCGACCAGTGGGGCAACATCATCATGGGCGTCGATCTCGGCCGCCGCATGGGCACGCACCAGCTGTTCGCGCTGACGACGCCGCTGCTGACGACCGCGTCAGGGGCCAAGATGGGCAAGACGGCGCAAGGCGCGGTCTGGCTCAACGCCGACCAGTTCTCGCCGTATGATTTCTGGCAGTACTGGCGCAACACCGAGGATGCCGACGTCGGCAAATTCCTGAGACTGTTCACGACGCTGTCGATAGCTGAGATCAAGAAGCTCGAGGCGCTCGGCGGCTCCGAGATCAACGAGGCCAAGAAGGTGCTCGCGACCGAAGCGACCGCGCTCTTGCACGGCCGCGACGCCGCGAACGAAGCGGCGGAGACCGCGCGCCGCACCTTCGAGGAAGGTACGCTCGCCGAAAGCCTGCCGACGGTGGAAATTCCGCGTGGCGAGCTCGATGCAGGTTTTGGCGTGCTCAACGCTTTCGTTAAAGCGGGCTTGGTTACCTCCAACGGCGAAGCACGGCGCCAGATCAAGGGCGGCGGCCTGCGCATCAACGACGCGCCGGTCACCGACGAGAAGATGGCGCTGTCAGGAGCCAATCTGACGCCGGAGGGCGTGATCAAGCTGTCGTTCGGCAAGAAGAAGCACGTCCTCATCAAGCCTGCATAGGCGTATGAGCTTTTCGCTGCTTGTCAGGGCGCGCCGAAGCGCGCTCCCTGACTGGCAATGGACCAGAACACGCCCAGGGAATCCAACAGGGAAACCAACAGGGATGGCGTCGCGGCAACGCCGCAAGGCGCCGCGCGCATCGCGCTCACCGTGCTCGCGCTCTGCTTCACGCTGGCTGTGCTGGGCCGCGGGCTCGGCGACAGTTTTACGGTGTTCCTGAAGCCGATCTCGGAGAGCTTCGGCTGGGACCGCGCGCAGATCGTCTCGGTCTATTCGCTGACTTGGCTCGCCAGCGGTCTCACCGCGCCGTTCGTCGGACGCCTGTTCGACCATTCCGGACCACGCATCGTCTATGCGCTCGGGCTGCTGTTGCTCGGCGCGGCGTTCCTGATCGCGGCGCACGCACAGCACCTGTGGCAATTCCAGCTCTCGATCGGCCTCTGCGTCGGTATCGGCGTTGCCTTCATCGGCATCGTACCGAACTCGATCCTGCTCGGCCGCTGGTTCGGGCCCCGCCTGCCGACTGCGATGTCGGTGGTCTATTCGGCGATGGGCGGCGGCGTGCTGGCACTGCTGCCGGCCTCGCAGCTTCTGATCGATCACATCGGCTGGCGCGGCACCTACCAGCTGTTCGGCTTCGCGGCTGTGGGCCTGCTGGTGCCACTCATGCTGCTGCCGTGGCGGCTGTTCGCTGCCGGCTCGCCCCATGTCGTGAAGAAGACCGATCCTGATTTCGTCGACAACGGCTGGACGCTTCTCGGTGCCATGCGGCACCACGCATTCTGGGCGCTGTTCTCGACCTTCTTCTTCACCGCGGTCGGTATGTATGCGATCGCCGCGCAGATCGTGGCCTATCTGATCGACGCCGGCTTTCCGCCGCTCCAGGCCGCCACCGCCTGGGGCTTCTCCGGCGTCGTGCTGGTGTTCGGCATGTTGGGAGTCTCCGCCCTCGACGGGCTGATCGGGCGCCGGCCGTCGGTGCTGCTGAGCTACGCGATCTCGATCCTCGGCATCTTCCTGCTCTGGCTGTTGCAGTCTTATCCGAACATCATCCTGCTCACCGGTTTCGTCGTCTGCTTCGGCAGCATGATGGGCTCACGCGGCCCGCTGATCAGTGCCACCGCGATGCGAATCTTCCAGGGCAAACGCGTCGGCACCATCTACGGCACCATCTCGATCGGCAGCGGCCTCGGCTCGGCATTCGGCTCCTGGAGCGGCGGCCTGATTCACGATGCAACCCACGGCTACAATGCAGTGCTCGCCTTCGCACTTGCGAGCGTGGTGCTCGGGATGATTCCGTTCCTGATCGTGCCCGCCTTGCGGCGGTAGGTTTCTCAGGGGTAACTTGAGTTCATTGGCGTCACCGGACAATTACGGGTGGGCATGACGCAAACACGAGCAAAAAATTCGGATCGAACGCGAGCCTGCGGTGTTTTGTCTGACATGACGAAAATGTCAGCTCGGAATTCATCCTGGGTGGCTTGCGAGGCCGAACCGAATGCGGTCCAAGTCGCAGCATTGGGTCACAGCATTGGATGGAGGGCAAACCAATGAACTTTCTTTATCTCACCCGCTTTCAACCGGTTCTCCTGAGCCTGTTCCGCTTCATCACCGGCCTGTTGCTGTTCCAGTACGGTATCGCCAAGCTGTTCAAGTTTCCGGTGCTCCCGTACTTCGCGAACATCCCGCCGATCATCTACGCGGCCGGTACGCTCGAGCTTGTGCTCGGAGCGCTCCTGATGCTCGGCCTGTTCACCCGCCTCTCGGCTTTCATTCTCTCGGGTGAAATGGCCTTCGCCTACTTCATGGGCCACATGTTCAAGGGCGAAGCGCCGGTGTTCCTGCCGCTGCTCAACGGCGGCACCGCCGCGATCCTGTTCTGCTTCGCCTGCCTCTACCTTTCGGCAGCCGGCGGCGGCTCGGTCAGCGTCGATGCGGCGATGGGCAAGGAAAGTGAATCGACCGGCGGCGCCTACGCGCGGCACTGACGCGCGCAATTGACGCGCAGGTAACGGATGGCGCCGGCAGCTTCGCCGGTGTCATCTACCGCGAGCCCAGCACGTTCCAGATCAGGACAAGGGCCGCCACGAGCAGCACGGACATGATGATGCGGTGAACGAATCGATTCATCGCTGTGCCGGCCAGGCTCGGTCATAACCATAATCCAGCATCATTTCTCACCGCGATCTGGCGCGCCATGCGCAGGCGAAGCGCGTTGCGCCTGCACATCTGCGCATGCGGCTGCGAACGCTGTGTGCGCGGCAGCACGTCGCACGCGTCCGTTCATGATTGGTAAGAACTTCATGCTACCGACGCGTGCAATAACAACCATTCCGTAGAGGCCGTGATGCAGCTGCTGAGTCATCTCAAGATCCGCACCAAGCTTGCCAGCATGGTCTGCCTCGCGGCGCTCACGGTCACGGCCATCATCGGGTCTCGGTCGTGCTCAGCAAGAGCCGCATGATGGAGGACCGCGTCCAGCAGATGCGGACCGCAGTGGAGCTCCTCTATAACTACGCGCAATCGCTCCAGGACGAGGTGACGGCCGGCAAGCTCACGCAAGCCGAGGCCAAGAGCTTGTTCCACCAGCGCGGCCGACGCATGAACTTCAATGACGGCCAGGGCTACCCGGTGGTCTATAATCAGGACACCTCCCTGGTCGTGAATGGCGCCAATCAGCAGCTCGAAGGCAAGATCACCGGCGCCAAGGATTCCAACGGCGTGCTGATCGCCGACGCCATCATCAAGGCCGGCAGCGAGACCGCGCAGGGCGGTGTGACCTCCTATCTCTATCCCCGCCCCGGCCAGACCGAGCCGGTCCGCAAGACCGTGTTCGCGCGCAAATTCGCGCCCTGGAACGTGACCATCAGCTACGGACTCTATGTCGACGACATCGACGCCGACGTGCGCGCACTGACGCTGGAGCTGGCCGCCATCGGCATCGGCCTGATGCTGCTGATGGCGACGCTGTCCTGGCTGATTGCCCGCGACGTGCTCGGCGCGCTTGACCGCCAGAAGAACCGCATGCAGGAGATATCCGAAGGCGCCATCGACAAGGTGGTCGAGGAGACCGGCCGCGGCGACGAGATCGGCCGCATGGCCGAGACGCTCGAAGTGCTGCGGCAAACCGCGTTGACGGCGCGCACCCTGGAGGCGGAGCAGGTCGCCACCAAGGCCCGCAGCGAGCAGGAGAAGCGCGATGCCTTGATCGCGCTTGCCGACCGCTTCGATGCCTCCGTCGGCCAGCTCGTCGGTCTGATGGCTTCGGGCTCCGGCGAGCTCGAGGCCACCGCCAAGTCGATGTCGTCCACCGCCGAGGGCACCAACCGCCGCGCTGCCGTGGTCGGCTCGGCCGCCACCGAGGCCAGCCAGCGCGTCCAGACGGTCGCGGCCGCCGCCGAAGAGCTCTCCTCCTCCATCACCGAGATCAGCCGTCAGGTCGCGCAGTCCGCCGAAGTCACCGGACGCGCCGTCGACAGTGCCCGCCGCACCGACACGATCGTGCGCGCGCTGTCCGATGGTGCCCAGCAGATCGAGCATGTCGCCGAGCTGATCTCCAGTATCGCGGCGCAGACCAATTTGCTCGCGCTCAACGCCACCATCGAGGCTGCGCGCGCGGGCGAAGCCGGTCGCGGCTTTGCCGTCGTCGCCTCCGAGGTGAAGTCGCTCGCGAGCCAGACCGCGGAGGCCACCCGCGAGATCGGCGACAAGATCGCTCAGATCCAGGGCGCGACCAAGGAAGCGGTGGACGCGATCGGCGGCATCACCGCCACCATCGAGGACGTCAGCCGCATCGCCACCTCGATCGGCGCCGCCATCGAGGAGCAAGGCGCCGCCACCGCCGAGATCGCCCGCAGCGTCTCGCAGACCGCGGAGGCAACGAAGGAGGTCACCACCAATATCGGTGGCGTCAGCACCGCCGCGAACGAGACCGGCAATGCCGCCGGCATGGTGCTCGCGGCTGCCTCGAGCCTCTCCAAGCAAGCCGAGCAGCTCTCCGGCGAGGTCGGCACGTTCCTAGCCGGCGTGCGCGCGGCGTAAGCTGCGCTTCGACCTCTGGAAGTTTGCCGCGAAGGCGTCGCCACATCGTCATGGCCGGGCTTGACCCGGCCATCCACGTCTTTCTGCACATGACCAAGAACGTGGATGCCCGGGACAAGCCCGGGCATGACGCCCTTTGTTGATATTCGTGGCTATCGCCGCGCGAGGCTGCAGCCGCTCGACAGCTGGCGCGTCGATCCGGTCGAGCCGTCGTTCGACTGCGACGGGAATTCTTCGAACGGCGAGTTCTGCTTACCGGTGTTGAATTCGAAGATCTTCCGGAACAGGCCCGGCGCCATCGCCGAGATCGGATTGACGCGCATCACGGGCGCGGCCGGCGTGCCGACGACCTCGTAGGTCACGCCGATCAGCCCTTCGTTGTTGCCGCCGCCGAGGAAGATGCCGAACAGCGGGATCTGGCCAAAGATGTTGTTGACGCCATACATCGGCACGAAGGTGCCGCTCATGCAGACCTGGTTGCCGGGATAGTCGATCGAGCCCTCGATGGTGGCACCGATCATCGGCCCCTTGACCACGCCGTCGCGGATCGTGAGCGCGCCGTTCTGCCGGGTGAACTCGGCGCGGAGCGCGCTGAAGGAGACGCCGTTGCCGGTGCCGTTGGGCGCGCCGGCAGCGACGCGTTCGAGCTGCGCCTCGCCCTTCACCGTGAAGTCGCGCACGTTGATGAGGCCCTCGCGGGACGTATTCGGCTCGGACGTCGGCGGCTCCATCGCCACCACCATCTGGCCGCCAACCGCCTTGGTGTAGGTGTCGGTGAAGCGCAGCAGCGCGCCGGCATCGTTGGTCTGGAGATAGATCACCTCGCGATTGCCTTGCGCGCGGCCGCCGCGCAGATCGGCTGCCACCGGCGTGTCGCGACCGATCTTGCCGCTCAGCGAAAATGCTTTGATGGCGCCATTGCGTTTCGACATCTTCGCGTCGACGCTGCGCATCGCCTCACCGTTGAATCCCGCGACGGCGCCGAGCTTCACGTCGATATCGAAATCGACGCTCTTCATCTTGTTCTTGCCGTCGTCCTTGGAATTGCCTGAGATCGCCGACTTCAGGAAACCGCGGCCGTCAAAGACGTCGCCGCGCATGGTGCCGCGCAGCACGCCGTCCTGACCGCGCTCGGCCTTCAATGAAGTCTTGTCGCCGTCAGACGGCGAATAGGTCGGGAAATTCACGTTCATGAGGTCGCCGTTCGCGTCGACCTCGAGCGAGCCCTTGATCGAGGCGCCGCCGCCTTCGATGACGATATCTTCCAGGCGCGTCGATTGCGCCGTCGGCACGACCTTGAAGCTGGCTTTCCCCGATTTGCCCGGCAGCTTGACCCACCCGGGAAGGATGTTGTCGAGCTTGACCGAGGTCAGATCGGCCTCGACGCCGAGCTTCGTGGTCTGATCCGCGCCGCTCGCGATCTTGCCCGACAGCTTGATCGGCAACGATCCGCTGACGGCGGGGCTCAGATCGAATCCGAGACGCGCGCGGCTGGCATCGTCCAGCGTCGCCTGCAATCTGACGTCCGCATCGCCTTCAGTCGGCTTGCGATAATCGAGCGAGGCGGCCTGTCCGTTGATCTTGACGTCGCCCTTGACCTGATAGCCCTGGTTGCTCGCGACTATTTTGAGGTTGTTGGCCTCCAGCTTCTGGTTCATCACCAGCTTGTCGGCGGCAAAGCCGTTGAGGTCGGCAGTCACGGCATAGGTGGTGTCGGCCTTGGTCAGCTCGCCCTTGACCGGCATGCCGAGCTGGATGTTCGCCGAGAATGTCCCCTTGCTGGTGTTGGGATCGACGACGGTCGACGACAGATCGCTAAGGCGATCATTGGTTAGCATTTCGGCCGCGGCGGGCACGGGTCCCTCGACGCGGAACTTCGTGCGCGACGGCGACGGCTTGGGCGCCATGTCCGGCACCTCGAAGGTGAAGTCGGAGATCGTGATCTTGCGGCCGGCGGGCGTATCGGCAATGCCCTGCCCGATGTTCACGGTCGCAGTGCGGCCGGTCACGCGGGCCTTCAGATCGGCATCATGCACCACCGGCATGCCGTCCACGGGACGCACGGCGACACCGCTTGCCACGATGTTGACCGACAGGCCGTCATCGGGGATCGGAGGCCCCTTGCGCGGAAGGTTCTTCACCGGCGAGTTGATGCCGATCTCGATGCGCTGGAGCGTGCCGCGCTCGATCCGCTCGATCACCCATTCACGCAGCTCGGGAACGATCAATGTGGGCCACATCCGCTTCAGCGCGGAGGCCGACATCGGTGTTCCCGCAAAGCCGAGCGTCAGCCGCGGCTCACCGGAATAGTCGATGGCACCGGTGCCGGCGACGCCGATCTCGCCATTGCTGATATCGGCCTGCGTCAGCAAGAGGCGTTTGTGGTCGGTGTCGAAACGGAAGCCGATCGCAATCCGGTTGAAGACGAGCGGCGGCTCGTTGTCGATACCGCCCAGCAGGATCGAGCCGCCACTGAAGCCGAGCTGCCAGTCATTGGTGGCGCCGTTCGGTGGCTCGAGATGCCCCAGCAGCGTCAGGCGGTTGGCGCCGGAGAGGATTTTGAACGGTGCGACCAGCACCCGCCGGTTCGCGTCCCACTCGACGTTGATCTCGGCCTGATCGATCGCCATCGGATAATCCGGCGTGTCGGTATCGATGATGTTGCCGGCGCCGACCGCGATCTTGCCGCGGAAGAAGGTCGGCACGCCGTCGCGGCCGAGCTCGCCCTTCAGCTCGCCCGTCAGCGGCAGGTCGGCGGTATAGGTGAGATCCTTGACCCGCAGCGCTAACAGGATGTTGGAGGTCGACACCTTGTCGGCGCGGATGTCGACCGAGCGGACGCCGTTCTCGGCCGGCCCAATCGTGGCGCGCAGCATCCACGGACGCGCGCCCTCCTCGCCGAGGCTGAGCGTGACGCCGCCACGGCTCGGCCGGCGCAGGCTGAGCGTGATGTTCTCGAACGACCATTTGCTACCACGCTGCTGGTCGTCGACGATCAGATTGCCGTTCTTCAGACCGATCTCGTTGAGGTTCTGGCCGTCGAGGCCGGTCATGCTCAGACTGTCGAGCCAGTCGAGGCCCTGAAGAATTCCGCTCTGTGCGGTCGCCTGAGGCGCGGCCTGGGACGCGTCCGGGCTCGCAGGCGCTGTGGCGAATGGCGGCGGCGGAACGCCATTGCGCGGGAATGTCGGCGGCAGGCCTGCCTCTTTCTTGGAGGCCACGCCGGTTGCCAGCGGCTTTGCGGTGTCGCCGGCCGAGACCGTGACGGTGCCGTCAGGCGCGATACGGATCGCGAGCTCGGCATCGACGAGATTGAGGCTTTCGGCCCGCAGATGCCCCATCAGGAGACCCGCACCCGACAGCTTCACCTCGGCCTTCGGCGCACTGGCGACAATGGCGTGATCGCGGTCACGGACGATGATGTCACGGATGCGGACGGCGATACGGACCCGCCCCGCCCGCTCGATCTGGGTGCCGCCCACCTCCACGGTGTTGCCGTGGCCGATATTGTCCTCGATGGCGGCTGCAAGCCAGGGCGTTGCAATGTCCAGATTGATGGGACCGGCGCCGAGCCGCCACCACAGCGCGCCGAAACAGCCGACGAATATGACGACGAGGGCACTGACGACGATGGCAAAGCGCATCAGCCATCGACCGCCGCCCAGCCAGCGGTGCAACGACCCGAACCCGTCACCGAAGCGATGGAAGCCCGAATTGGAACGCGACAACAGCCGGCGCGCGCGATGGCCCGCGGCCGCCTCCTGATCCGGATCCCAGTCGGCGTCGTCCCATTCCTGCGGCTCATATTGGCCGCTGCGCCGATCGAAATCCCGGTTGTAATCCTGGGGCGACTTATTCCTTGCCATTGCCTCTCGATACAGGCGCCCATCGTAGGATTGAGCGCCGCCGGGACCGCAGCCGTCGATGGGGACCGAAGACCCCCGCGCCGGCATTGCCGCCATACCTCGAATATTCCTGCTGTTCGTCATTTCGCCCCGGGAGCGCGTTCAACGAGCAGTGGGGTGGTGCGTGGAATTCCTTGTAACCATACTCCGGCGTCGTCAGACTTGCCCAGCCGAGGGCGCGATTCCGGCACACCGGACGAGAGCTGCAATACCGCTTTGGTTGACCTGCCGAAAGCGACGAAAGGAAGGCGTATGTCTAAGAAATCCCAAAAGAAATCGTCCAAAGCGCCCTCCGGCAGTCCGACGGCTAAAAAGAAGACCCTGAAAACGCGGGCAACGACTCAAACAAGGTCCGCGAAAACACAGCGGACGCCGGCGAGCAAATCAACCAAGACAGCAGCAAAAGCAGGATCACATAAGGCCGCATCGAAACAGTTAAATTCCTCCAAATCGCCCGGGGCGGCGAAGGCCGCCTTGACCGAGGGTCAGAAGGCTCCCGGCTTCCGCCTGCCCCGCGACGGCGGCGACGTGGTCACGCTTACGGACTACGCCGGCCAAAAGCTCGTGCTGTTCTTCTATCCCCGAGCCGACACGCCCGGCTGTACCAGGGAGGCCGTCGATTTCACCCGGCTGGCGGACGCCTTTGCGGCTGCCGGCACCGCCGTGCTCGGTATCTCCGCCGATCCGTTAAAGGCCCAGGAGAAGTTCCGCGACAAGCACAAGCTCGGCGTCCCCCTCATCTCGGATGAGACGCATGAGATGTTGGAGGCCTATGGTGCCTGGGGCGAAAAGTCGATGTATGGCAAGAGCTTCCTCGGAATTCTGCGCACCACGGTGCTGGTCGGGGGCGATGGCAGAGTGGCCAGGATCTGGCGCAATGTCCGGGTCGACGGACATGCCGATGAGGTGCTGGAGGCGGCAAGAAGTCTTTAACCAGTCCTTTAAATTCGAATGTTCCCGTTTCCGGAAAATTAACCATGACCGGCCCAGATTGCTGCGGCAATTAGGCCGTTACGGACTCATCCGACCGGCGCGGGAGTGCCGATGTCGAAAAGTTCTGCCCAATACTCGCAGCACCCCCAACATCATCCTCACGACCACGGAAGGGCCTTCCATCGCCGTCCTACCGCCGCCGCAACAGCGGTTGCGATTCCCCTTCCCGCCACCGACGACGCCTACACCATTGTCCATGCCGGCAAGCAGGTCCGCTTCGGACCCGTGGTGTTCTGGATCGTGGTCGGCACGGTCGTGCTGCTCGGACTGTGGTCGGCCGCGACCGCCACCTATTTCGCCTTCCGCGACGACGTCCTGACCCGGCTGATCGCCCGCCAGGCCGAGATGCAGTACGCCTATGAGGACCGTATCGCCGAGTTGCGGGCCAAGGTCGACCGCACCACCAGCCGGCAGCTGCTCGACCAGGAGCAGTTCGACCACAAGCTCGACCAGATCATGAAGCGCCAGACGGCGCTGGAGTCCCGGGCCACGGCGCTCGGCGCCATGCCCGACGTGACCGGATCAATCCCGCGCTCGACACCGCAGCGTGGTGACGCCGGCCAGAACGCAACGCAGGGCACGCCGAAGCCGTCGCCGATCAGCGATACCGTGATCTTCGTGGCCCCGCCGGATCGCGAAGCGCGGCTCGAATCGCGCGCGCCGACCGTCGCGACGCCGCCGACCAGCCAATTCGCCAAGAACCAGGGCTTCGACAACGTCCTGGTCCGGCTCACGACCTCGCTTGATCAGGTCGAGCGGCGCCAGATGGCGGCGCTCAACGCCGTCGAGGAAGGCATGGATTCACGCATGCGCCGGATGCGCGGCGTCGTCAGCGATCTCGGCCTCAACCTCGCCAGTCTCGAAGCCGCCGTACCGCGTACCGCGATGGGCGGGCCTTTCGTACCCGTCAAATTGACGCCCAACGCGGGGCCATTCGAGAAGCAGCTCTACCGCATCAACACCACGCGCACAGAGTTGGACCGCCTCAATCGCACGCTGGCGCTGGTGCCCTATCGCAAGCCCGTCATCGGCGAGGTCGAATTCACCTCCGGCTTCGGCGTGCGCAGCGATCCTTTCCTCGGCCGGCCCGCGATGCATACCGGGCTCGACTTCCGCGCCGCGACCGGCGATCCCGTTCGTGTCACCGCCAACGGCAAGGTGGTCTCCGCCGGCTGGTCCGGCGGCTATGGCCGCATGGTCGAGGTCGATCACGGCAACGGGCTTTCGACCCGCTATGGCCACCTCTCCGAGATCAACGTCAGGGTCGGCGAGGTCGTGAAGATCGGCCAGGTGGTCGGTCTCGTCGGCTCGACCGGCCGTTCCACCGGCCCACATTTGCATTATGAAACCCGCATCGAGGGCGAAGCGGTCGATCCGCAGAAATTCTTGCGCGCCGGCGTGCGGCTCAGCGCGGGCTAAGCCCGCGCTTCTCTCTTTCGCTTTCCCGTAAGCGGCCTTAGCGCCGGCCACCGCCCATCCCGCCTCCGGGACCGCCGAAACCACCACCCATTCCACCC
>NZ_PSRT01000124.1 GCF_004212635.1 Bradyrhizobium genosp. SA-3 | reverse complement strand
TGCCGGAATCAGTCGCAGCTGGTGTTGCAATAGGCATTAGCTAGACGTTGGATGCGGCCCCGTCGCTAACTGCTATTGCGGCTATTCTCACAGCTATATGGAGGCGATCGTGGTGACGCCGCTGAAGAACCGCACGGGATCGCAGATTTCCGAGCGCGCGACTTTGCGGCGGGGGTGCACGGGATCGGGACGCCGGGACAGCGCTCGCTTCCAGCTCGATGAACTCGCCGGCTCCTTTTCGAGCCTCGAATGAGCCTCAATGCACTTGTTACATCAGTTCCGGTGCTGCTCGTCCCATGATCTTTTCGTAGCCCGCCTTTTTCGTTACATGCGACGATGCAACGGGCGGGCTATCAGGCACGACTATCGTTACGCTGTCCGTCCATCGGACTGGCTGCAATCACCTCAATATCTCGACTGCAAAGTGGGCATGATGAAGCTCCAAAAAAAAACCGCTGCCGGATTTCTCTCCGGCAGCGGCTCAAGTCTTGGGAGAAAGCAGACGAACCGGTCTGCCAGCGGAGCCAAGAGATCAGAACGGAATTCTGACCGTCGGTCGCTATTATTCAAATGATGTGGGATTGGTCACGGCGCACGACCTCAGCATCCGGGTAGTTTTGGGTAAACCGACCGTTAGGCGCAGCTGTCTTCCAGGTCTGACGCGACAGTTACCTTCCCACGGCTCTAGAAACGCGATGTTTGCGGAGTCGCATGGGCACGATTCACTTAACAGGTGGCCGCTGGCACTACCGGCCCGCGCGGTTGTGAAAGAGCAACCGATACTTCGTCAGCACAATACGCGGGCGAGCTCATTTCCTAATCCAAAGGTTTCTCGCGGCAAATGCGTGCTTCCACAGGAACGAGCGATCTTTCGGAGAGAGATACCAACGGGTCCGACAGGTCAATTCGATTCCGAAGCCACTCTCGGACTCGCATGCGCGCGCCGATGCAACATGTGCGCGAGCTCCTCTCACAGATCGGAATTTTCTGATGACATCGGGCCGGCAACAAGTTGGATAGGCATTCGACTGATGCATCTAGAAACGGAGCTCTCGGCGCGCCATTTCGCTTCTAACCGCCACCAGCAAGCCTAACGGGCGATGTCGACCGACCGCACCTTTTCCCCAACAGCTCGAGTGATCCGGCCGACGATCCTGTTCTCGCCACAACGCGCGTTTAGATGGCGCGAGTCAGAGGGAGGCAATTGTCGTCCATATCGCCAGTACAGTGCTCCGCTATTTAATAAACGCTAGCCTCGATCGATCGAGAGTTATTGTAACAGATAGAACTACGATGAGGCCCGTGACCATGATTTGAAGGTATGTATGCACGCCTGCGATATTGAGACCATTTTGCAGCACGGCGATCACCAGAACGCCGGTCAATGTTCGATGGACTCCGCCTGAACCTCCAGATAGCGCGGTTCCGCCCATCACGACCGCGGCGATCGCCTGGAGCAGCAGATCGTCTCCCATGCGCGACGTTCCCGTTGATGTCCGCGCGACAAGTAGCAAGCCCGCAACTCCGCAAAGCATTCCGGAGACAACAAAAGCGACGGCTTTGGTGCGAAGAACGTCAATCCCCGAAAGTCGAGCAGTGAGGCCACCACCACCGATCGCAAAAAGGGCTCTTCCGAAGTGGCTTCTCGCACCGACAAAGGAAGCGACCACAAAAATGAGAAGTGCCAAAACTCCCGAATTCGGAATTCGACCGATCACAGAACCGGAAGCAATCCACGTGAGGTTCGGGCTCTGAAAGAACACGTTGCCACCGCCGCTGATCCACGTGGAAACGCCGCCAAGAATAGTCATCGTGCCTAGTGTGGCAACGAAAGAAGGCAGCCGTAGTCGAAGGACGAGCGCAGCATTTGCGAGGCCACACAGCGCTCCAATGCCTGCGGCAGCGACGGCTATTCCGGCCGCACCTACATCAAAGTCACGGATCAGAACCGCAGACGAAATTGCCACAAGTGTCACGATGGCTCCAACGGAAAGGTCAAGCGCTCCCATGAGAATCACAAATGTGATGCCCGTTGAGACGATCAGCAGGATCGAGGACTGTCGCATCAGATTGAAAAGATTTATCCAACTTAAAAAGCGCGGATTGATCAGCGCGAACACCGCGACCATTGCCATCAGCAGCAACAATGGCCCTATCGCATTTATGATGGGACGGTGACGGTTATAAAACTGGGCGATCTGCACTTTTACTTCTACACCTGATCTCGACCCAGTCGTCTGCGGCTCATACCATGTGTTGGACAAGTTCCTGCTCCGTTGGCTTGTTATCGGCAGGCGCGTTGCACACGAACTGAATTTCTCTCTCTCGCATCACGAGGATGCGGTTTGACATTCCAATAAGCTCTGGCAGATCGTCTGTGACCAGAAGAATAGCTACGCCCTCCTCCGCCAAGTCCCTCAGGACGCCGTAGATCTCTTGTTTGGCGCCGACATCGACGCCGCGCGTGGGATTGTCGAGGACCAGCACCTGAACCTTTCGGGCCAGCCATTTAGCTATCACCACCTTCTGTTGATTACCCCCGGAAAGGAATTGGCAAAGCTGTATTGGCCCTTTGCATCTCACACGCAAGCGATTGATGTACTTTTCGGCGAGAAGCCGTTCTCGGGAGCGCGAAATGAAACCAGACAGGCGCGAGACGAGCGGAAGCGAGGCCAAAGACATATTTGCTTGAACCGACATGTAAGGCACGATGCCTTCGGTCTTGCGTTCTTTGGGGACGAAACCCATCCCGCGCGCGATCGCCGCTTTTCCACGTCCGCGAAGCGGCAACGCTTCGCCGCCCAGTTCGATGGTGCCGTTTGACGGAAAGGGTTCAAATCCGACGATGGCTTTGGCTACAGCCTCCTTGCCGCATCCGACGAGGCCACCAATTCCAAGGATCTCACCTTTGCGAACCTCAAAACTGACATTCTGGACGTTGTGGCCGCTTAGACCCTTGACTGAGATCGCGATGGGCGCTCCCACGAGTTTCAGCTGGCGCTTCTCCATGAAGTATTCGTCGTCTCGCGTTCGGCCAACCATCGCCCGATGAAGGCTTTGTTCGGAGATCTGTTCTCCTGCGAACTCGCCAACATTTCGCCCATCCTTGAACACGTAGATGCGGTCGCAAAGCTCTACGTATTCCGCAAGACGGTGGGTAATGAGGACGAATGACGCGCGACGACGGTACCGCCGAATCGACTTAAAGAGAATTCTGATCTCTCGCTCGCCGATCGCCGCTGTCGGTTCGTCGAGCAGGATGATTGGATGATCAATATGGAAATACTCGGCCAACACGAACGCCTTGGCAATCTCAATCATCTGCCGATCGTGAAAAGCGTAGTCGCCTGTGCGACGGCACGGATCGATGTGGTCAAGACCAAGGTCTTTGAGGTGTCTTTCGCTCACGGCTATCATCGCTCTTCTGTCGACGATGCCTATCGGATTGGCAAAGTTGGCTTCTAAAGAGAGAAATATATTTTCGTAGACAGTCAGGCTTGGAATAAGGGCCTGCTCCTGAAAAACCATCGAAATCCCGGCCTCAACGGCGTTAGTATAGCTTGTCGGCCTGAAGCTCTTGCCGCAGAGTCTCATACTTCCCGCGTCCGGCGTATGGATGCCGGCAATCATTTTGAGGGTCGTTGATTTGCCTGCCCCGTTTTCGCCGGCAATCCCAACTATTTCGTTCGGAAATACATCGAGATCGATTCCTTCGACCACCGAAATGCCATTGAAGCGCTTCGACCCGTTGCGCATCGTGTAGATGGGCGTCGGCACGCCACTCATTTCACATCCTCCGCGCTCGCACGATTGGTGTTCAGAAGAACGGCGAGCAGAATGACGGTCCCTTGAATGATTGTTTGCAGATAGGGCGGCATGGCGAGAATGTTCATGCCGTCTGAAAGGATCGTTATGAAAAGAACCCCGATTATCGTCAGGCGCACGTTGCCAAACCCACCCCTAATTGCAGTTCCGCCAACGACCACTGCGGTGATCGTGTCGAGAGTCATGTAACTTCCCATTGTGACTGTGGCGGATCCCAGACGACCGGCCAACAGGACTCCGGCGACTCCTGCAAGAAGGCCGGACAACGCAAACGCCTGGATTTTGATCGTATTGACCTTAACTCCGATGAGCGCGGCTACTTGCTCGTCGCTTCCGATCGCGAGCGTCATTCGTCCGAAACGCGTGCGATCACCTACGAGAATCGCAACACCGTAGATCACGGCCGAGACCAGTACCGCATTGGGGACCACATTGGCCAATGCGCCCTGGGCCATGTCGATGACAGCCGCGTTCGATACTGATAAGGACCGGCCATCTGAAATGAAGAGTACCGCTCCTGAAATGGTCGTTGCTGCTCCAAGCGTCACCAGAATCGAGGGAATTCTGAGGTAGACATAGACCAGCCCATTGATCGCACCAAACACCAAGCCGACCAAACACGCGATAGGAACTGACCATAAACCTAGGTCTGGTGCTAGCCGGGCGACCAGCATGCCGCAAAAGCTAGCAACCGCTCCGATCGATAGGTCGATAGAGCCCATCAGGATCACGAAGGTCGCCCCGATGGATGCGATCAAGAGGACCGAACTCGATAGTTCGATTGCCCTGATATTTGCGATGGTAAAGAACGATGGAGCCGCGACACCAAAAGATATAATCGCGATTGTAAAGACGAAGATAGTTATGGCACGCCGCCCTAGCTCGCCATCTCTGCGCCCAACCAACGACACTTCTAGCATTTTTGCGATCCGTCAACGTGAGGTAAACACGACGCCCCTCTCCAGAGAGAGAGGGGCATCCGAAGCGATCACTCGGGAATTCGCTGTTTATAGTGATCGTTATACTCCGCCTTGAGCTGATCCACGCAACCAGATTCAACGGCATCTTGATAAGCCTTCGGAAAATTGTATCCGACCGGCGTGCGAGCTCCCCAGTACGTCTTCACGTCGATCGGCCACACATAGTTTTGAGCATCCCAATCGGTGGGATGAAGAACCCGCGACATTTTCCTCCAATCAAACGGAAGCTTCTCGCCGGCGAGAAACGCTTGATACTTGTCCACATTCTGAGCGGTTATCAGCGTGGCTCCCGTGTACATCATGCGTTCGCACGGGCTCGGCTTAAATCCCTTAGCGACATCGTATGCCCGCACGAGCGCAAAACCGGCTTGCCACTGTGGGGTAAAGCCCATTGTCGCAAGAATGCGGCCTTCCTTCACCAGCTTAAGGGTTTCTCGATTGCCGTCGAGGCCGACGATCGGAATGTGCATACCAGCGTCTTCGACCGCTTGCATCGCGCCTAGTGCAATCGAGTCGTTTTGCCCGAAGACAGCATCAATCCTGGAGTGCGCCACCAACAGGTCTTCCATGACCTTGCGAGAGTCAACCTGATTCCATTTTCCTGGTTGGCGCGCGATGAGCTTGATGTTGGGGTATTCGGCTAGAGCTTTATCGAAACCCGCGGTTCTGGAGATGTCTGCATCTACCCCGGGAAAACCAGTAATGTGCGCGACGTTGCCTTTTCCGCCGATCTTGTCAAAAAGCAATTTGGCAATTCTGTAGCTGTTTTCGACATCATCCGGCGAGAAGAACGTTGCAAAAGCATAATTTTCGGCCCCCGCATCCAAAGGATGGAAGCCAGGCAGTGACTCCCAAACAGCAACATGCACCGCACCGACTTTCTTCGCCATCTCAACGATGGGCTTTATGTTCGCCGCAACGAGATTCTCGCCGAACGTGATCCTGACACCTGTACCGAATTGGGCCTCATAGATTTCGATTTGCTTTGCGGCATCACCTTTGCCTGAAAGGATGCGATAGTTTAGACCGAGCGATTTTGCGGCCTGTTCGGCACCTTGCGACCAGTTATTGAAGTATTCGTTTTCTAATGTGGAAACTTCAGACAGGACATCCTCAGCGCTCGCACCGCCCGCAACGCCCAGGAATGCGGCGGTAGCTAAAAGGTAAGTCGACAGTCTACGCATAATTGACCCTCCTCGTACTTGGTTGTAGATGATTTGCCTTCTTTCACGTCGGTCGGCAGGCCAGCACGTATTCGCGATGGAAAGAATCGGAACACACAACGTGTTTGCCTATCCTCAGAACGGTCATCCCGGCGAAGCGGAGAGTTCACAACGTACCGCGGACGCGGCGGTGGTCCGTTGTGGCCGGCATCATTGCTCTAGTCACATCTTCTTCCAGTCTCCGATCCGCTCGAAGGCGTGCGCCGCTCTGTAGATGGTTGCTTCGTCGAAGTGGCGACCAACGAGCATCAGGCCCACCGGAAGGCCATCCACCATTCCGCACGGCAGCGACATAGCCGGATGGTGCGTGATGTTGAATGGAGCGGTGTTGGTGAACATCTCCGTCGCGCGGGTGATATAATCCTCTCGGCTGACGTCACGTGGAGGGAGTTGCGTCGCCTTCATCGGCGTGGTCGGTAGAAGAAGGAGATCGTAATCCTTAAGGGCCTTGTCGTAAGCTGCGCTTAGGCGGCGAGAGACGTTGACGGCCTTGCCGTAGAATCGCGGCCCGTACGTGTTGTTTACGTAAGTGCCGAGCAAAAGGAACAACTTGGCCTGCTCGGACAGGGAGTTCGCCTTCTGGCGCCACCCCCGATGGAAGTCCATGAGTGACAGTGAAAAGAGGTCTGATCGGCTGGTACCAAAGCCGTCACCAAACATCATGGTTTGTGTGGCGCCCTCGGTGCCGATCGGCGTCCAGATTGCGGCACCTTGGAGATGCATTGGTACAGAGACCGTTTCAACCGAGGCCCCGAGATCCTTGAAGCGCTTGGCCGCTTCACGAACTGCTCTATTGACACCAGCTTCCGCCCCGCGCTGTTCGAAGCCCTCCTTCAGAACGCCGATCTTTAATCCGCTGACGCTTTGACCGAGTGCTTTCGTGTATTCTTCGACTTTCGGTGCTTTGATGCGTGGATCGTAACCGTCGTCTCCGGCGATTACCTCCAAGAGCAACGCATTGTCCGCGACCGTTGCGGTCATGGGGCCCGTGTGGTCGAGCGTCAGCTCATTGGGCATGATGCCGGTATAGGGGACAAGACCCCAGGTGGGCTTCATGCCGTAGATACCGCAAAACGACGATGGCATGCGTATTGAGCCGCCCTGGTCGCCGCCGATCGCCATATCGACTTCGCCAAGCGCCACGACAACGGCCGAGCCCGAAGACGAGCCGCCCGCAGAGTAGCCCATTTTATGAGGATTGTGCACCGGTCCGAGCGCACCGGTATGGCTACCACCGGATGTGCAAAAGCATTCGCAATGCACTTTACCTGCGATTTCGGCACCCGCATCAAGCATGCGAGAGACAATGGTTGCGTCGATATCTGGTACGAATCCTTCGAGCGTCGCCGAGCCGTTCATCATTGGCACCCCAGCCAACATGACGTTATCTTTTAGCGCGACGGTCTTACCCTTGAGTTTTCCGCTTGGCGCTCCTTCGACCCTCGCCTTGCGATACCATGCGTTGTGCAGATTTTCTTCCGCCCGCGGTTGATACCCCGGGGTGCGTGCATATTTCACCGGAGGCAACTCGTCCGGTAGGGCTTCGATGTATCTGTAGGCCTCGAGAGATTCGTTGATAAGTCCGCGGAAGGAAACGACGTCCTCGTCGGTAAGTGAAAGGCCGCATTGTGAGGCGACAGCTCGCAACTGGGCGGGTGTGGGCGGGACAACTGACACTGGGCGCTCCTGTAATTTCAAGGGCAGACCCACTCTGCGATGGGCTCAATTCGGCAAGCCTAGTCGACTGCAGGTTGGTCGAACCTGACGTCAGTTGCTCACAGTGGGTAAATCTGGGTAATTTTGCCAAGAAAGTGGCGAAGCAGAGCAGAAGTTTTCGCACGCATGCCATCTAGGGCGCTTGTTTGCGCATTAGGGGCCGATGGACCAAATGGAAATGCCACGTCGGATCGTAGATGCGGCGCCATAACTGGCTCGGCAGAAGCAGTTAGTGCCTTTGCCGCTGCCGACGTGAACGCATCAATCAAAAAGAAGAGCAATAGGCGGCAGGTAGGCTCCGTCCGCTGCGTGATTATCGTCACATCACATAGCGAAAATGAAGAGCCGCAGAACTTGTATAGCAGCGTCTCGTCTTAAAGAGGAAGCGCCTACAACGTAGGAAGTTCGTGAAACCCCCTGAGCGCAAGCGGCAACTTTACCGAGACTACCCCTACAGCTGTATGGGTAGAATCCTGAATGGGGCTTGAGCTCGTTACTCCAGTCCCAAACTCTGCGATACCGCGTAGCTTGGATCGACTTTCAATCTGGGCTGGCAGATGAGTGATGATGCACGATCTTCCACGTGCCGTCCTGACGGCGGAGTACGAAGGTGAACCGCGCCGGCGTCGATTTCTGATGGCCTTTCGATACCTGTGAAAAGACATAGCTTCCCACGACCAGGACAACGTTGTGCGCCAACGTGACAGAGTGCCATACTTCCATTTTCACGGTAGCGCCGCCACGAAAGTAAGTGCCTATTTCTTTGGCCCCGATGTAGAGCTTAGGACTCGATGTACCCTGCAGCATCGCATCATCTGTGTACAACGAAACCAGGCGATCGGGCGTATGCCTGTTGAAGGCTCGCTGCCAGAGGTCCAGGAACTCGCGGATGTCCTTCATCGAGCAGTCGTCGTTCACTATGAATCTCGATCTAAGAAGTTGATTGCCGGAACGTACGCTCAGGTAACGGCAAGACCGGCTCCTCGCGATAAAGCGCCTGACCTGAGCTTCCTCACTCATGCTGAGGAGAACGTACCGGTTTAGCGGGAGGAGTAAAGCCTGACCATATTGCGTGCGTTGTCGAGGAACAGTGCGGCACACGATGGCATCGAGCTACAGTGCGGCTTCAGCGCAAAAAGCACCTTGGGCATCGCAATGTATGACGAGCGCGCAAGGACACTCTCGGAACAGTGCACAAAGTCCCACGGCGATGCAACTGCGTGCCCCCGGTATGCGGGAGTTCATCGGTGAGCCAATTGGCCGGGCGAAGCCTGATTTCTATACAGTGACCAGATCTCATAGTCGACGTGACATTCTTTAGTCTGGGTACGATTGTCTCAGGCGAGATTGTCGGGAACGCGGCGAAAGGGAATTGCAGTTGGCTCGCGCCGTGTGGACTCCAGGCGCAGAGAGGCTCAGCTCGATCAAATCGACTGAAGGCGAGGTATCGCAGCACAGCGTTAGCGACCACCATCAAGCATGCGTCGATGAAGACGGGTCTGGCCCTGAGGTATTCGCGGCGTTCGAACTTACTCGGCGCGCAGCTCCGTGCGACGCATCAACGTATCCCCGAGCAGTTGCCGTTTCTTAGGACAACCTGCGTACCGTCCCGCTCCCCAGCGCCTATCGGAGATCCCACGCAAGCGCGGGTGTCATCGCCCTCCTTAATCACGCTGCTTGGCGCCAAACGCGGAGGGCGATTGGCCGGAGAGGCCGCAAACAGCCGATCTCGAATCCACGGCTCTCCATCGCATTAAGTAAAGCGGCTTCGCGCGCTGACAAATATTGCGATGCGTCAATCGAAGCAAGACGGAGCATCTGCAACGCCACTGTCGGTCTCAGGACATCCCGTTCTCTACGCGACACGCCCTGGATGGGAATAGCAAAGGAAAGCAGCACTGGCTGTTGGCACGCTCTTTGAAACTACGAAGGAATCCCGCCGTATGAAGAGCCATACGAGAATAGGAAATGATGCAAGAATGCACCGATCTGACGAAGCAAGCCAATGCCCTCGGAACTGACAAAGGGAACGGAGCGCTGACGCGCATGCTACACATTATCCTCTCTCCGCGAGCAATTCGGCCCCTTCACGATCGTCGAGATCAATACAGCGCAGAACGGCGACCTCAATCCTGGCGCACTGCTCGGTCGCGAACGCGAAGCTCGTCCGGGCAGACCCCATAGGGTCCCCGCATCGGCGCAAATCATGCACCACGCTTGGTACGGCATCTAGTAACCGGATCTCGCTGATGACGAAATGGGTCATGTGCATGCGAAATGAGGCGAATGGTCTAGCGCGAGCGGCGCGAGGATGAGTCGGGCCAAGACGATTGCTTACTCGCATGCTCTCGGAGTCCAGACTTGATCTTTAACTCATCGAATTGCTGGCATTAAAGTGGAGGCATTATGCGCATCTGCGGTATCAAGCTGACGCATGACGGAGCGATCGCGCTGATCGAGGACGGACGGCTCATCTTTTGCATCGAGCAGGAGAAGCGGAACAACAATCCGCGCTATCAAACGATCGACAATCTCGATGCAATCGTCATGGCCTTGGCGGAGCACGGTCTAGATGTGCAGGAAATTGATCAGTTCGTCGTCGACGGCTGGGTGGGGCAAGTGGAGTCTCAGTACCAGGTCCTTAGCGGAACGGCACCTATCACGCTCAAAGGCGCGTCCTATGTTGAACGCCATGCCGAGGGCCTTCTCGCCTCACGCGACGGCTTTGGCCTTAGGCTCGATGGCAGGGATTTCCCGTATAAGAGCTATCCGCACGTCGCCAGCCACGTGGCCGCCGCATACTGCACCAGCCCGTTTGCCAAAGCTGGACAGCCTGCTTTCTGCCTCGTGTGGGATGGCGGCACCTTTCCACGACTCTATCATGTAGAACGCGGGGGGACCCGGTTTATCGAGTGTCTGTTCCCGGTGATCGGGCACGTCTATGCCGCTGCGGGCCTTCACTTTGGGCCGTATAAGCGAGCGAACCGCGCCAATTGGGACCTGGGTGACCCCGGCAAGCTGGATCCGGGAGGTGCCGGCAAGCTCAACCTGGGTGTCGCCGGCAAGCTGATGGCCTATATCGGCCTCGGCTCTGTCAATGAAAACATCGTCACGGTCTTTCAGGAGCTCTACGAGGAGCGCTTTGCCGCTGACACGAAGAGTGCGAGTTACCGTACCGACATCAAGAGCATGGAGTCTGAGCTTGCGACCGTTCACGACTTCTTCGATGCTAGCGCGCGGCGGTTGAAGGCCAAGGCGCCCGAAGATGTGCTCGCATCGTTTCATTGCTTCCTCGAGCGTCTGCTCGTGCGGGAAATGGCGAGTGCTTTGCAGCGCCACTCGGGTTTTGCTGCGCGCAACTTGTGCATAGCGGGCGGCTGCGGTCTCAATATCAAATGGAATAGTGCACTACGGGCGGCAGGCCTGTTCGATGCTGTCTGGGTGCCCCCGTTCCCAAATGACAGCGGCTCTGCAATCGGTGCAGCTTGTTGCGCAATGGGAGCGGATGGAGGTCTCGTGCCGTTGCAATGGTCGGTATACAGTGGTCCGGCGCTGCAACGTAGCGATGTGCCACCTGAATGGGATGGCGCGCCGTGTGGTATGCATGAACTCGCGACTATTCTCGCCAGCGACAAGCCTGTGATTTTTCTTGCCGGCCGCGCCGAGCTTGGACCTCGGGCATTAGGTAGCAGAAGCATTCTCGCAGCCGCAACATCGCCGGGAATGAAGGATTATCTCAATGACATCAAGCATCGCGAACACTTCCGGCCAGTGGCGCCGATCTGCCTGGAAGATCGCGCGCCGGATATTTTCAATCCAGGAACGCCGGATCCTTATATGATTTTCGATCATCAGACTCGAGCTGAATGGCGGGACAAAATCCCCGCTGTTGTGCATCTCGACGGATCTGCGCGACTGCAGACGATCTGCAGGACCTCTCAACACAAAGTCGCCGAGCTTCTCGTCGAATACGAAGCACTCACGGGAATTCCGCTGCTTTGCAATACGAGCGCAAATCACCATGGACGTGGGTTCTTCCCGCATCTCGCAGCCGCCTGCAAGTGGGGCCGCGTGGAGCACGTATGGTGCGACGGGATGCTGTGGACGAAAGCTCCGCAAGCCAGCAATGGCGCCGAGCGTGGTTCAGACGAGATTAGAGCAGCTCCACGGCAGCAATCGGCTTAGCGAACGTGAAATCGTATGGTGAGCCTTGGCGCACCCGGTCGTCATTACCAATGTTCACGCTTTTGGATGGGACCGCTTCGAGGCGGCTAGCGTGAGCAACGTGAACACCGGGACTGCTACTCCAAGATCCGCAGCTTTTTGATTTTGTTGTAGAGGGTTTTTCTTGAAAGCCCCAGAGAACTGGCTGTTTTTCCGCGATGAAGTCTGTTTCGTTTCAAGCCTTCTATGATCCATTCCCGCTCGGAGAATGCATTTTTCGGCTTAGCCGGTGCCGACGCGTTCAACAGCGGCCTCAGAACGCCCGCGCTGATATGCGCATCTGGGAGCGTCACCAGCTGGTTCACAATCTGGCGCAATTCCCTTAAATTGCCGGGCCAATCATGGCCAGCGAGCGCCAAAAATGCAGAATTTTCGATCGCCAGCGTTTGGGCATTCGAATCCCCCTTCGCCTCGACTGTGAAATGCTGAACCAGCTGAGGGAGGTCCTCCAGTCGGTCTGGCAAGGCAGGTAGCTTGATGTCGAGCCCCGAAAACAAGCCGAGCAGCCGGGGACATAGCACCGTTTGAAGGCCCGCCCCGCGAGCAACCGTGGCAGTTGCGACGATTCGAGCACTGGAGCGCACAATGGATGCGCCGTTCAAGGGCGCAAAACTACCAGTCTCGATGTAATCTGCAAGCCGTTCCTGCCCATCACGCGAAAGCTGATCGAGATGCAGCAGCAACACGGTCGTATCGTTTGCACTTTCCAGCAGCGACAGTTGGCGTCTCCTGCTCTGATCGCGCTCGGCCCCGAAAAGCGCACCGACCGTATCGATGGGCAAGCCGGGTCGGCATTGAAACAGCGCGGCCTTCGCGTGCTTGCGGTCGCTGAAGGCATGGACGAGGCTGGCTATCCTTCGCTTGCCCGAGCCGGTCTCGCCCCAAACGAGCACAGGACTGGGATGGGAAGCCAGGCGCTTTGCAGTCTCAAGAACGCGTTTCATGATTGAGGACTGTGCGATGACGCCGTGCCTGAAGCCGCTCAATTGGAGTTGGCGCTCAAGGAGATCGACCTTCTCCCGCAACAAGTGAAGAGTCTTGAATCCCGAGGTGACCTCAAGGACAGACATCTCCAGCGGGACGCGATCGAGCGAGGAGCCCCCGATGAAGCCCTTGACACCCGTTTCGCCGCAGATATCCAAGAGTTCGTCAGGCTTCGTTATCGGCCCGCCGCCAAGTAGGCAGATCACGTTTCGGTCGACGGATTGAGCCACACGCGCGACTGCGCTCGTGCGCGCGGCAAGCTCCGACAGGCTAATCGATGGGTCGGATGCGCTTTCAACGCCACGATTGAGATTGAAGTTGATGCAGATGGCCTGAGTACCAGCTTCAACCATGCGCCTTGCTTCGGATTGCGTTCGAGTATAGGCGATCGTCATCAGGCCACGTTTTGCCGCCTTCACCAGCAGCTCTATTTCGCGGGCGTAACCTAGGCCGCATTTCTCAAGCAGCGACCTCCTGTAGTCATCAATGTGGATGACGGAAGGGAAGTTAGTGACCCCCGAAAAGCCCCAGCTGCTGATCCGATCGAGCCAACGATCAATATCGAGCTGCGGATCAAAGGTACAAGCGCCGAAGAAAACCGGCAATTTCGTGCTGGGCAGGATCTCGGTCCGACCGAAGCCGGCCACGAATTCATTGCTATTGCGGATTGGAAGGATTGAGGCAGGTGAAGAACCGCCCATCGCGCGAAATCGGCCGGCATTGAGCGCAAGCACGAAATCTGCCCCTGCTCGTTCGGCCGCTCTCGCAGCCATGCCCGATCCAATCCCCGCCCCCAGCACAAACGAACGGGAGTTCCGGAAGAACTGCCTGATACCGCCCCCCTTCACCTCATCCGTCCGTGTCTATAGACCGCGTTCGCTCCTGGCGCGGCACTAACTATAATTAGCTCCAATTTGCGGGCGCATGCAACCGTCGCAGGGCTTTTCCGTTCGCCATGAAAAGATGGCAGTCCGCCGGGGAGGCCGCAAGACGAACTTTGCCGGAGCTTTTGAGCGGCTCGGGCTTTGACGCTTTTGCGACGACTGCCTCCTTTCCGGCGTTGCCGTAAACGTAAGTGACGCTGCCAAGATGCTCGACGAAATCGATGTCAAGCTCAATTGCGATGTCGGCCTTCTCGGCGGCGGACGGAGAGAAATCATCCGGCCGAATTCCAAGTGTGATCGGCTTGCCGACCAGCAATTGATCCGGCTGGACGGGGACAGAGACCGTTGCGCCCGCGTCGAGCCTGACGTCCATGCCCGTCTCGGTTGCTGCCTCGATGTGGCCGTCGAGGAAGTTCATCTTGGGCGAGCCGATGAATCCCGCCACAAACCGAGACGCTGGATTGTGATAGAGATCATGAGGGCTTCCCACTTGCTCGATATTGCCGTCCTTGAGCACAACGATCTTGTCGGCCATCGTCATTGCCTCGACCTGGTCGTGCGTTACATAGATCATGGTGTTTCCCAACTGCTTGTGCAGTTTGGCAATCTGAACCCGCATCTGCACACGCAACTCAGTATCCAGGTTCGACAGAGGCTCGTCGAACAGGAACACCTTGGGCTCGCGCACAATGGCACGCCCGATCGCCACGCGCTGCCGCTGCCCGCCGGAAAGTTGTCGAGGTTTACGATCCAAGAGATGATCCATTTGCAATAGCGACGCAGTCTGCGCAACCCTGGTATCAATCTCGGCTTTGCTAACTTTCGCCATGCGTAGAGGAAAGGCGAGATTCTCGCGGACAGTCATATGGGGATAGAGAGCGTAGCTCTGAAACACCATGCCAAGGTTACGATCAGCCGCGTCAACATCGTTGACGACCTCGTTATCGATCAGCAGCCGCCCACCGCTAATTCGCTCCAGCCCTCCGATCATGCGCAGCAGCGTCGACTTACCCGACCCGGATGGCCCGACGAAGACGACGAATTCGCCATGGTCGATTGTCAGGTTGATATTCCGCAGGATCTGGATGGTCCCGTAGGCCTTGCTGACGCCTTCCAGACGAACATCGGCCATCACGCTCTCCTCTGTCGCGAGCCTCCAACCAGGGCCGGGATCTCAATCTCTGCCAGGCTCGATACGATGAAATCTGGTCGCGCCAGGGCAGGATCCTCTCGGGGCGGAACGCCGGTCGTGACCAGCACGGTTGGAAGGCCAGCTCGCTTACCGGCCTGAATATCCGTCGCAATCTGGTCACCAATCATCAGTGTGGCGCTGCGCACCGTCCCTAGGCGGGAAAGCGCCGTTTTGATCATGTGCGGCTCGGGCTTACCAACGATCAGGGGTTTGACCTGAGCGGCAGCAGCCACAGCCGTAATTGTTGCTCCTGCTCCCGGTTCGAAGCCATCGGCGGTCGGCAAGAGAAGATCAGGGTTGGTGCCGATGAGGGCGGCTCCGTTCAAGATCGCCTCAACAGCAATCCGCATCTTCTCATGCGTGATGTGGCGATCGAGACCCATCACGACGATCTCCGGCTCTTGGTCAGTAACGTCCAGACCTACCGCGGCGACCGCATTCGCAAGCGAGGGCGCGCCGATGACGTATACGCGGCTCGCATCCGGGTACTTCGCGCGTGCGAGTTCTGCGGCCGCAATCGCGCTGGTAACCACTTCGTTCGGCGCGATTGCAAGGCCAAACGCTTCCAATTTGCGGACGACGTCCTCCGGCGTGTGGGTCGAATTGTTTGTCACGAAGCAGAACGGCAGTCCGGCCGCCTGCCATCGCGCAAACGCTTCTATGGCATCGACAATTGCGGCATCTCCACGATAGAGGACGCCATCGAGGTCCGAAATGATCCCAGCGACTGACGGCCAGTTGAGGTGAGAGCTTGGGCTAGCCATTCATCAGCATCCCGCCGTTCACGTGCACGATCTGCCCTGTCATGTAGGAAGCCGCCGGACTAGCCAGGAAGACGGCTAGCCCTGCGATATCCTCAGGCACTCCAACCCGTCCCAACGGAATCCGGCCACCATGGCGCGCTTCAGTCTCCTCCCGCGGGCGACCGTGCATGGGAGTATCAATGATGCCAGGCGCGATCGCGTTCACGTTGATGCTGAGGGGCGCGCATTCATAGGCAAGTAGCTTGGTCACGTCGTGTACGATTGCCTTCGAAAGACAATAGTCGGCTCCGCCGGCCTGATAGTTGAAAACTGCACCTTGCGAGGACAGCGATGAGCCGACATTGACGATGCGTCCGCCTTTGCCTTTCATGAAGCGCTCAACGACCAGTTTTGAGCAGCGCAGAACAGCGATCGAGTTGATCTGGATCGTACGTTCAATTTTTTCAGCGCTGCCGCTAAGCAACGGCTGGGCAGATTTTATGCCTGCATTATTGACCAGCACGTCCAGCCGGCCAAAGTGTTCGTCGATCTGTTCGAGGACCCTTCCGACGTCCTCCTCGCGCGCGACATCCATAGCCATGGGCACTATGCCGTTGCCATAGGGCAGTCTTGGCAGAGTGTCTCTGAGGTTCTCTAGATTGGCATCGGTGGCAACGACGTTCGCGCCTCCCTGACGAAACGCATTAGCAATGGCAGAGCCAATACCGCCGCCTGCCCCGGTGACGAGCACCGTTCGGTCTGAAACTGAGAACTGTTCGGTCATTCCAACTCCAAGATCGTTTGAGACTGTAGAAACTCGTCAACTGCCTGGGCTGTCGGCATAGAGCTTTGAGCACCGCGCCGTGTCACACATAAGGCTGCAACCGCTAGCGCCTTCCTCACTGCTTCCTTTAGAGGCAGCCGCTGAGCGAGTGATGCTGCGAATGCCCCATTGAAAGCATCTCCTGCGGCCGTGGTATCGACGACCTTGACGGGAAACGCCCGCAGAGCAAAGGAGCGCGTGGCATCAGCATAATAAGCTCCCTGCGCCCCGAGCGTGATCAGCGCGGCACCGGGCCCGAGATCAAGCAGCTTGCCCGCCGCACACGCGGCGCTATCGAAGTCGCATACCTCGATGCCTGTCAGCTCGAAAGCTTCCGTCTGGTTCGGCGTGACGAAATCAACGCTTCTCCACGCAGCCGATGGAAGACCTGGCCTTACCGGGGCCGGGTTGAAAATAAGCTCGAAGCCTTTTTTACGCTTCATCTCGAAGAGTCGATTGAGCGCAGGGATCGGCATACCCATTTCGGCGACGACGATTGTATCGTGCTCTATGAATTTGGTTGCGCTCTCGATCATGTCCGGCGCCACCTTCGAATTGGCGCCCGGGTCTATGACGATCATGTTGGAGCCGTCGTCAGCGACCATAACCAAGGCCGAGCCCGAGACTTCGCCTGCACAGACCGTGATTGCGTCAGTGCAAACGCCAGCTTCCATAAGCGATTTTAAAAGCGACTGACCGGCATCATCATCACCGAGATGCGTGTAGAGGTGTGGTTTCAGGCCGAGCCGGGCGGCAGCAACGGCTTGGTTCGCGCCCTTTCCTCCAGGGTGACGGGTCACCGTACCCATCAGGCTTTCACCCGGCGTTGGAAGCCGCTCGACATTGAAGCACAGATCGAGATTCGTCGTTCCGAAGAACATCAATGGCCTGACGCTCATTTTACGGCACCGAAGGTTAGGCCGCGTTCAAGATGACGCTGACCGATCACGATCAGAATGACGGGAATGATCATCGTCACAACCAGCCCTGCGGCCATGACCGGGTAGAACTGCACGCCTGGATTGAGCAGCTTGAGAAGAGCGACCGTTACCGGCGCCTTGGTCGAACTGAGCATCAGACCTAAGGCGAAGTTGTGCCAAGCGAGTAGGAAGATGAGCAACGAGGCCCCGATGAGGCCCGGCTTCAAAAGCGGCAGCACGATGTGCACCACGACTCGGACCGGTTTGGCCCCATCCATGGCGGCCGCCTCCTCTATGTCTTTTGGGATGTCTTCGATATAGGAGCGGCTCAGCCAAACAATCATTGGCAATGTAACGACTTGGTAGACCCAGATCATCCCGATATAGGTGTCATACAATCCGATCGTCTGAAAGACGCTGAACAGCGGGATGACGACCAAGAGGACCGGGGCAAAGCGGAAGCCCAAAATGAAGAAGGCAATGTCTTCCTTGAAGGGTATGTCTCGCCTGGCTAGGACGTAGCCGGCTGGCACCCCAATCAGCAGGGAGATGATTACGGAGCCAAGCGCAATGACGACGCTGTTCGTGATGGGCGTTAAGAAGTCGACTTTGATGGTGCCATAGCTGGTCGCTCCGGCCTGGGTGACATCAAACAGCACACGGAAATTCTCCAGCGTCGGCACGAACAGGAAGGTTGGCGGCCAGGTCATCACTTCAGCCTGCTGCTTCAGCGACGTCATCGCGATCCAGACGAGTGGAAAGGCCAGGATCAATGCGCAAATGCCGACGAGCAGGTTCAGAAGCAAATTGGTAGAGGTTGAGCGCCTCAGTCGCATGGTTGCATCCTCAGCTTACGCGCTGCCGAACGAAGCGCCATAGCTTCACCAGGGCAAACGTTCCGATCAGCACGATCATCCAATTGACGACCATCAGTGCGGCACCACGCCCAAAGGCGAGGTTCTGGAACGCGGTAATGTAAGCTCGCACCGAAAGTACGGAGGTGCTATTTCCAGGCCCACCTTGCGTTGTCCCGAAAATGATGTCGAACTGATTGAGGGATTCGATCAGCCGAAACACTGCGGCGATCAGAATGTATGGCGCAATCAGCGGAAACTCGATGTGCAGGAAGGTTGCCCACGCCTTCGCGCCATTTACACGCGCGGCCTCCTTGATCTCTTCATTGATGCCCTGGAGACCGGCGAAGATGATTAGCGCGAAGAATGGCGTATAGGTCCAGACATCAATAAGGACGAGCGAGAACATCGCGGTGTTTGGATCTGAAATCCATGCAAATCGGCTTATGCCCGCAAGGGAGAGCAGGTAGTTCATAATCCCGTTTTGCGGGTCCATCATTGTCGTCCACATGAGCGCAACGCTCATCGGAGGCAGGACGAGCGGCAAGAGAATGACGGGCCGCATCACACGCGCAAGGAAGACGTCAGTTGCGAACAGCTTGGCAAGCGCCAGACCGAATACAGCTTCCGCAAGCACCGCCGATGCGGCGTAAACAAGAGTGGTACGAACGCTGTTCCAAAAATCTCCTGTCTTGATCAATGCCGCGTAGTTGTTGAGGCCGATGAAGTGGACGAGAGGCCGACCGAACTTGAGATCGGTCAGCGACTGAAAGACGCCATAGAAAAACAGGAAAAGAAAGCCAAGAAGTACGATGATAGCAGGGGTGATTGCGGCAATGCTCCACCAATCAAGGCGCGAATCCTGTGCGCTCCTGACCGCCTTGTCTTTTGGCGAGGCAAGTTGAGTGGTCGAAGACTGCAGCGTCGCGATTCCGTGGGATCCAGGAATATCCATCTCACTTCATCTTTACAATGCAGGAGGCGGCGATGATGCTCGCCGCCCAGGCGCGTTTCACATCGACGAGCGGATCTCGGAGGCAAGGTCGGCCAGCGTGGCCTTCACGTCAGCTCCATTGACCATTTTTTGCATCGCGACGGCCCAGGCATTCATTGCTTCGGCAAAGCCGACACGAGCTGTAAATGCGAGTTTCGCTCTGTCTTGCACGGTCTTGAACGTGTCCACGAAGTTGTTGAACTCCGGCCTTGCCGCATATTCGAGCCAGGCCTGGTCACTCCAGGTAGAGGCGCGCGGAGAGTTAACGAGCTTGCCGGCGACGGCGCCGTTCAGTCCGACCTGCTTTGACGTTGCCCATTGGATGAACAGCCAGGCTGCCCCCTTTTTCTTTGACGCGGCATTCATCGCAAGAGACCAGATCCAGATGTTGGATTCGAAATTCTTGCTGTTCGGAGCATGCAGCGGTGGCGCGAATGCGATCTTCCCCGAAGCGGGCTTGCCGGCCACGTCATTCCAAAAACCGAACATATTGGAATCGATCGCCATCGCCGTTCGTCCCGAACTGATGCCATCGACCACCTGGTACCAATTGTCGTTGGCGAAGGACGGAGCCGCGCACTTCTTGATCATGTCCACATAGTCCTTGTGGAACGCGATCGACTCCGGCGAGTCGAGGCCAGTGTCCGCTTTGCCATCCTTGAGGACGAAATCGTGCACCCCATAGGACCTGGCAATCGAAATCGCAGCCGTGTGGATGCTGCTCCAAAATCGCACGCCGCGCACGCCCAAAGGTGTGATCGCGGGGTCCGCGGCCTTCAGTTTTTCGCAGGCGGCGGACATCTCCGGCGGAGTGGTCGGGACTTTAATGCCGTACTTGTCGAGGATGTCCTTGCGGTAGAACAGCTGGATGTTCTCAAAGCCATGCGCAATGGCCCAGACCTGTCCGCTTCCCGGCTCGATCTGCCCTTCTTTGACCTTCCAGGTCAGCGCATCCCGAAGTGCAGGGAAGAAATCCTGGTAGTCGTAGCCCGCCGCCGTGAGTTTCGGATCGTTCAGATATCTGTCGAGCGGCTCAAGCAATTGACCTGGCGCAAGATCCCAAGCTGGTTGAATGCCCGTCCCCACGACGTCCCAACTCGGCGACTTGGTACTGAGTTGGATTGTCAACTTATTCCAATAGGCATCGTCCGGATAAAGCTCGGGCGTCACCTTGATGCCCGTGAGCTTCTCGAACTCCGGCAACTGGGCTGCGACCGCGTCGGCATACGGATGAATGTCATAGGCCCAGACGATCGAGGCGCCTTCAAACTGGCGCCAATTGATGTCGTCCGCCTTGGCTTGGGTGAAGACCACGGCCGTTCCAGCCAAAAGCGTGGAACAGATGAGAACGTTTCGGGCAAAACTCATCCAATAACCGCGAGAAGCGGCGAGCTTCCTTGTCATCATTCCCTCCTCTAGGCTCTTTGGCCCGTAAACCCACGCGCCCTCCTCTTCCAGGGCCGCGGTGCAGGGATGCTAATCCGTCATTTTTCCGCCTTGAGGTGGTTTTCAAACCAACGTTGGGTAACATTGGGTAAGATCCAAATTCACGCTTGGTGCCGACGATGCACCTGATGGGTAAGACAGCATCACGGTCGGGTTAGTGAAACACGCCCTTCTCGGCGAAGCATGATCGCTTTCGCTGACTTGGCCATCGACCTGACGAGGGGCCCGGCCTTCGGACCGGACGCGCATGCGCCCGGCACGCTTGACTTCCAAATAGCAGAAAGCAGGGGCGCCAGTCCCGGCCGATTCGACCGCAGCCGATAGCTCGTCAGGACTGAGAGGGTCAGTGGCCGGAATCCGAGGGGCAATGAGCTCGAGAATCCGTCATCATCTCGGCCGCATCGAAGCTGATCCTTGCTTTCTTGATCGCCGTACGATCTTGCGGTGTGCTAGCCATGTTCGGATTATCCACGCTGGCTGTCCAATAATCAGCTAGGTTGCCGCCCAGAAACAAGACCTCTGTCTCCTCGCTCGGTATTCCCCCTAACCAATCTCGCAGCTCCTCATCTCCGGGAGCATGCCCACGCTCTAGAATATCGTTGATCTTTTTGATCGGCCAAGCCGTGACGCTTGGTACCGTATAAGTGTGCAGCTTCTTAGCGTTCTTTGCAATCGCGTTCGCGCCATTCTCGCTGTGGTCCTTTGAAAGGAGCAGTCGCGAGGGCGTCTGGGACAATGACACAAAAGCACTCTCTGTAACGCCTTTCGTGTGCCATGCCGCGAGACGCGCCATATCAATTTCGTCCTCCCTTTCGTCGTCCGAGCAGATAGCAGCCTTATAAACATGCGGGCTAGCCTGAGCACGCAAACCCGCGAGGGAACGCACATGCGCGATGGCACTCACCTCCTCGTCTAGAATGGGCTCACAATCGATGTCCTCGTTCTGAAAACGGTGCAGCGGCAGATACGATGATGCCAGCACATCGTCGAAAATGCGGTCGACGTCGACACTGCCGGCAGAAGATCCGGTGGCTCGTGGCCACTGTGCGGCTCGCTGCGCAGCGAGTTTGATCTCGTTCTTCAGCGCCTTAACACTCGCTCCGGCTAGCGATGCGGCAAGTTCGGCGCGCCCCCTGACGAAGGATGCGGCCGGGCACCGCTCGCTTTCCTGGATGGCGCACGCTCTCCGATTGCCCCTCGTCACGGTCGAGGGTGATCCAATCCGGGAATCCATCGAACCGGCAGCTGAATCTGATGTTCGGTGTGACCGCAGTTCGCTCAGCTGCTGCTCAAAGTCCGCTTGATCCGGCGACGGGTGTGCTGGTGAGCTGGTTTGTGCGCTTATAGGGCCGCCCGGCTGTTGCTGCGTCCGCTGCTGCTGGGTCAAGCGTTCTAATGTGTTCGATGGATCGATGTTCATCTATTCCCCTCGCGCATGGGACGTTCAGTTTGATCTTGGCAGGTGCGGCTTTCGAGAAGCTGACAAGTGAGGAAAGGAATGCGACCGACCGCCAACTTTTCGGGGGTTTCCCGCTCGGCTACCGACGCTGCGGGAGAGCGTCCCACGAACCTGCGTACCGCCAGGTAATCCCGCGTCTTCGGCGCGCCTGATGGGTTATGGATAACGTTGCGGCTGTGTAGCTCCACTGATAGTTGAACAGCCGCTGGTAGTGTGCCCGCAGCCGTGCTGCCCCACATCCTTTTACGCGGCTGGAAGTCGCGCAGAGCCTCGGAACGAAGCCACACTTAGCAAAGTATCGCGGCAGAGAAGTAAAGGAAGCGAAGAATTCTGCGCACAATCGGCACATCGAATCTGCCGAGCATCTGCTACGGCGCTTTGTGTCCCCAGCTACTTCCAGCAGGAGCGAGCGTAACCGGCGGGCGCCGGCCTAGCCTAAGCAAGCGGACGGCTCGGTGGCCTGCAACACCATTTAAGAGCTGTGTGAGCGAGAAGGGGCTGTCTGCTCTCCAGTCGCGCCGCCATCGTGGCAGGCCGCGGCGCCTGCGGCCCAGGCAGCCCGCAACATCTAATGAGTTCAGCCACAGCGCAAATAACGGCCGGACAAGACGCATGATTTTGATTTCGATATCAAGCTGTTTGTTTGCACGCCAGAGGGCGATCCGCCGCCTCGTACTGGCTGCTAGCGGAGCGGCAAACGGCCGTTCCAACTGCTTCACTTGCCCGGCTCAAAATTCGCTCTTGCTCATAGCAATGTAGGAGATCCAGCACTTTCAGCAAGCCGACGAAACTATGCACCCCAAAGGCCGTGTTCTCGGGCGCAGTCCACCGGTTGGTGGCAGGAGGAGCTTCTGCGCGAGGCAGCATCCCTCTTTCTATGCGAATATATGCTCTCCACCTATAAGGTGGTCCGGGTGCGGGTCCTTCGCCGCGCGACGAACCAACCATCACCGGGATCAAGGTTTTCGATGGATGACGCCTTGCGAGTGCAACAATTCAAGCCCCTCCTGGCGACACGCAACATGTCGCACGTCGGTCCTCCTTCACATCGGTCAGCTGCAAGGATTCCTGCACTGTCCGCACCGCGACACGTGCCAAGATAGCTGGATCCGATTCACCCTCTGCGGCCAGAGTCAAGACCTTCTCGGCAAGACATGCCTTCAACGAAGAGGTCGCCTCAGTTCGGGCACCATCCGGACGGCATCGTCCAGAACACTTCCCAGCTCGGTACACACTCTATATTTGGACGATTTTCTAGGTCCCATGATGCTACTCAAAATAGAATCTGTTCGTGCCGGCTCCGACTCAGCCAGCCAGTGTTTCCGAAAAATAGCAATCCCGGCATCCTTGGCGCGTTCCTCGAGTGAGTGTGGCGGTCGGGCTGGCCAATGGCTCACTTAAGTCTCTAAGCGCGTCAGCTTGTCGACAGCTGATCCTAATAGAGGAGAACCACAGAGCGACACGATCGGCTCAGGATTGCGAACCAGCTCAAACCGGGACGGGACATGGACCCATTTAACAGCATCAACCCATTCGACCGAGACTCTGCTTACAACGCCACGGTGCCACAAACGCAACAGCAGCAAGCGGAGTTTGAGCCGTACTTGGATGCAGTGCCGCAGCTTGATACCCCTGCCGTCGCAGAAACTCCTGTTTCTCCAGATCGCTACAATCCTCATCTGTCTGACGAAGACCGTGGGCTCACCCAGGTGTTGGAACTTGGGCACCATAGTGCCGGCGGTCCTCATCCCCAAGACGCAGTCACCAGACGCGTCGGGGACGCCGCTGCGCAGCACAGCGCGCCCCGGGAAGCTTTGAGTTGGCCGAAGGAGCTGACTTCGGAAGGTCACGATCAGGATCCGCTGCGAGGGATGATGGGCGAACCAATCCTAGCATCGTCTCTCAAGCCAACCGCGCGCGATCACCAGGCACCGGATCGCGGAGAAGCCGTTCGTCACTGGAGCGACGGCTACCAGCCGGCTCCGAACGAGCTCACCGGGAGCACCCCCCTTTCAAGTCACGCGGCCCTCATGGGTGAGGATTACAGCGGGCAGTTGAGGCCTGCGAAGAGGCAGAGGACGCTAAGCCATGCGGAACTGGATGCCATTGAGCGCCAGCTGAGCGAGCCGGGCAATTCAATGGCTCGTGTGCTGATGGAAAGCGCCGGCGCACCGTCGCCTTTCGGGCCAGCGGTCGGTTCGCCATTGGTCCTTCCTGAGGAAGCTTACGATCAGGATCAGCTGTGGGCGATGGTGGAAGACGCCGGCCCATCATCGTCTCTCGAGCCAACCGCGCGCCATCAGCAGCCCCTGAATTTAGGAACGGTCGTTCTTCCCTTCAACTTCCGGCAGGGCGACCAGCACGCCTCGGCTGCGCTTGACGGTAGCAGCATCTCGCCGAGCCAGGACAGCCGACCCAACAGTGTCGTGGTTCACACTGACCGCTGCACCGCGCTGTTCGTGCCCGCGGCGGCGATGAGCCGAAGCACCCCACTCAATCCACCCGGCGCTGCCATTCGCCCCGGATTTCGACCGGAAAACGTTCCGCAGCCCAGTGCGCGGCCGGCGAATCGGGCCTCGCCAGCGCGGCTTGGACGGTCGACGGAAACAGCCGCTCCGGCGTCCTCCAGGGCTGAGACGTA
>NZ_PSRT01000123.1 GCF_004212635.1 Bradyrhizobium genosp. SA-3 | reverse complement strand
CAGCCGGCGCGGGTGGTCGTGCTCGGCGGCGGCGTGGTGGGAACGCAGGCGGCACGGATGGCCGCAGGGCTCGGCGCCGAAGTTACTGTGATCGATCGCTCGATTCCGCGCTTGCGCCAGCTGGACGATCTCTTTATCGGCCGCGTGCGCACCCGCTTCTCGACGATCGAGTCGGTCGAGGAGGAGGTGCTCGCTGCCGACGTCGTGATCGGCGCGGTGCTGGTGCCGGGCGCCAGCGCACCGAAGCTCGTCACGCGCGCGATGCTGACATCGATGCGGCCGGGCGCGGTACTGGTCGACGTCGCGATCGACCAGGGTGGCTGCTTCGAGACTTCGCATCCGACCACCCACACCGAGCCGACCTATGAGGTCGACGGCGTCGTGCATTACTGCGTCGCCAACATGCCGGGTGCGGTACCGGTGACCTCGAGCCAGGCGCTGAACAACGCGACGCTGCCGTTCGGGTTGATGCTCGCGAACAAGGGCTTTGCCGCGGTGCTGGAAAATCCGCACTTGCGCAACGGGCTCAACGTGCATCGCGGCCGAATTACCAACAAGGCGGTGGCGGAAAGCTTAGGTTTGGAATTCGCGCCGGTGGAGAGCGGGCTGGCGGCCTGAACCTCAGCTCCGTCATTGCGAGCGCAGCGAAGCAATCCAGAATCCCGCCTCGGAAAGACTCTGGATTGCTTCGCTGCGCTCGCAATGACGATGTGGGGCCTGCGCGACTCAAGCTTTGGTCAGGGTCAGTGCTGTCTCACACTTTGGTCAGCTTGTACTGCCTCAAATCCGGATCGTGGGTCATGCGCCAGTAGTCCACGAACCGCCACGGCATCGCCGAAAACACGCGGCCGCTTGCATTGCGATAGTAGGTGCTCATGCCGGGATGGGTCCAGATCATCGCCTCGTGCTCGACGTCGACCTTGCGGACGTAGTCGTCGAGCACGTCCTGGCGAACGTCGATGGCGGCGACGTCGTGCTCGATCATGTTGACTAGGCACGCCGAGATGTAGCGGCTCTGGCATTCCGACTGGAAGATGACGCTGCCGCCGTGGGCGGGGCCGGAGTTCGGCCCGAGCATGCAGAAGAAGTTTGGAAAGCCCGGCACGGTGAGGCCGAGGAACGCGGTCGGGTTGTCGTTGGCCCAGGCCTCGCGCAAATCCTTGCCGGCGCGGCCGCTGATGTTGAGGCGCGCGGCCATCTCCGTGACTTTGAAGCCGGTGGCAACGACGATGATGTCGGCCGGACGGTGCTTGGCGTCCGCGGTGACGATGCCGTTCTGGTCGAAATGGTCGATGGTGTCCGTGACGAGCTCCACGTTGGAGCGCATCAAAGTCTTGAACCAGTTGTTGTCGAGCAGGATGCGCTTGCCGTAGGGCGGATAGGTCGGCACGCATTTTTCGATCAGGTCGGGCCGGCCCTGTAGCTCCGATAGGATGAAGTCAGTGAGTTCCTGCCGGTGCCGGTCATTGCCCTTGTTGACGGCGCGCTCCGGATGTGGCCAAGCCGGGTCCTTGCGCAGGAAAGGCAAGAGGCCGTCGCCATAGCGCCAGAACATGTTGAAACGGTACCACTGCACATAGAACGGCAGATGCGCGAGCAGCCAGCGTGCGCTCTCGCTGATCGGATCGGCATAGCCCTTCACCGGCCTCGCCCATTGCGCGCTGCGCTGGTAGACGGTGATGGAGGCCACGCGACCGGCGATCGACGGCACCATCTGCATCGACGTCGCCCCCGTGCCGATCACGGCGACATGCTTGCCGTCGAGATCGATACCGTCGGACCACAGCGCAGAGTGCAGGATCGTGCCCTTGAAGTTCTCCTCGCCCTTGAAGCGGGCGCGGGAGGGATCGTTGAGCTGGCCGATGGCCGAGACCAGCGCGGTGGATTCGAAAGTCTCCTCGCCATCCTTCGTCTTGAGCGTCGAAATCCAGCGTTGCCGTCCCTCGTCCCAGCGTGATGAGGTCAGCTCGGTGTTGACGCGCAGATGCTTGCGGATGCCGTATTCGTCCGCGACCTTCTGCAGATAGCCGAGCAGCTCCTCACGCGGGCAGAAATAGCGCGTCCATGCGTTGCGCGAGCCGAAAGAATAGGAATAGGAATGGTTCGGCGTGTCGACGCCGCAGCCGGGATAGCGGTTGATCCACCAGGTACCGCCGAGCTCGGCGTTCTTCTCGACGATGGTGTAGGGGATGCCGAGGTGCCCGAGCGCCACGCCGAGCGCGATGGCGCAGACACCGGCGCCGACGATCAGCACATGCTGGTCGGCAAGCCTTTCATCGGAGGGGCGCTTCGTCCAGCGCGCCTCGCGCGGCACAAAACCCATCTCCTCGCGCATCAAAGGTGCATATTCCGGCGCGACACTCTCGCCGAGGCAGGCGCGCATCATCTTCAGCAGCAGTTCCTCGCCCGGATCGGTGATCACGGGTTTCGGCGTGCCATTGGCGAAGAACCTGACGACGGCGGCGCGGATCTCGTCCTGGATGTCCCGGGGCACGCCGGCCTCCGGATCGGGAATAAGGCGGATGTCGCGCTTGGGCAAATAGGGCGGTTCGAGCCACTTCTCGTCGCCGGTCATGTGCACCAGCACCATCAGAAGACAGCGGATGTCGCCCTCGGCGATGGCTGAGGCGAGGTCGAGCGGCTTGTGCGGAGACGAGATGTTCATGGCGTGTCCTGATCTCCGGAGGCAGTGAAGAGGCCGCGCGTCATCAGCTTGCGATAGGCGGAGATGACGTGCTCGGGCACGGCGGTGACGCCGGCTTCCGAATAGGAGTAGCGCCGGCTGAGATAGCCGCGCGCGCCCATCAGCATGTGAACGATCGCCTCGAATTCCTCGTCGCTGTAATCCTCGATCGCGCCGGCAAGCCGCGCGCGACGCAAAATGCGGACATAGGCCGTCGAGATGTTGTCGAGATGCTTCTGGTAGCCGGTCGGTGCAAAGAATTCGGCCTCGTTGAGAATACGCAGGAACTCAGGGACCTCGCGGATGAAATCGAAGAACGCGGCGAAGCGCTCGATCTCCTGCCGCGCCGCATCCGCCGTGCCGGTGCGGGCGCGGATGAACTCGACCATGTCGAGGCCGATCTTGGGCAGCAGCTGGTTCAGCAGCTCCTGGCGGTTCTCGAAATGATTGTAGAAGGTGCCCTGCGCGACACCGGCTTCTTCGGTGATGCGCGCGACCGAGGCCTCGGCATAGCCATGCTTGCCGACGACCTTGGTGGCGGCGTCAAAGATCTTCTGCTTGGTCCAGGCGTTGCGCTCGACCCGGTTCAGCTTGGTTACCTTTGCGGTCGCTTGCGTCATTCGGAGGTCTCCAGCTCGGCGCGGAGCACGCGCTTGAGGATCTTGCCTGACGGGTTGCGCGGCAGGCTGTCGCGGAGGACGAGCTGTTTCGGGACCTTGAAGCTCGCCAGCCGCGCGCGGCAATGCTCGGTAAGGGCAGCGAGGTCGAGGCTCGCGCCCTCAGTCAGCACGACGACCGCGACCGGCCGCTCGCCCCAGCGCACATCGCGCAGGCCAATCACCGCGACCTCACGCACTTCGGGCAAATCGTAGATGACGCGCTCGACCTCGGAGGAGGCGATGTTCTCGCCACCGGAGATGATCATGTCCTTCTTGCGGTCGGTCAGGTAGAGAAAGCCCTCGTCGTCGAGATAGCCGACGTCGCCGCTGCGGAACCAGTCGCCGAAGAAGGCGGACGCCGTCTTGTCCTGATCCTTCCAATAGCCGCGCGTGATCTTCGGGCCGCGCAGGCAGATCTCGCCATTGACATTCGGCGGCAGCGTGTTGCCGTCCTCGTCGCGGATTTCGATCTCGACATGGGCAATGGCGCGCCCGGTGGAGCCGATCTTCTCGATCTCGCGGCCTTTCTCCATGAAGGTGTCGCCGCCGACGGTTTCGGTGAGGCCGTAGGCGTCGATGTAGCGCGCATTGCGGAAATATTCGGAGAAGGCGCGGATGCGCGCCTCCGGCGTCTTCTCGCCACCGCCGATCGCCCATTGCAGGCTGGAGACGTCGTAGCGGTCGCGGGTGGGGCAGGTGAGTATCGCGGTGGTCATGACAGGCGCGAACCAGGCCGCGTTGAGCTTGTCTTCTGCGATAGCCGCCAGCCCCGCCCCGGGCTCGAAATTGCGCTCGATGCGAATGAACCCGCCATACCAGAGCACTGCAATTCCGGGCAGGTCGAGCGCGCCGACATGATAGAGCGGGCCGACGACGAGAAGGCGTGTGTCGGCGCCGAGGCCCAGCGCGATCGTCTGGTCGGCGGACTTCCAGTAGAAATTATCGTAAGTGAGCATTACGCCCTTGGGGCGATCGGTCGTGCCCGAGGTGTACATCAGCCGCATCAGGTCGGAGGGCTGGCGCACATGCATCGGTGCTGCCGTCGTGTTGCTTGCGAGATGGGTGACGCTCTGCTGCGCGGTCTCATCGAGCACGACGATGTTCGCGCCCGCTGCATTCGCAGCCAACTCCTGATCGACGACCAGAAGGCGCGCGCCGGCATTGCCGGTGATGTAGCCGACCTCGTCGCGGGACAGGCGAAAATTGATCGGCAGGAACACCGCGCCGAGATGGCTGGTGGCGAAGACAAGCTCCAGGAACGCCGCGCTGTTCTTCATCAGCACGGCCACGACATCGCCTGAACCGATGCCCTGCGCGGCGAGCCAGCCGGCGACCTGCCGGATGCGTGCGTCGAACATCGCGTAAGCGATCTGCTCGCCGCGGTATTTCAGCGCGGGCCGGTCCGGCGTGCGCCGGGCATGAAAGGCGATGAAGCTCGAAAGGTTGATCATTTGCCGGGTTTTGGGCCGATTGCCGGCCTCATGTCCTCCCTTGATGAATTCTGACTCGTAATTCATCTTTGGCTTGACGTCACCCCCCACCCTCTGAAATCCTTGGGGACACGGAGACGAGACGATCTTCGGCAGGGATCAGGACACGCCGACCCGAAAGAGGGAGGGAAAAATGACGAGAACCCGCACGCCGGGCATCAGCCGCCGTTCCACGCTGGCGCTGATGGGCGCCGGTGCGATGACGTTTGCCGCGCCCTGGGTGGCGCGTGCGCAGGCCAAGACCATCAAGATCGGGATGCCGACGATTTTATCGGGGCGCGTCGCGCAGCTCGGCACGTCTTCGCGCAATGCGGTGATGCTCGAGGTCGAGAAGGTCAACGCCGCCGGCGGCCTTGCCGGCCGGCAGATCGAGATGGTGATCCGCGACTCCAAGGGCCAGCCGCAGGAAGCCGCCCGCGTCGCGCGCGAGCTCGTCAACACCGACGGCTGCGAGCTGATGATCGACGCCGAGGCCTCCTCCGGCGCCTTCGCGGTGCACGAGGTCGCGCGCGATCTCGGCGTGTTCTGCATCCACACCAATTCCGAGACCTCGGCGCTGACCGCGGATCCGAAGCAGCACATTCCCAATGCTTTCCGCACCGCGCGGCAGGGCGTGCACGACTCCATCGTCGGCGGCAGCTATGCCGCGGCGATCGCCAAGGCAAAAGGCCTGAAGAAGTGGGCGACCTGCTCGCCCGACTATGCCTATGGCCGCGACACCACGGCGGAATTCACGCTCTACCTGAAACGCTTTGCGCCCGAGGTCGAAATCATCAGCGAGTCCTGGCCCAAGCTGTTCCAGCCCGATTACACCGAAGTGGTGACGAAGATTCTTCAAGCCAAGCCGCAGGCGCTGTACTCCTGCCTGTGGGGCGGCGATCTCACCTCCTACATCGACCAGGCCAATATCTACGCGATGTTCGGCCAGATGGAGGTGTTCGCGGTCAACATGGCCGACTACACCGCGCTCACCGTGGTGAAGAACCTGCCAAAGGGCATTCACTCCGGCAACCGCTACATCAAGACGTTCCCGGCGACGCCGGAGAATGCCGCCTGGGGCGATGCCTACAAGGCCAAGTACAATGAATATCCGACCAACTGGTCGTGGGAAAACGCCACCGCCATCATGCTGATGGCGGAAGCTGCCAAGAAGGCGAACTCGGCCGACGGCAAGAAGATCGCGGAAGTGCTGAACGGCCTCACCATCAAGTGCCCGTTCGGCGCCGACGGCACGGTGACGATGCGCGGCGACGACCACACCCTCGTCGGCTACGCCATCGGCTGGGGCACCACCATCCCGCAGGAGCCTTATGTTCCCGAGGTCAAGGCCGGCGACTGGAAGACCATCTTCGAGCTCGAGGCCGAGTGGAAGAAGAGCAAGGGCTACACCTGATCACGCGCGCGGCGGGGACGGGCGACCGTCTCCGCTATCGTTTCGTTTTCCGCGCCGCGTCAGGCGCGTCGCAATGAAAGTGCTCCCGTGGATCTCGATGCGCTCGCCGGCTGCCTCTCCAGCTCCGCCTGCCTGGTGACGCAAACCACCAGCGGCCTCATTATCGGCATGCTGCTGTTTCTGGTCGCGGTCGGGTTGACCCTGATCTTCGGCGTGCTCAAGGTCGTCAATTTCAGCCACGGCGCCTTCTATATGTTCGGCGCCTACTTTGCGATGACGGCCTATCAGCTCACCGGCAGTTTTGCGCTCGCCATGCTGGCGGGCGCGGCCGGCACCGCGATCCTCGGCCTGATTTTCGAGCGCGTCTTCATGAGCCGGGTCTACGGCGCGGACGTGCTGATGCAGCTCCTCGTCTGTTACGCCTTCGTGCTGATCTTCGACGATGTCGTGCGCATCATCTGGGGACCGGAGTTCAAGTCGATGGGCATGCCGTCCGCGTTCCAGGTGATGCCGTTGTTCATCGCCGGTGGCGTGGTGCCGCCTTACTATCTGTTGCTGATCGGCGTCGCGCTTCTCGCCGCGATCGTGCTCGGCATCGGATTGTCGCGCAGCCGCATCGGCAAGGTGATCCGCGCAGCCGCACATAACCCTGGCATGGTGTCCGCGCTCGGCATCAACACCGGCCTGATCTATGGCGGCGTGTTCGCACTCGGTGGCATGCTGGCGGGCCTTGCCGGCGCGCTTGCGGCCCCCGTACGGTCGCTGACGCCGGGGATGGGATTTTCGGTGCTGATCGAATCCTTCATCGTCACCGTGATCGGCGGCATGGGCTCGATCCTGGGCGCGCTGATCGGCGCGCTGCTGCTCGGGCTGATCCGCTCGTTCGGTTCGCTCGGCTTTCCCTTGTTCACGGAAGGGCTGATGTATCTGTTCATGGTGATCGTGCTGGTCTCCAAGCCTACCGGCCTGTTCGGCAAGGAGGCGGCATGACCGAGCTCGAGGCCGGACGCGCTGAAACGCTGGCGCCGGTGCGCAGCGGTGCGGCGCTTCAGCGCTACCGTGACGTCCTGATCGCGCTGATCGCCTTCGCCGTGCTGGCGAGCCTGCCGCTCTTCACCGGCAGCAAGGCGCTGCTCGACTTCGTCATTCGCTGCTCGGCCTACGGCCTGTTTGCGACGTCGCTGAATTTGCTGGTCGGCTACACCGGCCTGACCTCGTTCGGTCATGGCATGTTCTTCGGCCTTGGCGCGTATAGCTTCGGCTTGATCATGCAGAAGCTCGGCGTGCCGATTCCCGTCGCCTTCGTCGCGACGCTGGCGATCACCGCAATGGTTGCCGCGATCATTGGCGCCATCTGCGTGCGACTGAAGGAGATCTACTTTGCCTTCGTGACGCTCGCCTTCCAGATGCTGATCCACTCGACGATCCTGTCATGGGCCTCCTTCACCGGCGGCGACCAGGGTCTGCGCGGCGGCATTCCGCGGCCGCCGTTCCTCGGCATTGACCTTGCCAACCACGTCCATCTCTATGTCGCGAGCTGCGCGCTGCTCATCCTCGGCTTGCTCGCGATGCGCCAGATCGCACAATCGCCGTTCGGCTACACGCTGCGTATGATCCGCGACAACGCCGCGCGCGCCAGCTTCCTCGGCATCGACGTCTGGCGTGCCAAGCTGACCGTCTTCGTGCTGGCGGCTCTGTTCGCGTCGATGGGAGGCATGGTGATGGCGCTGTTCGTCTCCGGCGCCTATCCGGAGTTCGCCTATTGGACGATCTCGGGCGAAGGCATCTTCATCAACATGCTCGGCGGGGTCTCGACATTCCTGGGGCCGATGGTCGGCACCGTGCTGCTGCTCTTGCTCAACGACACCGTCACGCGCTTCACCGAGTATCACGGCATCGTGCTCGGTGTGGTCATCCTGTTCTTCGCGCTGGGCCTGCGCAAGGGCCTCTTGGATTTCGTCGCCGAATGGTTTGCGCATCGGCGTGACGCAGGCGAGGGGCGCTAGCGATGCTTGAGATCCGCAATCTCGCAAAGTCCTTTGGCGGCGTGAAGGCGACCAACGATGTCTCGCTCGACTTCCCCGACGGCTCGCTCACCGCTGTGATCGGCCCGAACGGCGCCGGCAAGAGCACGTTCTTCAACCTGATCACCGGTGCCTTGAGGCCAGATTCCGGCAAGGTGCTGCTCGACGGCGTCGATCTCGCCGGCCGCTCGCCGCCCGAGATCGTGCGCCATGGCATCGGCCGCGCCTTCCAAGTGGCTAGCATCTTCAAATCGCTCACGGTGCAGGAGACCATGCTTGCCGCCGTCAGCGCCGACCAGCGCACCTCAGCGGTGCTGCACAAGCGCTTTCCGCTGCCGGAGACGCGCGAACGCGCCGAGCACGTGATGGAACTGTTAGGGCTCGCCGGCAAACGCCATCGCACCGCCGCGACCCTGTCGCATGGCGACCAGAAGCTGCTCGATATCGCGCTCGCGCTGGTGCTCGAACCAAAGGTGCTGCTGCTGGATGAACCCACCGCCGGCATGGGCCCGGAAGAACGCTGGCGCATGATCGACAAGGTGCGCGAGCTCTGGGAGACGCAGAAGATCACGGTCGTCTTCATCGAGCACGACATGGACATCGTGTTCAAGATCGCCCCCAAAATCGTCGTGCTTTGCTACGGCCGTATCCTCGCAACCGGCACGCCCGACGAGATCCGCAACAACAGCGCCGTGATCGACGCCTATCTCGGCACCGAACATGCGGGAGCTGCCGCATGAGCGCAGCCGTCATCGAAGTCGCCGATCTCGATGTCTATTATGGCACCAGCCAGATCCTGTTCGGCGTCGGCCTGTCGGTGCGGCAGGGCGAGACCATGGCGCTCTTGGGCCGCAATGGCGCCGGCAAGTCGACGACCATGAAGGCGATCATGGGGCTGGCGCCGCCGCGGAGGGGCAGGATCAGCCTGCGCGGCGCGGTGATCTCGGGCCTGAAGCCGCACACCATCGCGCGCGCCGGCCTCGGCTTCGTGCCGGAGGACCGTCAGATTTTTCCGGAGCACACGGTCGAGGACAATCTCGTCATCGGGAAGAAGAAGGGACCGGAGGGCCAGGACGAGTGGCCGATCAAGCGCATCTACGAGGTCTTCCCGCTTCTGGAGCCGCTGCGCCATCGCATCGCCGGGCGCCTCTCGGGCGGTGAGCAGCAGATGCTCGCGATCGCGCGCACACTGATGGGTAATCCGGCGCTCCTGCTGCTCGACGAGCCGAGCGAGGGCCTCGCGCCGATTATCGTGCAGCGGATCGGGGAACTCTTGCGGCAACTCCGCCAACTCGGATCGACGGTGCTGATCGCCGAGCAGAACATGCATTTCTGCCTGGGGCTGGCGAGCCACGCCACCGTCATCGATAAGGGTCAGATCGTCTATGCCGCCGGAATCGACGAGCTGAAGGCCAATGAGGCGATCCGGCGCAGGTATCTGGCGCTGTAAGACGGGCCGCCGGTGTCCAAATAGGCCGAAGAAGAAAACTATTGTCCTGGGATTGCCAGACGGAAGGAGTTTTCTCTCGGGCGGGCAAAAACGCCAATCGCTTCCATTGCCGTTTGGGGCCGAAAAGACGACATTCCCATCAGAATTTGATGGATTGGCCAGGGCCATGGAACGTACCGGATTTGAACCCTTCGGCGAGCAATTGGTGTCCGCAACGGACACCCAGCCGCGCTCGCGTACGTCAAAGCTCCTGCTGCGGGCCGGCACCGGCCTGTTCTGGTCGCTGGTTGCGGGTATCGTGCTTGCCCGCGCCGCCTTCTTCGAGCCCGGCATCTATGACGGCTTCAGCCGCGTCGCTTCGCTGGCCAAGAGCCTGATCTTCTAAGGCCGATTATTCCGGGCTGAGGATAGAACTTCCCTCGGGCCTGATATGTCGAAAACTTATTTCCCTACGGAAGCGCACTGCGTATAAATCTTTCTCCTCTGGGAGAGATTTGTGTCGCAGAATCAAGCATCCAGCCCGGCCGAGACCAAGCCGGCCTCCGCCGCGAGCCGTATTGCGGCACTGATTCCCGGCATTCTCCTCTGCGTTCTAGTCGCCGGTGTCTCGGCCCTGCTCGAGCGTGCGGAACTGGGCGTGTTCGAGCATCCCTATGTCGAGGCGCTGGTGATGGCGATCCTGCTCGGGATGGCCTTGCGCAGCTTCTGGAAGCCGGCGCCGCGCTGGCAGGCCGGCATCGCTTTCAGCGCCAAACAGCTCCTCGAAGTCGCGGTCATGCTGTTGGGGGCCTCCATCAGTTTCGCCGCCATTGCCGCCTCGGGCATCGCGCTGCTCGCGTCGATCGCGGCCGTCGTCGTGATCGCGCTCTGCGTCTCCTTCGGCCTTAGCCGCATGCTCGGTCTGTCGACGCGTTTGTCGATCCTGATTGCGTGCGGCAACTCGATCTGCGGCAATTCCGCGATTGCGGCCGTGGCGCCGATCATCGGCGCCAACAACGACGAGATCGCATCCTCGATCTCCTTCACCGCGATCCTCGGCGTGATGATGGTGCTGGGCCTACCGCTGTTGATTCCACTGCTGCAATTGTCGGCGACGCAATACGGCATTCTCGCCGGCCTGACCGTCTATGCGGTGCCCCAGGTGCTGGCGGCGACGGTGCCGGCCGGACTCGTCTCCACGCAGATCGGCACCCTCGTGAAATTGATGCGCGTATTGATGCTCGGGCCGGTCGTCGTCGGCCTCTCGCTGGTCGCCTCGCGCTGGCACAGCGATGCCAAGAAGACCAATGTCGGCTTCTTTCGCCTCGTGCCATGGTTCATCCTCGGCTTCCTCGCGCTGGCGACCCTGCGCTCCCTGGAGATCGTGCCGGCCACGGTGGTCGGTCCAGTGACGAAGATCACCGGCTTTCTCACGGTGGTCTCCATGGCCGCCCTCGGTCTCGGCGTCGACGTGCGCGTGCTTGCCAATGTCGGCGGTCGCGTGACGGCCGCCGTGACGCTGTCCTTGATGCTGCTGCTCGGCATCAGCATCGCGCTGGTGCATTGGTTCAAATAATTAGAGCGAAACTGCCGTAGGGTGGGCAAAGGCGCGACAGCGCCGTGCCCACCACTCGGTTCGGCGTGCAACTAAGATGGTGGGCACGCTTCCGCCTTCGCTCTACGAGCTACGGCGGACAAGTCGCTTTGCCCACCCTACGAGACTGAGCGCGCTCACTGCGCCTAGATCACATCCGCCAGCGAGTGGCCGTGCAGCTCGATGTTCAAGCCCTGCATGCCCATGTCGTTGATCTCGCCGCCCATTGCCTTGAGGCTTTCCTCGCGGATCAGCGACATCAGCCCGCGGCGCAACGCCAGAAACTCCGACGACATCATCATCGATTGCTGCCGCGGCCGCTCCAGCGGGATCGGAATCTCCGCCTTGATCGAACCGGGGCGCGCTGTCATGCAGTAGACGCGGTCCGAGAGGAAGATCGCCTCGTCGATGTCGTGGGTGACGAACAGCACCGAGATCTTCAGCCGCTGCCACATGTTGGTGAGGATCTGCTGCATGATGACGCGCGTCTGCGCATCAAGCGCGCCGAAGGGCTCGTCAAGCAGCAGCACTTTCGGCCCCGTGGCGAGCGCGCGGACGATGCCGACGCGCTGCTTCATGCCGCCGGACAGCTTTTCTGGATAGTGCTTCTCGAACGCCTCCAACCCCGCAAGTCCGAGCAGCGTACGTGCCGCACGCTCGCGCTGCGAGCGCGGCATGCCGCGCATCTTCAGGCCGAACTCGACATTTTCCCGCACCGTCTTCCAGGGAAACAGCGAATATTGCTGGAACACCATGCCGCGCTCGGCGCTGGGGCCGTTCACGGCCTCGCCGTCGACGGTGACGATTCCGGTGGTCGGCTTGAGGAAGCCGGCGACCGCATTGAGCAGGGTCGACTTTCCGCATCCGGAGGGCCCGACGATCGAGACGAACTCGCCGGGCTTCACATGGATCTGCGTGTCGGTCACGGCCTGCACCGCTCCCTCGATGGTCTCGTAGGCGAGGGAGAAGTTCTTGACCTCGATATGGCCCTTCGGCGCGCTCGCAAGCACCTCGCTCATGTCGACCTCCACGGCATCACCAATTGCCCCGCGCCTCTGATGAGCAGGCTCGATCCAAGGCCGAGAACGCCGATCGCGATCATGCCGAGCGCGATGTCGGCATACTGGACCAGCGAATAGGCCTCCCAGGTGAAGTAGCCGATCCCGTATTGCCCCGAGATCATCTCGGCAGCGATCAGCGACACCCAGGCGACACCCATGCCGACGGTGAGGCCGGTGAAGATGTGCGGCAACGACGCCGGAAAATACACCTCGCGGAAGATCGAGCGCTCGCGTGCACCGAGACATTGCGCGGCGCGGACCAGCACGGGATCGACCAGCGACATGCCGTGCAGCGTATTGACGAGGATCGGGAAGAACGAGCCGAGGAAGGTGATGTAGACGATGCTCTGCTCGTTGGTCGGCCACAGCATGATTGCCATCGGTACCCAGGCGATCGCCGGTATCGGGCGCAGCACTTCGGCGACCGGGAAGATCACCTCATGCACCAGCTTGAAACGACCCATGATCAGACCGAGTGGGATGCCGACGATGGCGGCGAGCGAGAAGCCGATGAAGATGCGCCGGCAACTGAGCAGGATGTGCAGCAGGAATTTGGGATCGTGGATCGCCTTGGTGAAGCTCGCATAGACCGCGAGCGGCGATGGCACGTTGGTGAAACGTACGAAGAACACCACGCGATAGGTTGTGAGCAGGTGCCAGACGAGCAGGAAGGCGAGCAGCGAAATCACGCCGATCGCGGTTGCGCGAAGCCGGCCCTGATTCAGCCGGTACCAGCGCCGCGCGAGCGTGCCGAACGAAGGGGGTGTTGCGGGCGGAGTGACGGCGGACACGGGAGCCGCCTCTGCAATGGCTGTTGCCGGCATGCTGTCCTCGGAATGTCTGAGGAGGGCGGGACTGCTCACGTCTTGCCTCCGCCGACCGCTGCCTTCACCGCGTCATCGAAGCCGAGCACCTTGCCGCTGATCCTGGCGGCGTAGGCTTCGGCATCCTTCTTGAGCAGGAACGGCGCCACGTCGCCATTGCCGACCGCGAAGAAAGCCTGGTCGGCGAACAGCTTGATGCCGCGCGTGGTGTCGAAGACATAGGCGACGTTGATCTTCTTGCCCTTGGCCTTGAAGTCGGCGTACGCGCCGAGGGTGCAGGCTGCGGACGAGAAGGGCATGATGCCGGCATCATCCACCCAGACCTCGCCGGCCTTGCGCGGATCGGCGATCGGCTTCTTGCAGAAGGAATCTTCGCCGGAAATCTCGTAGTTTTTCGTGCTCGCAAGCCGCGCATTATAGTCGAGCTTCATCTCGGCGTAGGCCTTGCGGATGTAGCTGTCGTCGACCCACTTCTTCGGATCGAACTCCTTCATGCGACCGAGGTTTTGCAGCACCTTGACGTCCGCGGCGGCGGCATCGATCAGCGCCGGCTTGATCGTTGGGTCGGTGGTCATGTTGCCGCTCGGGCCGAGGAAGATGTAGACGACTTCCTTGCTGATGCCAGTCCATTCCTGGATCTTTTCGGCAGCGAGCTTGGGATCGTCGCGCAGCCACTGGTTGGCGGCAATCACCGCCTTGAAGTAGGCGACGACAACTTCCGGATATTTCTCCGCGAAATCGGTGCGGACGACAATGCCGTGGAAGGTCGGCAGATTGGTCTCGACGCCGTCAAAAATCTTTCGCGCGAAACCGCGGAAGGGCAGCAGCTCGGCGAAAGGGACGAAGTCGGCATGCGCGTCGATCTTCTTCTCCTGGAGATTGGTCGAGCCGACTTCGGGGCTCTGACTGACCAGCTGGAAGAAGTCCGCGGGATAGCCACGGTCCTGCATCGCCTTCAGCACCATGCCGTGCGCGGCCGAACCGAAGGGAACGCTGACGAGCTTGCCCTTGAGATCGGCGAGATCGTAGTAAGGCGAGTCCTTGTGAACGACGATGCCGTTGCCGGAGCCTGACAAGCTATAGGCGGCGATGCCGATCAGTCGGCTCTTGCTCTCCGGATTGCTCTCGAAGGTGAAGCCGTTCACGATCAGCGGATAGTCGCCCATCATGCCGATCTGGAGCTTGTTCGCCATCATCGCGTTCGTGACGGGTGGGCCGGATGTGAAATTCTGCCACTCCAGCTCGAACTTGATGTTGGCGTACTTACCGTCCTTAGGCAGGTATTTTTCGAGCAGATGCAGCTGCCGGATGACGACGCCGGCGGTCACCGTGTTGGTCGTGGTGTCCTGCGTTCCGATGCCGAGCGTGACGGTTTCCGCCGAGGCCGGCTGCGCGAGCAAAAGCGCCAGCGACGTCACCGACATCGCGATCGAGAGCGTGGGAAGATGGCGGACCATTCTCATCCTCATTCGGTTGGATGTGCTGTGGTTGCCATGATTGGGTGAGGGCTCGGACAGGGCAAATCCGGAATGACCGCCGCAGTCGATTAGTTGCCGGGAAAAACTGATTGCATACTCCTTGGGCAGTCCTGCACTATAAAGCCGCTTGCCTGTGCACCGGCCCTGGTCGCAAGCTCATTCAGTCGGACGTGTGTCCACGCATCTCCTCCAGCACGTCGGGCCGGCAGACCACGATCTGCGAGCGCTTCGTCAGCACGATTCCCTTTTCCTGCATGCGCTTCAGGCTGATCGTGACCCATTGCCGGGTGGCGCCGACCATGTGCGCGATGTCGGCATGGGTGAAGGCGGCCGCAATCACTCGGCCATCGGCATCCTCGACGCCATAGAGCTCGACGAGGTGCAGCAGCAGGTGTGCGAGGCGCTGCGTGATAGAACGCGTTCCCAGCATCTGGGCCAATGCCGAATAGCATTTGCCCTTGAAGGTCAGGCCCTCGATCAGGCCGATCGCAAGGTTGGGGATCTCCACGGCAAGCGATCGCAGCTCCTTTCCGGGCAGGTGCACCACGCTGCAATTGCTGGATGCGACACCGGACCATTGATGTACGGTGCCCTCGAACACTTCGGGGCCGCCGACGAAATTGCCGACATGCCAGTAGGCCAGCGTGATCTCGCGCCCGAGAGGGGAGGTGTAGAACACGCGAATGCGGCCGCTCTCGATCAGCCAGATGCCGTCATGCTTGCCGCCCTGGCTGAACAGCGTCTGGCCGCGGTTGAGCACTTTTCGGCGGCCTTGTTTCAAGACCAGCTCACGCTCGCGCGCCGACAGCTTGTCCATCAGCGGCGGCGGGCCGCCGATCCATTGCTGGTTCTCGGTGAGCAGCAGCGAGGAGCTGCCGGCAGGCCGGACTGCCGGGGGAACAGCCCCACGAACTGCATTGGCCGCCTGCAACATCATCTGCCTCCGGAACGTTCAAATCGTTCTAAAGAGGAGCAATGTCCGTGCCAGATGTACTCGGCTGTCGTCGCCCGGCTTGCCGCCTTCGCTGAAGCTTCGGCGGCCAAGCACCCTTGTGGCCCCGGCGTAGCCTTGGCGGAGCCGGGACCGGGCGCACAGTATTCCAGAGAAGCAATGGGATACGGACAGGCCGCGGCGTACTGGATTCCCCGTTTTCGCGGGGAATGACAGCGGAGCAAGAGGAGCCTTCGAGCCCCTAACGCCCCACCAAGCTCAGCAAATAAGGCTTCGGGTAGATCCCCCTGTTATGCCCGTCCGAAAACGAAATATTCAGCCCATAACCGAGATCGCCGATCTCGGTGATCGCAATGCCCGGAAATGTTTTAGGGAAGCGGCCGTCGAACCGGGCGCGGGTGCAGTGGGCGCATTTGCAGGAGAGGCGGAGTGTTTCCGCTGGCAGGCTGATCGCCTCATCCTGCGTGGTGCGGACGAGCAGCCAGGCGAGATCGGCGCTTGCTTCATAGTCGGCCACGGTCGGTGCAACCAAGGTCATGGTCATAACGTATCTCCGGCTCTGCTCTACGTTCCGCAGCGCCGCCGCGATAGCAACTAATTGCCGGCGCAGGCGCGGGCGCCGATCTTCGATGCCTGCATTCAAGCATCGCGCGTGAAATGTGAAACTAATCGACCGGGAATTTCACTTCCGCGTTGCCGTATTCCCCTCTCTCCGAAACCCTGTGCGCAATCGAGCCAAGGAGAGACGGCGGATGAGCGCATTTCAAAAGGAAACGGTTTTGTCGGTCAGGCACTGGACCGAGTCTCTGTTCAGCTTCACTGCGACGCGCGATCCCGGCTTCCGCTTTCAGAACGGCCAATTCGCGATGATCGGCCTCGAGGTCGAGGGCAAGCCGTTGATGCGGGCCTACAGCATGGCCAGCGCCAATCACGAGGAAGCGCTCGAGTTTTTCTCGATCAAGGTGCAGGACGGCCCGCTGACCTCGCGCCTTCAGAGGATCAGGGAAGGCGACATCATTCTGGTCGGTCGCAAGGCGACGGGCACGCTGATCACCGGCAACCTCATTCCGGGCAAACGCCTCTTGCTGCTCTCGACCGGCACGGGGCTCGCGCCGTTCGCCAGCCTCATCAAGGATCCCGATGTCTACGAGAACTACGAGACCATCGTGCTCGCCCATGGCTGCCGCCAGGTTTCGGAACTTGCCTATGGCGAGCACGTCGTCGAAGGCCTGCGCAATCACGAATTTTTCGGACCGCTGATCCGCGACAAGCTCGTTTATTACCCGACCGTGACCCGCGAGCCGTTCAGGAATCGCGGCCGCATCACCGACCTGATCGCATCGAACCAATTGTTCGACGACATCGGGCTACCAGGCCTCGATATCCAGACCGACCGCATCATGCTCTGCGGCGCCCGGCGATGCTGGAGGAACTCCACGCGATGTTCTCGGCGCGCGGCTTCGTCGAGGGCAATCACAGCCAGCCCGGCTATTTCGTGATCGAAAAGGCCTTTGTCGAGCGCTGAAGCGCAAATCGCACCCCGTCGACAACTAATTGCTATCGCCGGGACGTCACCTGAACAAATCTGACGCAAAGGCGCCGACCATCGGCGAACCAGGAGCAAGCGATGGCACTAGATCAGATCGTCGACGGACTTTCGGAGGTTTCCTGCGATGTGCTGGTGATCGGTGGTGGCACGGCCGGCCCGATGGCCGCGCTGAAGGCGAAGCTGAAAAACCCGAAGGCCAACGTCGTCCTGCTCGAAAAGGCCAACGTCAAGCGCTCCGGCGCGATCTCGATGGGCATGGACGGGCTGAACAATGCCGTCATCCCCGGTTACGCGACGCCCGAGCAGTACACCAAGGAAATCACCATCGCCAATGACGGCATTGTCGACCAGAAGGCGGTCTATAAATACGCGCAGAACTGCTACAAGGTCATCGAAGAGCTCGACAGTTTCGGCATCCGCTTTCTCAAGAACGAGAACGGCGATTACGCCGTCAAGAAGGTGCACCACATCGGCACCTATGTGCTGCCGATGCCGAACGGCGAGACCGTGAAGAAGGCGCTGTACCGCCAGCTCCGCCGCGCCCGCATCCTGATCTCCAACCGCTACATGGCGACGCGGCTCCTGAAATCCGCCGACGGTCGCATCGCCGGCGCGGTCAGCGTCAATACCCGCACTGCCGAGTTGCTGGTGATCAAGGCCAAGGCGGTGATCCTGTGCATGGGCGCTGCCGGCCGCCTTGGTCTGCCGACCTCCGGTTACATGTTCGGCACCTACGAGAATGCCGCCAATTCCGGCGACGGCTATGCCATGGCCTATCACGCCGGCGCCGCGCTCGCGAACCTCGAATGCTTCCAGATCAACCCGCTGATCAAGGACTACAACGGTCCGGCCTGCGCCTATGTCGCGGGCCCTTTCGGCGCTTACACCGCGAATAACGAAGGCTCGCGCTTCATCGAATGCGACTATTGGTCCGGCCAGATGATGCTGGAATTCTACAACGAACTCTTGTCCGGCAAGGGACCGGTGTTCCTCCAGCTCAAGCATCTCCACCCCGACACCATTTCCGAGATCGAGTCGACGCTGCACAAGGTCGAGCGCCCGACGCGCGGCCTGTTCCAGCAGGGGCGCGGGATCGACTATCGCAGCGAGTCGATCGAGATGCACATTTCCGAGATCGGCTTCTGCTCCGGTCACAGCGCTTCAGGCGTGTTCGTCGACGACAATGCCCGTACCACCGTGCCTGGCCTTTACGCCGCTGGCGACATGGCGAGCGTTCCGCACAATTACATGCTGGGCGCCTTCACCAACGGCTCGGTCGCCGGCATCGATGCCATGGAATTCGCCGACAGCCACGACTTTGCGGAGTTCGATGCCGCCGACGTCGCGATGGAGCGCGACCGTGTGATGGCGCCGACGAAGCGCGAGGACGGGATTCCACCGAACCAGATCGAGTACAAGACCCGCCGCCTGGTCAACGACTATCTCCAGCCGCCGAAGGTTACGCGCAAATACGAGCTCGGCATGCGCCGCCTGGCCGAGGCACGCGAGGATATGCAGGAACGCATGATCGCGCGCAACGCGCACGAATTGCTCCGCGCGCTCGAGGTGCAATCGATCATGGACTGCGCCGACATGGCTGCGCACGCCTCGCTCTACCGCGAGGAGAGCCGCTGGGGCCTCTATCACTGGCGCACGGATTTCCCGGAGAAGGACAACGAGAACTGGTTCTGCCACACGCTGCTGTCCAAGCGGGACGGCAGGATGACCAGCGAGAAGCGGGCGGTGGAACCCTATGTGGTCCCGATCGCGGACGACGAGAAAGATCTCTACGACAAGCAGCGCATCCGGGCCACAGCCTGATCCATCGTCACAGCAAGCAACAGGAGATAACGATGCCTCTCGCGTCCTATCAGACATCGGTTCCGGTGGTCGTCGACGACGCCAAATGCATCGCCGAAAAGGGCTGCACCGTGTGCGTCGACGTCTGCCCACTCGACGTGCTGCGCATCAGCGACATGACCAACAAAGCCTACATGGCCTATGACGAGTGCTGGTACTGCATGCCCTGCGAGGCGGATTGCCCGACCGGCGCCGTTACCGTCAACATTCCATATTTGTTGAGGTGACCATGTCGAGCCCGTTCGAATCCTATGACGATCTCGACGACGCTGATGAGCGGCTCCAGGCGGCCGATCCCGCCGAGCGCCGCGTCGCCATCATCGCGCTCGGCCATTCCGGCGATCCCGCCGCGGTCGCGCATCTCGCCAACATGGTGGCCGACCCTGATGCCGGCGTGCGCCAGCAGGTCGCGATGGCGCTCGGCGAGTTCGACGGGCCGGAAGCCGCGAGCGCGCTGGTGAAGCTGCTGGTCGACCCCGAGAGAATCGTCGCGGGCGCCGCGGCCGACAGCATGGCCGAATTCAAGGATCCCGCTTGCGCCGATGTCATCCTGCCGCTGGTGAGGCATACCCACGCCTTCGTCCGCATGGGCGCACTGCGCGCGCTCAAGGAGCTGCGTCGCAAGGACACGCTGAAGCCGGCGCTGGAAGCACTCCAGGATTCCGATGCCGCCGTGCGCGTGCAGGCGATCGGCGTGATCGGTTTCCTGAAGCTGGAAGAATCCATCCCTGCGCTGACGGCGCTGATCAACGATCCCGACGCCCATGTGCGTCGTGCCGCCGTGAGCGCGCTTGCCTTCTCGCAGATGAAGCCTGCAGCGGAGACGATCACGCGTGCGTTGAAGGACTCGGACTGGATGGTGCGGGAGATGGCTGCGGAAACGCTGGGCCTCAACGTCAACGGTTCGCTCGCGGCCGATCAGCTCGTCGCCTGCCTTGCCGACGAGTTCTGGCAGGTGCGGCTGAAGGCGATCCGGAGCCTCGGCAAGATGAAGGTTGAACGCGCGGTGCGCCCGATCGGCAATTGCGTCAATCACGACCAGGCCAATTTGCGCAAGGAGGCCGCCGCGGCGCTCGGCGAGATCGCCCATCCCGATGGCGAAGCGTTCTTGGCCGTGATCGCCGATGATCCCGATCCCGATGTTCGCAAGAACGCACGCTGGGCGCTTCAGCAGATTGCGGCGCGGAAGGCGCGGGCGGGGGCATAGCCGCCGCTCTGGACTTCCCTTGCCAGACGTTTATTGGTCTTCGCCAAGGGGACCGGCCGCCGAATGACGGGCCGGTCCGAAAAACAGCGAGGACGCGGCCATGACGACATTGACGGTTAAAGAGCTTCTCCCCGAGGACGGCACGCGGGGAACGCTGGCCGGCCGCGTCTGGCTGCCGCAGGCGAATGGGCCCGCCGTTGTCGCCGTGCGGGGCGACGGTGTCTTCGACGTCACCGCGAAATTCCCCACCATCAGCGCGCTCTGCGAAGAAGACGATCCAGCCAGGGCGCTTAGCTCGACCAAGGGCGAGCGCATCGGCGATCTCGAAGCCATCGTCGCCAACACGGCACCCGATGGGCGCGATCGTCAGAAGCCGTGGCTGCTTGCACCCGTCGATCTCCAGACGCTGAAGGCCGCCGGCGTCACCTTCGCGATCTCGATGCTGGAGCGCGTGATCGAGGAGCGCGCCAAGGGCAACCCTGCCTCGGCTGAAGCGATCCGCAAAGAAGTGACGCGGCTGATCGGCGACGATCTGTCGAAGCTCAAGCCCGGCTCGGACCAGGCGATGCATCTGAAGCAGGTGCTGATCGACCAGAACGCCTGGAGCCAATATCTCGAGGTCGGCATCGGTCCCGATGCCGAGGTCTTCACCAAGGCGCCGACATTGTCGTCGGTCGGCACCGGCATGGATGCCGGCCTGCATCCGAAATCGACTTGGAACAATCCCGAGCCCGAGCTCGTGCTGTTTGTCTCGAGCCGCGGCAGGATCGTCGGCGGCGCGCTTGGCAACGACGTGAACCTGCGTGACTTCGAGGGCCGCTCGGCGCTGCTGCTGTCGAAGGCCAAGGACAACAACGCCTCCTGCGCGATCGGCCCGCTGCTACGCCTGTTCGACGATACGTTCTCGCTGGATGATGCGCGCAGGCTCGACATCAGCCTCAACGTGAAAGGCGCGGACGGTTTCGTCCTCAACGGCCATTCCTCGATCAGCAAGATCAGCCGCGACCCGACCGACCTCGTCGCGCAGACCATCGGCAAGGTGCATCAATATCCCGATGGTTTCGTGCTGTTCCTCGGCACGATGTTCGCGCCCGTCGAGGACCGCGATGCGCCGGGGCAGGGGTTCACCCACAAGCGCGACGACATCGTCACGATCGCCGCGCCCCAGCTCGGCAAGCTCGTTAACCGCATGCGCACCAGCGACGAGTGCGAGCCATGGACCTTCGGCATCGGCGCGCTGATGAAGAACCTGGCCCAGCGGAAGCTGATCTAGCTCTTCGCCTCTCCCCGCATGCGGGGAGAGGCCGGATCGCATCGTAGATGCGATCCGGGTGAGGGGGACTCTCCGCGAGTCGATTTGGTCGACATACGCAGAGCTCTATCCACGTCGTTGCGAGCGCAGCGAAGCAATCCAGAGTCTTTCCGCGGAGGGATTCTGGATTGCTTCGCTGCGCTCGCAATGACGGGAGGAGAGGTTGTGAGTCGCCCTCATTGTTTTCGCGGAGACACCCCTCACCCCAACCCTCTCAGCGCGAGCGAAGCTCGTCGCGGCCCCGCAAGCAGGGCGAGGGAGCGCACCTGCGCTGTTGACGGCTACTTGCCAAGCACATCAATTACCTTCATCTCCGCGTTGCATCCCTGGAACAAAATCCCGCTGTGCGTGTCATCTGTGAAGCCCGCCCGCCAAATTGCGCTTTCCACTAAATAGTCAAATAATATGACTAGTCGGAACCAAACTTCCGTGAAATAGTCCCTCCCGCCGCCTCGAAGGCCGGCCTGCGGGTGCCATGCTACCATCGGCGCCCCGGATAAACATCTTGGGAGACACGCCTGATGACCCTCAAAGCCCTTTTTGCGGCCAGCGCCACGGCCGCGTTGCTGCTCGCGCTGCCGGCGAATGCCGCCGAGCTCACCATCGGCTTCTCGCAGATCGGATCGGAATCCGGCTGGCGCGCGGCCGAGACCTCGGTCTCCAAGCAGGAAGCCACCAAGCGAAAGGTCAATCTCAAGATCGCTGACGCGCAGCAGAAGCAGGAGAACCAGATCAAGGCGATCCGCTCCTTCATCGCGCAGAATGTCGATGCGATCTTCCTTGCGCCTGTCGTCTCGACCGGCTGGGATTCGGTGCTGAAGGAAGCCAAGGAGGCCAAGATCCCGGTCGTGCTGCTCGACCGCGACATCGATCCCTCCGGCAAGGAGCTCTATCTCACCGCTGTCACCTCCGACAGCGTCCACGAAGGCGAGGTCGCCGGCGACTGGCTGGCCAAGACCGTCGGGACGAAGGCCTGCAACATCGTCGAATTGCAGGGCACGGTCGGCGCGAGCGTCGCCGCCAATCGCAAGAAGGGTTTCGACACCGCCATCGCCAAGCATGCGAACCTGAAGGTGGTGCGCAGCCAAACCGGTGACTTCACCCGCGCCAAGGGCAAGGAGGTGATGGAGAGCTTCATCAAGGCCGAAGGCGGCGGCAAGTCGATCTGCGCGGTCTACGCCCACAACGATGACATGATGGTTGGCGCGATCCAGGCCATGAAGGAAGCCGGTCTCAAGCCCGGCAAGGAGATCCTCACCGTCTCCATCGATGCGGTCCCCGATATCTTCAAGGCGATGGCCGCCGGCGAAGCCAATGCGACCGTCGAGCTGACGCCGAACATGGCCGGCCCGGCGCTCGATGCGATTGCGGCATTCAAGGGCAAGGGTACGGTTCCGCCGAAGTGGATCCAGACCGAATCCAAGCTCTATACCGCCGCCGACGATCCGCAGAAGATCTACGACAGCAAGAAGGGCCTCGGTTACTGAGGCGGGCGCCGCGCCGGACCGCCATGTTTCGGTGGTCCGGCGATACCCCCTTCGAAATCGCTGTGCGAACGAATAGGCTGGATGACCGCATCATCAGCGGGCACTGGCGGGAGTGACGTTGTCATGGAGAACAGCCCCGATCCTGCTCCGGCCCTTATGGAGGTGCGCGGGATCAGCAAGAGCTTCGGTGCTGTGCGTGCGTTGCAGGAGGTCGACTTCACGCTGCGCGCGGGCGAGATCCACGCGCTGCTCGGCGAGAACGGCGCCGGCAAGTCCACGCTGATCAAGGTGGTCACCGGCGTGTTCCCGCGCGATGCCGGCATTGTCAGGATCAGTGGCGAGGCAATCGCGCCGCGCTCGGCCAAGGCCGCGCTTCAGGCCGGCATTGCCACCGTCTATCAAGAAGTCAATCTGCTGCCGAACCTCTCGGTGGCACAGAACCTGTTTCTCGATCGCCAGCCGATGCGTTTCGGCATCGTCCGCGAAGGCGAGATGCGTCGCCGCGCCACGGCCTTGCTCGCGGACTTCGGCCTCGACATCGATGTCGCCGCGCCGCTCGGCAGCTATTCTGTCGCCGTGCAACACGTCACCGCGATCGCGCGGGCGGTCGATCTCTCCGCACGGGTGCTGATCCTGGACGAGCCGACCGCGAGCCTCGACCGGCACGAGGTCGAGATCCTCTTCGGTATCATGCGCCAGCTCGCAAAGCGTGGCATCGGCATCGTCTTCGTCAGCCACTTCCTGGACCAGGTCTACGAGATCTCCGACCGCATCACGGTCTTGCGCAATGGCCGCCTGGTCGGGGAGCGCGAGACGGCTTCGCTGCCGCGGCTGGAATTGATCCGGATGATGCTTGGTCGCGAGCTGGCCGAGACCACCAGCGCGCGGGCGTCTGCCACCGAGCACAAGGCACGCGAGATCTGCGCGAGCTTCGAGGGTTACGGCAAGGCCGGCTATGTCGCGCCGTTCAATCTCGAGCTGCGCCATGGCGAGGTCGTCGGTCTGGCCGGCCTGCTCGGCTCGGGCCGGACCGAGACGGCGCGCCTGGTGTTCGGCGCCGAACGCGCCGATCGCGGGCAGGCGAGGGTGGAGGGCGCACCCGTGCGGCTCCAGTCGCCGCGCGACGGCGTCCGCCACGGCTTTGGCTATTGTCCGGAGGAGCGCAAGACCGACGGCATCGTCGCCGAGCTCAGCGTGCGTGAGAACATCGTGCTCGCGCTCCAGGCCAAGCGCGGGCTGCATCGCCCGCTGTCGCGCCGCGAGCAGGACGAAATCGCGCGCCGCTACGTCAAGATGCTCGACATCCGCCCCGCGGACCCGGAGCGCGCCGTCGGCCTGCTCTCCGGCGGCAATCAGCAGAAAGTGCTGCTGGCGCGCTGGCTCGCGACATCGCCGCGCCTCCTGGTGTTGGACGAGCCGACCCGCGGCATCGATGTCGGCGCGCATGCCGAGATCATCCGTCTGATCCGCGAGCTCTGCGACGACGGCCTCGCACTGCTCGTGATCTCCTCCGAGCTCGACGAGATCGTGACCTATTCCGACCGCGTCGTGGTGCTGCGTGATCGCGCCCATGTCGAGGAGCTCGCAGGCGAGGCGATCGACGTCGGCAACATCCTCGCGGCGATCGCCGCGGACGGAGCCAGCGTTGCGCATGAGGGCCGGGCATGACAGCGCTGTTGCCGCGCCGCGGCCTTGCCCAGATCCTTGCGCTGCTCGTCATCCTGGCAGTCGATCGCGTGGTGTCGCCGCAATTCTTCGACCTGCGTCTCCAGGACGGCCGGCTGTTTGGCAGCCTGATCGACGTGCTCAACCGTGGCACGCCGGTGGCGCTGCTCTCGCTCGGCATGGTGCTGGTAATCGCGACGCGCGGCATCGACCTGTCGGTCGGCGCCGTCATGGCGATCTCGGGCGCGATCGCGGCGAGCCTCGCCGACAGCCACGGTCTGCCGATCGTGCTGGGGGCTGCGCTCGGTGCCGGACTCGTCTGTGGGCTCTGGAACGGCTTCCTCGTTGCCGTGCTCGGCATGCAGCCGATTGTGGCGACGCTGATCCTGATGGTGGCCGGACGCGGCATCGCCCAGCTGATCACCGAGGGGCGCATCGTGACCTTCTCTTCGCCGGATCTGGTCTGGCTCGGCAATGGCGCCATTCTCGGCCTGCCGGTGCCGGTCGCGATTGCCTTGGGCATGCTGATCCTCACCGGCGCGGTGGTGCGCGGCTCGGCGCTGGGGCTGCTGATCGAGGCGACCGGCGGCAATGCGC
>NZ_PSRT01000122.1 GCF_004212635.1 Bradyrhizobium genosp. SA-3 | reverse complement strand
GCCTGAGCGCGGCGCCGGCGGCCTCGACGGCGAGGCGGCCGGCGACTTCGCTCATCGGCGCGAGCAGCGGGAGGTGACCGTTCGCGTCCGTGACGGTCTCATAGGCGATCGCAGTGCAGCCGGAGGCAAGCAGGCCCTTGGCCTGCTCCGGGTCCGGCGCAAGATGGAGATAAGTAAACAGGATCTGGCCCTCGCGGAGCTGGGTCCATTCGGTTTTCTGCGGCTCCTTCACCTTCACGATCATGTCGGATTTGGCGAAGATTTCGCGGGCGCTTTCGGCGATCGCGGCGCCTGCCCGCCGATACACGTCGTCGGAGGCGCCGATGCCGCTGCCAGCGCCGGTCTCGACCATCACCTGGTGGCCGGCCGCGACATATTCACGGACCGCGCCCGGAGTGAGGCCGACGCGATATTCCTGCTCCTTGGTCTCCTTGGGAACACCGACGCGCATCTTTAGCTCCTTCTCCAAAGCATTGATTCCATTCATCATCGTAGCGACGGCGGCAGTTTGGTTTCGTGCAAATATCCGCTAGGTTCGCGCCTAGCGCGCCGGTTTCCGGCGCGGAAATGTCCTTTCACGCTGGAAACAAAACCTTGGCCCTCGACCGAAAAGACCTCGCCATCCTCGCGGAACTCACGACCAATGCGCGGGCCAGCCACGCCGAGCTTGCCAACAAGATCGGCCTGTCGAGCACGGCAATGGCGCGGCGGCAGAAGGCGCTGGAGGACGATGGCTACATCCAGGCCTATCAAGCCGCGCTCGATCTGGCGCAGTTTGGCCTGACGACGACGGTGCTGGTCCGGATCGCGCTGGAGAGCCAGAGCGACGACGCGCTGAAGGCGTTCGAGGCGGAGGTGGTGAAGTGCCCCTCCGTCGTGCGCTGCTTCCTGATGTCCGGCACAGACGACTACATCCTGATCGTGCTCGCCCGCGACATCCAGGATTTCGAGCGCATCCACCGTACCGAGCTGTCGCGCCTGCCGCGCGTCGCCCGGGTGCAATCGAGCTTCGCGCTGCGCGAGATCGTCAACCGCGCCGTGCCGACCGTGGTGTTCGGCGAGGCGAAACGCTGATCGCTGCGGCGCGAGCCGCCCCCAATTCCCGGCAAGGAACCAAGCGGCCGCTTGTCCGTTGCACGCCATTGGCCAGCGGAAGCGACGTGCCCCCGCGTCAGCACGGGCTGACGTCTCGGCTCGGTCGCCTTTGCAGGGAGCAGGACATGGGCGATGTCACGCATGAAATTCCCGAACGCACTCCGATTGATCTCGTCGTCAATGGTGTCCGTCACACCCTCGATCTTCTGCCCTGGACCACGCTGCTGGACGCATTGCGTGATCATCTTGCGCTAACAGGCACGAAGAAAGGCTGCGATCACGGCCAATGCGGCGCCTGCACCGTGCTCGTCGACGGTCGGCGCGTTAATTCGTGCCTGACGCTCGCCATCATGAAGGATGGCGCCGAGATCACCACGATCGAAGGCTTGGCCAAGAATGGCGCGCTGCATCCCCTGCAACAGGCCTTCATCGATCACGACGCATTCCAATGCGGCTATTGCACGCCAGGACAGATCTGCTCGGCGGCCGGCCTCCTGGCCGAAGGCCACGCCAGGGATGCCGACGAGATCAGAGAACTGATGAGCGGAAATCTCTGCCGCTGCGGCGCCTATCCCAACATCGTGGCTGCGATCGAGCAGGCAATGGGCCGGTCATGAACAACTTCCAGTATTCCCGCGCAACGGATGTCGCCGACGCCATTCGCCTGCTCGCCGCCGATCCAAGCGCGAAGCTGATTGCCGGCGGCACCAATCTGATTGACCTGATGAAGCAGAATGTCGAACAACCCTCCCGGCTGATCGACATTTCCCGCCTGCCGCTCCGCGACATCGAGGAAACGCCCGACGGTGGGCTGCGCATCGGCGCCTTGGTGCCGAATTCGGATCTCGCCTACCATCCGCTGATCGAGCAGCGCTATCCCCTGCTCGCCAGCGCCATCCTGGCCGGCGCCTCCGCGCAACTGCGCAACATGGCCTCGGTCGGCGGCAATCTGATGCAGCGAACGCGCTGCGCCTACTTCTATGACACGGCGACGCCTTGCAACAAGCGAAGCCCCGGCTCCGGCTGCTCGGCACTCGATGGCCTCAACCGCAACCACGCAATCCTCGGCACCAGCACGTCCTGCATCGCGACCAATCCATCCGACATGAGCGTGGCGCTGGCCGCGCTCGGCGCGCTCGTGCACATCGCGGGCTTCGCCGGTCAGCGCACCATCGCGCTGACCGATTTCCATCGGCTTCCGGACGACAAGCCTCACGTCGATACAAATCTCGGCAGCGGCGAGATCATCACCGCAATCGAGCTGCCGCCGCACGGCTTTGCCCAGAACTACAGCTATCTGAAGATCCGCGACCGGCTGTCCTACGCCTTTGCTTTGGTCTCGGTCGCGGCCGCGCTCGAACTGGAGGGCAACGCAATCAGCGAAGCTCGCCTGGCGCTCGGCGGCGTGGCCCACAAGCCCTGGCGAAGCCCCGAGGCCGAAGCGGCTCTGCGCGGCCAGGCGGCAACGCCGGACCATTTTGGGCACGCCGCCGATCTGCTGCTGCAGGGAGCAACCGCTCGCTCACATAACGGCTTCAAGATCGAGCTCGCGCGCCGAGCCGTCGTGCGTACGCTGATGCAGGCCACAAGCGCCACGCCGCAATCACAAGCTCACAAGAAGATCGCGTGAGGGCCCGATGAACGCCTATGTCGGAACACCAACGTCCCGCGTCGATGGCCGGGCCAAGGTCACCGGCGCCGCCAAATATGCCGGCGAATTCGCTGCAGACCGTCTCCTCCATGGCTTCGTCGTCGAGGCCAGCGTTCCGCGCGGGCGCATCGCTCGCCTCGACACCAGCGACGCGCTGAAGGTGAAGGGCGTGGTCGACGTGCTCACCCATGCGCATCGCCCGCCCCTCGCCGACAAGGACGAGGCCTGGAAGGACGAGGTGGCGCCGGAGAAGGGCTCGCCGTTCCGCCCGCTCTATGACGACAGGATCAAGTTCAACGGCCAGCCGATCGCGCTGGTCGTGGCGGAGGACTGGGAAACCGCCAAATTCGCCGCAACCCGCGTTCGCGTTGAATACGAGCAGGAGGCGTTTGCGACCGATCTCGAATCCGAACGCGGCAAGGCTGCCAAAGTGGATCAGCCGTACAAGCCGCGCGGTGACGCGGCAGCAGCGCTGACGCGGGCGGCCGTCCGTCACGAGGCGGACTATGTCATTCCGAGCGAGCATCACAACCCAATGGAGCCGTATGCGACGACTGCCGTCTGGGACAGCAACGGCAGGCTTACAGTTTATGACAAAACCCAAGGCGTCCAGAACGTCCAGAAGTTTCTCTGCGGCGTTTTCGGCAAGAAGCCGGACGACATCCGCGTGCTCTCGCCCTATGTTGGCGGCGCCTTCGGCTCCGGTCTGCGGCCGCAATACCAGGTGGTGCTGGCGACGCTCGCCGCGCTCGCGCTCAAACGACCCGTCCGTGTCGTCCTGACACGGCAGCAGATGTACGGCCTCGGCTATCGTCCCATGACCATCGAGCACGTAGCGCTCGGCGCAAAGCCTGACGGCACGCTCGATGCCGTCACCCACGAAGCCATTGCCGTCACCTCGCGGTTTGAGGATTTCGCGCGCAACGATACCGGTTGGGGGGAGCAGCTCTACAAGAGCCCCAACAGCCGTCTCTCCCACAAGCTCGTCCACCTCGACGTCGCCACCCCCTGCGACATGCGCGCGCCGGGCGCGGCATCGGGCGTCTGCGCGCTCGAATGCGCCATGGACGAATTGGCCGTCGCGCTCAAGCTCGACCCGATCGAGCTGCGGCTGAAGTGCTATTCGGATCTCGACCAGAGCGGGAACCTGCCCTACACCAGCAAGCAGTTGCGCGAATGCTACGCCAGGGGCGCAGAAGCCTTCGGCTGGACCCGGCGCAATCCCGCGCCGCGCTCCATGCGGGACGGCAATGACCTGGTCGGTTGGGGCATGGCGACAGGCGTGTGGGAGGCGCTGCAGATGCCGGTCGCCGTCCGCATCGTTCTGACATCGAACGGCCATGCCGAAGTCTCCTGCGCCGCGTCCGACATCGGCACCGGCACCTACACCATCGTGGCCCAGGTAGCGGCTGATGCGCTCGGGCTGCCGATCGAGAACATCAGCGTCCGGCTGGCCGATTCGACCTTGCCACAAGCCCCCGTCGAGGGCGGCTCCTGGATGGCGGCATCCAGCGCGCACGCCGTGTTGGGAGCGGCCGAAGACATTCGCCAGGAGCTCGCACGGCTCGCCAAGGCGATGCCCGGCTCGCCGCTCGCTGACATCGATGCCACCAACGTCACCTTGGTCGACGGCATGATCGCCAGCAACGGCAAGAACGGCCCCGCCCTTTCGATGGCGGATGTCATGCGCCTCAGCAAGCTCGAGCGGATCGAAAAGGAGAAGCTCAACCAGTTCGACGAGGACACGTCGCATGCCCGCAACACGCATTCGGCCGTTTTCGCCGAGGTGAAGATCGACGAGCAGATCGGCGTCATCCGCGTCACGCGGGTCGTGAGCGCGGTCGCGGCCGGGCGCATCCTGAACACCAAGACGGGCCGCAGCCAGATCATGGGCGGCGTGGTCTGGGGAATCGGAATGGCGCTGCACGAGGAGACGGTGATGGATCACCGCTTCGGCCGCATCATGAACGCTGACATCGCCGAGTACCACATTCCCGTGAATGCCGACATCCACGACATCGACGTCATTTTCGTCGACGAACCAGACGAGCGGATCAACAGGCTCGGCGTCAAGGGCCTCGGCGAGATCGGCATCGTCGGCGTGCCCGCGGCGATTGCGAACGCCGTCTATCATGCCACCGGCAAGCGTATCCGGCGCTTCCCGATCACACTGGACAAGCTACTGGACTGAGCGGGCGCGTCGTCGTGCTGTTTGCGAACGAGTATCTCCACGAGCCCGAATAGATGATCGTCACCCTGAGGCGCCCATATGCGGTGCGGACGCACCGCATATGGGCCTCGAAGGGCGACAGCCCAGCCGCTGCCTCCCGGCCGTTCATCCTTCGAGGCTGCCGATGGGGCGCTCCGCGCCCCATCGCTCGCGCCTCAGGATGATGACGGATCGAGTTTAGGCGCCGCAGGCCAGTCTCGCTCCTGTCATCCAGCTGTCATCGAATGTGCCGAGAGCTGTGTCTCTCGCACATTCGGGATCCGATATGGACTATTTCAAGCGCTTCAACTTCCTGTTCGCCGCACCTGTGTTCGACGCCGACGACCTGGAGGGCGTCCGATTCAACCAAATCATCGAGGAGATCCAGCGCTCCGGCTTCGAGGTGGTCCGGGCCCGCAAGCTGGAGGATGCCGAGATGGCGGTGCAGACCGATGCCGCGATCGGCTGCATGGTGGTGGACTGGGGCAAGAAGGGCCTCGAGGGCCGGACCTCAGCGCTGATCAATCTGATGCGGCGCCGGGGCCTCGATTTCCCCATCATCCTCTTGATCCGTCGCAAGCGGTTCGAGGATTTACCGGTCGAAGTGCTCGATTTCATCGACGGTTATGTCTTCCTGTCGGAGGAGACGCCGACCTTCATCGCCAAGAACCTGATCAGCCGGCTGAAGCAATATGCCGAGACGCTGAAGACGCCGTTCTTCGGCGCGCTGGTCGACTATGCCGAGGAAGGCAACCAGCTCTGGACCTGTCCGGGGCACAATGGCGGCGTGTTCTACAACCGCAGCCCGATCGGGCGCGTCTTCGTCGAGCATCTCGGCGAGTCCGTGTTCCGCGACGACCTCGACAATTCCGTGCTCGATCTCGGCGACCTCCTCACCCATGAAGGGCCCGCGCTGAAGGCACAGAAGGAGGCTGCGCAAATCTTCGGTGCAGAAAAAACCTATTTCGTGCTCAACGGCACCTCGACCTCGAACAAGGTCGCGCTCGGCGCCCTCGTCACCGACGGCGATCTCGTGCTGTTCGATCGCAACAACCACAAGGCCGCTCATCACGGCGCGCTGATGATCAATGGCGGTGTCCCGATCTACGTGCCGACCATCCGCAACGCCTGGGGCCTGATCGGCCCGATGCGCTGGGACATGCTCGACGAGAGGGCCTTGCGCGAGACGATCCGTAATCATCCTTTGGTCACCGACAAGGACGCCTGGCGCAAGGAGCGGCCGTTCCGCGTCGCCGTGGTCGAGCAGTGCACCTATGATGGCACCATCCACAGCGCCGAGATGATCTTGAAGCGCATCGGCCATCTCTGCGAGTACATTCTGTTCGACGAGGCCTGGGCCGGCTTCATGAAATTCCACCCGCTCTATGCCGGCCGCTTCGCCATGGGCCTGGCCAACCTCCCCCCCGAGGCGCCCGGCATCATCGCGACGCAATCGACCCACAAACAGCTCGCAAGCTTTTCGCAGGCGTCCCAAATCCACATCAAGGACCGCCATATCCGCGGCCAGAAGCGGCGCGTCGAGCACCGCCGCTTCAACGAGAGCTTCATGCAGCACGCATCCACGTCACCGTTCTATCCGCTGTTCGCCTCGCTCGACGTCGGGGCACAGATGATGAAGGGCCGCTCCGGAGAAGTGCTGTGGGACGACACGATCCGCCTGGGCATCGAGCTGCGCAAGAAGATCCGCGCGATGCGTCGGGAGTTCGAGGAGAAGGAGCAGAATCCGGACCGGCGCTGGTTCTTCGAGCCGTTCGTCCCGGATCGCGTCGCTATTCCCGATGTCAGCCGCCCTGGCGCTGCGCACAACGTCGCGTGGGAAACGCTCTCGACCGACGAGCTCGCCACCAATCCCGCGCTGTGGCAGCTCTCCCCCGACAGCAGCTGGCATGGCTTCCCCGGCCTCACCGAAGGCTTTGCCATGACCGACCCGAACAAGCTGACGCTGCTGACGCCTGGCTTCGACCGCACCATCGGCGCCTATGCCGAGCACGGCATCCCCGCACCGGTCGTCGCGCAATATTTGCGCGAGAACCGCATCGTCCCCGAGAAGAACGACCTCAACTCCCTGCTCTTCCTGCTCACGCCCGGCGTCGAGGCCAGCAAGGCAGGCACGCTGATCTCCGGCCTCGTCGCGTTCAAGAAGCTGCACGACGACAATGCGCTTCTGGCCGACGTCATCCCCGAGTTCTACCAGCGGCGGCAGGCACGCTATGCCGGAGTGCGACTGCGCGACCTCTGTGGCGAGATGCATCGCTTCTTCCGCGCCGCCGATGTCAGCGCGCTCCAAGCCCGGCAGTTCATGCCCGAGCACATGCCTGAGATCGCGATGCCGCCCCGCGAAGCCGCGCGCTATTTGTTCCGCAACGATGTCGATTATCTGCCGATCGAGGCGATCGCGGGCCGCATCGCGACCACGCCCTTCGTGGTCTATCCGCCCGGCATCGCCACCATCGTGCCCGGCGAGCGGCTGACGGAACGGGCCAAGCCCATGGTGGATTATCTCAAGATGTTCGAGACCTGCTTCAACACATTTCCAGGGTTCGATGTGGAAATCCAGGGCGTCTACAAGGAGATCGATGCGAACGGCCGCATCGGACTCTATACTTACGTCGTTGCCGAGTAGGTGCCGATGAACGAAACAGCGATTGCGCGCGCGGGTGACGAGCCGGTCCTGATTAGGCCCTCACGCGAAAGCGATGTCGAGGCGATGCTGGCGATCTACCGCCATCACGTCCGCGCTGGCGTGCCGCGCGATGTCGAGGGAACCGGCGCGCCCGAGCCGGACGATCTGCGCGACCGACGCAAGAACCTGAAGCAGACCCGCCTGCCGCATCTGGTCGCGACCTATCGCGGCGAGGTGGTCGGCTATGCCTATGCCGTGCTGTTCCGCAAGCGACCGGCCTATCGCTACACCGCCAAACATTCCATCTACGTCCATCACGAGCATCTCGGCCGCGGGATCGGACGGCTGCTGCTCCAGGACCTGATCGATACCTGTGCGGCGGCCGGCTTCCGCCAGATGATCGGCTATATTGATGCCGACAATGCGCCCTCGCTGGCGCTGCACGAGAAGTTCGGCTTCGCGCGCGCCGGCCTGCTCTGCGGCGTCGCTTATCGCCACGGCCGCTGGTCCGATACCCTCATGGTGCAGCGGTCGCTCGGCGCGGGCACGACGGCACCTCCGCCCATCACGGCGCCCGGCCGGTAGAGCATGATCCGGAAAAGTGTGCAGCGGTTTTCCGAAAAGATCATGCTCAAACAATAAGCTAAAGCGCGATGACAATCTCATCGCGATTTAGGTCTTCATGACGGAAAGTCAGCCGGTCTGACCTGGATGCGGTCGGCATGCAGCGACCAGTGATGCAACGCCTGGTCCTTGCAGAACTTCGCCTTGGCCCGCTCCTTGGCCTCGTCCTCGTCGGCGGCGTCGATCTCGAGCGTCCCCTGGCAGACTTCGATCTGCCGGCCGTACTGACCGAGCACGTCCTTCATGAACCTGACGACATAAGTTGACATGGGACCTCCTGGTGCCCCCGTCAGCCCCGGCGGCACTCTAATCCCATTTAGGCTAGACAGGGAAAGGAGATTTTGACGCGGATCAAGGTGGGGACGCGGTTTTCTTCGTTCCGTAATTCCGGGGCGGCTCGCAGGGCCGAACCCGGAATGACGAGAAGAGAGGGTAGCTGTCCCTATCCCGGCGTCACGCCGAACGCCTGCTTGAAGCGCTCCGCATAGTGCGGCCAGACCTCGGGATTGATGATGCGCGGCGGGCGCTTGCCGTCCAGCGTCTCCAGCACCTGCTCGGCGGCGATGCGGCCCATGTTCTGGCGCGCCTCGATCGTGACGCCGGCGGTATGGGGGCTCGCCAGCACGTTGTCGAGCTGGAGCAGCGGATGCTCCGGCGGCGGCGGTTCCTTGGACCAGACGTCGAGGCCGGCGCCGGCGATGCGCTTGTCGCGCAACGCCTGGAGCAGCGCGTCCTCGTCGTGGATGAAGCCGCGCGCTGTGGTGACGAAATAGGCATGCGGCTGCATCAGCGCGAATTCGCGCACGCTGATCATGTTGCGGCTGCCCTTGTTGAGAGGACAGGAGATCGAGACGAAATCGGCGCGGCGCAGCAGCTCGTCGAGCTCGACCTTCTCCCCGCCCCGCTCGGCCATCACCTCGGCCGACAAATACGGGTCATAGGCCAGCACTTTCATGCCGAGCAGGCCCTTGCACAGCGCGGCGATGCGGCGGCCGACATTGCCGAGGCCGATGATGCCGACGGTCTTGCGCTCGACCTCGTTGCCGACGAGGTCGTTGCGGTTGACGTCGCGCTCGCGGCGCAGCCGGCGGTCCGACTGGATGATGCGCTTGGACAGCGTCAACATCATCGCCAGCGCGTGCTCGGCGACCGAATGGGCGTTGCCGCCGGACTGGTTGACGACCACGACGCCGGCGGCCGTGCAGGCCTCGACGTCGACGGGGTCGAAGCCGGCGCCGTTGCTGGAGACGAGCAGCAAATTCGTCGCGCGCTTCAGGAAGGCGGCATCGACATGGAAATGCGGGGCGAGCTCGTCGCGGGCGGCGCCGACCTGGTAGACATGGGTAGCGCCGAGGAGCGGCGCATAGAGGTCTTCGGGGCTGCCGTTCTCGATGCGATCGAGCCGGACGTCGGACCGCGCCTTGAGGATGTCGATATAGATCGGATTGGCCAAATAGTTGGAGTAGACGACACGCTTGCTGTTGACCGACATCAGGACCCTTCCGGCTCTCCTGGGATCAGCAAGGCCAGCGCGGCGTGCGCCCCCTCCGTGCTTCCTCCCGCTCTTTCGTTGCCGCATTTATGACATGGCGGTGCCGGCCACGGCAGGCCGTCTGGCGCAGATCACGGTGCCAGCCCGGACATGTTGACAATCCCGCCCGCTGCGTCAAGTTCAGCAGAGCGCCGCGACGGCCGAAGACCAATAAGCATACAACGCGGCTCAAGGGAGAACGCAATGGCGATTGCGGAGCAGCAGAGCTCGCCGCAGGCGACGCAGGAGGCCGGCGAAAGAAGCTGGCACGGCATCGTCCTGCAGACCCTGAAACGGAACGAGATCAGCCTCGTCCCTTACGTGCCCGATCGGGTGCTGACACCGCTGATCAGCAACCTGCACGCCGATCCCTTCTTCACCACCTTTGCCACCGCCCGCGAGGAGGAAGCGGTCGGCATCGTCTCGGGCGCCTGGATGGGCGGCCGCCCCGGCGCGGTGCTGATGCAGACCTCGGGTTTTGCGACGCTCGCCAACGTGCTGGCCTCGCTCGCAGTGCCCTACCAGATTCCGCTGATCATGTTCGTGTCCGAGCGCGGCACGCTCGGCGAGTTCAACTATGGCCAGTCGCTGGTCTGCCGCACCATGCGCCCGGTGCTGGACTCGCTGGCGCTGGAGCATCACACCATCACCCGGCTTGACGAGCTCGAATTCATCACGGACCGCTCGATCAAGCAGGCCGTCACCACGCAGGCGCCGGTGGCGCTGATCCTGAGCCCGCTGCTCACCGGCGGCAAGGTGTTCGACAAGTGAGGCCGGCGACATGAGCTCAAATCTGAATGCGCGCAACACCAAGGTGATGAACCGTTTCGACGTTACCTCGCGCCTGATCGCGAAGCTCGGAAACGAGGAAGCGGTGATCGGCGGCATCGGCAACACCAATTTCGATCTCTGGGCCGCCGGCCACCGCCCGCAGAATTTCTACATGCTGGGCAGCATGGGCCTTGCCTTCCCGATCGGGCTCGGGGTGGCGCTGGCGCAGCCCGACCGCCGCGTCTTCGCGCTCGAGGGCGACGGTTCGCTGCTGATGCAACTCGGCGCGCTCTCGACGATTGCGGCCCTGAAGCCGAAGAACCTCACGATGATCGTGATGGACAATGGCATCTACCAAATTACCGGCGCACAGCCGACACCGGCCGCTGATGTCGCCGACATCGTCGCCATCGCCATCGGCTCCGGCCTCGCCAACAGCGCCTGGGCCGGGGACGAGGAGGATTTCGAGCGCCTGGTCGAGAATGCGATGGCGGCTGCCGAGCCGAGCCTGATCGCTGTCCGGATCGACGACAAGCCGGGCATCGGCACCACCCGCCGCGACCCCGTGCAGATACGGGAACGCTTCATGCTCGGCCTCGGCGTGCGCGAGCCACTTTAATGTTTCGTCATTAACTACACGTCGATCTGATAGCTGGACTATACGGCCCGGGGCAAATCTGTGCTAAGCGAGCCGGATGTCCCTTTTGGTTCGTTCATTTGCCTGGCTGCTCGCGGCCGCCGTCACATTCGCAACCCTTGGTCCTCCCGGCCTCCGGCCCCATTCCGACTTCGGCCAGGACGGCGAACATGCGCTCGCCTTCATCCTGGTAGGACTGGCCTTCGGCCTCGCCTATCGGCAGCGACGCCTGCTGACCGCAGCGGCCGCGGTCGTGCTGATCGGCGTGCTCGAACTGATGCAATTTTGGGCACCCGGCCGCCATGCGCGGCTAGAGGATTTTTTTGTGGACGCGCTCACGGCCTGCCTCGGCTTTGTGCTCGCGGCCGCCGCCGATTGGGCCACCGCCCGGCTTCGCGCAAATTCGGTCCTGACGAACGAAGGCCCCGCGGAGTAACACTCCGCAGGGCCCATCCTATCAGCGCGAAGCTTGCGCAGATCAGTCGATGATCTTGACGACGCGGCGCGTGCGCGGCTCGACGATCACGCGGCGATCATTCACGACCGCGTAGCGATACTCCGTGTAGTTCGGTACCGGGCGCAGCACCACGGTCGGCGGCAACGGCTCGCCAACCACGACGCGCTCGCGGATCACCACGGAATCATCGCGCGGGAGTCCGCCCAGAATCGCATTCGGAATTTCCAAACCTGCGCCAACGGCCGCACCGACGGTGCCGCCGACCATCGCGCCGACCGGGCCGCCGATGTCGCCGCCCGCACGCGCGCCTTCCGCAGCGCCTTGGGCGGTGGTCGATTGAGCAAAGGCTGCGCTCGACGCCAGCAGCGACGCAGCTGCCAACGTAATCGCAAGACGGGTTTTCATGTCCTCATGTCTCCAGTGATTGTCATGCGCCTTCAACCGCGGGGCCGGAGCATTGTTCCGGTTCCTGGACGGCCAAAGACGCGTCAATTCTGGAGACTGTTACCCCGTAACAGTCTAGGCCGCGGCGATCTCATGCCCTGCCATTAGTTCCAGCGCCCGCACCATCGCCGAATGATCCCAGGCCTTGCCGCCATGAGCGGTGCAGGACGAGAACAATTGCTGCGCCACCGCCGTGCTCGGCAGCGAGAGGCCGAGCGCACGCGCGCCTTCGAGCGCGAGGCTGAGATCCTTCTGGTGCAGCTCGATGCGGAAGCCGGGATCGAAATTGCGCTTCACCATGCGCTCGCCATGGACTTCGAGAATCCGCGAGGAGGCAAAGCCGCCCATCAGCGCCTGCCGCACCAGCGCCGGATCCGCGCCGGCTTTCGACGCAAACAACAGCGCTTCGCTCACCGCCTCGATCGTCAGCGCGACGATGATCTGGTTGGCGACCTTCGTCGTCTGCCCGTCGCCATTGGCCCCGACCCTGGTGACGTTCTTGCCCATCTTGTCGAACACCGGCTTCATGGTGTTGAAGGCTCGCTCGGGCCCGCCGACCATGATGGTCAGGCTCGCCGCCTTGGCGCCGACCTCGCCACCCGATACCGGCGCGTCGAGATAGTCCGCGCCGAGCGCCTCGATCTTCTTCGCAAACTCCTTCGTCGCGAGCGGCGAGATCGAGCTCATGTCGACCACAATCTTGCCCTTGGAGATGCCGCTCGCCACACCGTCCTTGCCGAACAGCACGGCTTCCACATGCGGCGTATCCGGCACCATGATGATGACCGCGTCCGCCTCCTCGGCAACCTGTTTACCCGACTTGCAGGCGATGCCGCCGGCCGCGATCAGATCGGACGCGACCGGTGCGACATCGTGCAGGAAAACGCGATGGCCCGCCGCCAGGAGATGGCCGGCCATCGGCCGTCCCATGGTGCCAAGTCCGATGAAGCCGATGTTGGTCATGTCTGTTTCTCTCAGTTGAATTGGCGAAATTTGATCGGCGCGCTCGGTGCACCTCTCCCGCTTGCGGGAGAGGTCGGCACGCAGTGCCGGGTGAGGGCTTTATCCGCTTGGGGATTTTCGCGGCCTACTTCAGCAATCCCACCGCGGAGACACCCTCACCCCAGCCCTCTCCCGCAAGCGGGAGAGGGAGCGCACCGTGACCGTGGCTCGGGCACGTTACGTCTCGAACGTCTGCGCCGCGTGCCACGAGAGTCCTTCCAGCGTCGTGGTGCGGGGCTTGTATTCGCAGCCGATCCACCCGCGATAGCCGATCGCGTCGAGGTGGCGGAACAGGAAGGGATAGTTGATCTCGCCGGTACCGGGCTCATGGCGGCCGGGATTGTCCGCAAGCTGGATGTGCGCGATCTGGGGCAGATATTCCTGCATGGTGCGGGCGAGATCACCCTCCATGATCTGCATGTGATAGATGTCGTACTGGATGAACAGGTTGTTCGAGCGCACCTCGGAGATGAGCTGCACGGCCTGCTCGGTCCCGTTGAGATAGAAGCCGGGAATGTCGAGCGTGTTGATCGGCTCGACCAGCAGCTTGATGTTCTCCCGCGCCAGCGTCGAGGCGGCAAAGCGCAAGTTTCCAACCAGCGTCTCATTGAGCTCGCGCCGGTCGGCATCGGCAGGCGCGATGCCGACGAGGCAATTGAGCTGCTCGCAATCGAGCGCCTTGGCGTAGTCGATGGCGCGGAACACACCGTCGCGGAATTCGGCGGTGCGTTCGGGCAGGATCGCGATGCCGCGCTCGCCCGCAGCCCAGTTGCCGGCCGGCAAATTGTGCAGCACCTGTGTGAGGCCGTGCGCCTCGAGCTGCTCACGCAGCTGCGCCTTTTCGAAATCATAGGGAAAGAGATACTCGACCCCGGAAAATCCCGCCGCCTTCGCAGCGGCGAAGCGGTCAAGAAACGGCATCTCGTTGAAGAGCATGGTGAGGTTGGCGGCGAATTTCGGCATGATGCTGTCTCCTTATTCTGCCGGCTGCAACACGCCAGGCCGAGCGCTTCCGACCTCGTCGAGCGGCAGATCCAGCACCTCCTCGAACTCGACGATGTTGTCGATCTCCGTGCCCATCGCGATGTTGGTGACGCGTTCGAGGATGAATTCGACCACGACGGGCACGCGATGCTTTGCCATCAATTCACGCGCCGTCGCGAACGCCGCCTGCGTGTCCTTGGGATCGGTGACGCGGATCGCCTTGCAGCCGAGGCCTTCGGCGACGGCAACATGGTCGACACCGTAGACGCCGATCTCGGGCGCGTTGATGTTCTCGAAAGAGAGCTGGACGTGATAATCCATGTCGAAGCCGCGCTGGGCCTGGCGGATCAGGCCGAGATAGGAATTGTTCACGACGACGTGGATGTAGGGCAGATTGAACTGCGCCCCGACGGCGAGTTCCTCGATCAAAAACTGGAAGTCGTAATCGCCCGACAATGCGACGATCTCACGCTCCGGACATGCCGCGCGCACCCCGAGTGCGGCGGGCAGCGTCCAGCCGAGCGGTCCGGCCTGCCCCGCATTGATCCAGTTGCGCGGCTTGTAAACGCCGAGGAATTGCGCGCCGGCGATCTGCGACAAGCCGATCACGGTGACATAAGTCGTGTCGCGGCCGAAGGCCTTGTTCATCTCCTCATAGACGCGCTGCGGCTTGATCGGCACGTTGTCGAAATGGCTCTTGCGCAGCATCGTCTTCTTGCGATCGCGGCAGGACGCGGGCCACGCCTGGCGCTCGCGGAGCCTGCCTGACCGGCGCCACTCCCTGGCGACAGTGACGAAAAGCTCGAGCGCAGCCTTCGCGTCCGAGACGATGCCGAGATCGGGATTGAATACGCGTCCGATCTGCGTCGGCTCGATGTCCACGTGAACGAATTTACGGCCCTTGGTGTAGGTCTCGACCGAGCCGGTGTGGCGATTGGCCCAGCGGTTGCCGATGCCGAGCACGAAATCGGATTCCAGCAGCGTGGCGTTGCCGTAGCGGTGGCTGGTCTGAAGCCCAACCATGCCGGCCATCAGCACGTGATCGTCGGGAATCGCTCCCCACCCCATCAGTGTCGGCACGACAGGCACGTTCGCGATCTCGGCGAATTCCACCAGCAGATCCGAGGCATCGGCGTTGATGATGCCGCCGCCCGCGACGATCAGCGGACGCTCGGCAGCGTTGAGCATCTCCAGCGCCTTCTCGACCTGCTTGCGCGTCGCGGACGGCTTGTAGACCGGCAGCGGCTCATAGGTCTCGTCGTCGAACTCGATCTCGGTGAGCTGCACATCGAGCGGCATGTCGATCAGCACCGGCCCCGGCCGACCCGAGCGCATCACATGAAACGCCTGGCTGAACACGCGCGGCACCAGCGCGGGCTCGCGCACCGTCACCGCCCATTTGGTCACCGGCTTTGCGATCGACTCGATGTCGACCGCCTGGAAGTCCTCCTTGTAGAGCCGCGCGCGCGGCGCCTGCCCGGTGATGCAGAGGATCGGAATGGAATCGGCGATCGCCGAATAAAGCCCGGTGATCATGTCGGTCCCGGCCGGCCCGGAAGTGCCGATGCAGACGCCGATATTGCCCGCCTTCGCCCGCGTATATCCTTCCGCCATGTGCGAAGCGCCCTCGACATGGCGCGCCAGGATGTGGCGGATCGAGCCGCGCTTCTTTAGCGCCGAGTAGAGCGGATTGATCGCCGCGCCGGGAACCCCGAAGGCGGTGGAGATGCCTTCCTTCTCCAGGATACGCACGGCTGCATCGACGGCTCGCATCTTCGCCATATCGGACCTCGCTTGGTTGCGTCAGCGAGCGAGATGATCGGGCGTGCAAGAGACGATCTCAACGAGATCGATTTTATTTTCCACGATGCGGCAGCCGCGGAAAAATCGCGGCGGTCTCAATCGGTTAGATGGAAAAATGCGTGAAAGCGCCTCACTCGAACAGCGGCGCCAGCTCCATCTGCGGCACCAGCACGAGGCCCTTGTCAGTGATGCGAATTTCCGGAATGACCGATAGCGGAATCAAATTGAAGCCCATGTAAGGGATGGTGCAGCCGGCCTCGGCCCATTCCTTCTTGAGCGCCTTGACCTCTTCCGCCACTTCCGTGACTCGCTTGTCCGAGAGCAGGCCCGCAATCGGCAGCGGGACCAGTGCCCTCACCTTGCCCTCGGCGACGACACAAACGCCGCCCTGATGGTCTTTGATCGCTGATATCGCGACCTGCATATCGCCCTCGTTGGTTCCAGCGAGGATGATGTTATGGCTGTCGTGCCCAACGCTGGAGGCGACCGCGCCGCGCTTCAGGCCAAAATCCTTCAACAGCCCGTAGGCAACGTTGCCGTCAGATTTGCCGTGGCGCTCGACCACGGTGACGAAGCACAGGCCGTAGCGCGCGAACAGCGACGGCCAGTCCTCGGCGGGCTCGATCGCGACCTTCTCGTGGATCAGCGTGATGCCGGGCAGCGCAGTCTTGATCGCATTGACGGTGCAAGCTTTTGCCGGCAGTTCCGGCGTCAGCTTGACCTTCTCGGGCAGTTTCACGGTGGCATAAGCCGCCTTCGGATATTGATAGCGCTGCGACAGCGCCTGATCGAGCCGGGAGGTGATCTTGCCGTGCTCGACCACGAGCTCGCCGCCATACCAGGTGCATTGCGGCTTGAGCTGATCGTCCATCAGCACGAGATCGGCGCGGCGACCGCCACCGAGCCCGCCGATATCGCCCTCCATGCCGAAGCGCGTCGCGCCATGCAGCGAGCCCATCGACCAGGCCTGCTCCGGCGACATCCCCGCCTTCACGGCTTCGCGCACCACCCAGTCGAGACCGAACAGCAGCAGGTCGTCGGCATCGCGGTCATCGGTGCATACTGCGGTGCGCTTGTGCGAGGCCCCGAGCTCGGTGATGGTCCGGATCGCCTGCGGCAGCGAATGCCACGGCGTGGTCGGCGGTCCACCGCGCAGGAAAACCCAGACGCCGGCATCGAGCAGGTCGTCGGCGATGTCGCGGTCGATCGCCTCGTGCGTGTCGGTGACGCCGCTCGCCGCATAGGGCGCGACGAATTCGCGGCCATAGACGTGGCCGGACACCGGCCGGCCCCGCTTCAATGCTGCCGCCAGGATGGCGTGGCTGCGCTCGTCGCCCATCGTCACCGGGACAAAATCCATCTTCTCGCCGAGCGCCACCGCTTCGGGCCAGCGATCAAACAGGCCCGCGATCTTGTCCGGCGTGAGGTCACCGCCCGCGGTCTCCAATTCCGCCGACGTTGCCGGCACCGTGCTCGGCACTGTCAAAAAGATCGAGAGCGGCGCCTCGCGCGCATCCTCGAGCATCGCCTCGACACCGGCGATGTCCATGACGTTGCCGATCTCGTGGCTGTCGCAGAAGATCGTGGTGGTGCCGTTGAGCAGCGCGGCCTCGGCATAGGCGCAGGCCGTCACCATCGAGGATTCGATGTGGATGTGCGGATCAACCAGGCCCGGCGCGATGATGCCGCCGGCCGCGTCATAGAGCGGCACGTCACTCCACACCTTCTTCGCTGCACCGGCCGGCTTCACCGCCGCGATGCGGCCGCCTGTGATCCAAACCTCCCGTCCCGGATGGATGCGCTCCGAATAGGTCGAGAGCACCCGTGCGCCTGATATGACGAGGTCAGGCGCGGCGCGTGCGGATGCGACATCGGCGAGGCGCCGCGTCATGCTGTGCAGCGGCGCGACGGAGAAGCGGGTGAGCTTGGTCATCGGGGCTCTCGCGTGGGAATGGACAGCCCGGCGATGGTTGCCGCCGATGGCGGCGAGGGCAACTCAAATAATACGGCACCCGTGCTTACGCATTGGGCAGACGCGCCCCGCCTTCTAATTTCCGCTCGGGCATATACTCATAAATCATGCGCTTAGTTTGAATCATGCGCTTAGTTTGGGCGCTCCAGATGTCCGCTCGTCCCTCAACAGTGGCACAAACAGCAGACATCGTTGAAGGTCGCGATGGGCCAAGACCCGACGAATGCATCGCAGCAAACCGCCACCTCAATCAACCACTCGTCAAATCCGTTCTGAAGTCAGTTGGCGGGTTTGAAGATGTCGACTGCTATCAAAGTGACGGGCTCCTTACCGTCGTTATGATGCCAATGAGTAGTGTCTTTTGTAGCAGGAGACGTATCTCCCGGACCGAAGGTCCTCGACGTGCCGTCCGCAAGGGTGACCGTATCGTGCCCCTCGAGGAAGTAAACTACGGCGGGCCTGTCCTTGTGACTGTGCAATCCGATATGACCTCCCGGTTCAATAGTGAGCAATCGCAGTCGTAGTTGTCGCCCCGTCATTCCCTCAATTTCAGGACCCAGGTCAACAATGGTTGTCTTGCTCGCCGTAAATCCCTTGTTGTCCTGAGGAGCATCCTCGGAAGAGGCAACAATTGGGCATCCAAGGACAATTGCCAATGATAGCAAAGCAAAAACGATGTTGCCTGATTTCATGACGTCCTCCCTTCGAACAAAGAAGCCCGCCCGCACGGATTATTGCAAAACGGCAATTGGCAAAATACTTGCACAATAGTCTAACAGTTGGCTGCTGGCTGGCAGGGCGATTGTCTGCTGTGGGTCATATTGCGAAGAAGCCAGGATGAGCAAATCTGGTCCGCTATTCCCCAAATGCCGGACCCCCATCACACCGAGCCGCCACTTCGCTGATGGGCGAATAGCAGACAAGACGCTTATCACTTTGGCCGCAGCGCACTCGTACGGCTTCTTGTTTGGGGCCCGCCAGATGCCAGCAACCATTCCGCCAATCGAAAAGAAGCAGATCGTTGCTTGAGGCTCCAGTTGTCGTCTGAGCAGATCAACACAGTTGTCGCCGTCCAACTGGCGAACTCGTAGAGCCGTCGTCAAGCGAACCGAGCCTGATTTTCAGAAGTGACGGCAAGAGTAGAACGAGACAACCAGGATGACTCTACTGGCTCAGTCGGCGAGGATCGATTTGCGCATTGCAGAGGCGCGCAGCGAGGCGGCGCATTTATTTGGAGGGTTCTGTCGTCCAGTGGCCTGGAATTTCGGCGAGGGCTTGAGACTGGGAACCAGCTTGCGGCGTAATCGTACCGATTTACGCATCACTCATTGTCGCGTTTGCCACGCCCCGAAATTGGAACCCCTTATGATGTTACCCATACCCATTTTGCAATTGTGTGCGCGTGGCGCTCGGATCTAATTGATTGATCCTGCAACAGCAGAATTCGCCTCCGCGTCGCATGTGCTTGGAGTTTTATTTTTGCGGTTAAGAGCTTTCGCATCTGAATTGGATTTCGAGGCGAAAAGCATACGCGAATTCAAACAAAGTTTGAGGTTGTCGCCATATGCTGCTCGAAATGCAATGGGGCGGATGGTTCGCATCGGGCTGCAGCGATGCTTGTAAGCGGAGTTGGTAACCGGCTTCTGGCAGCACTGCCGACTGCGGACCTCGATCTTCTGGCACCAGACCTGCAGTCGGTTACTCTCGATCGGGAAGAGGTCGTCTCGCGGATGGGGGACCACACCGAGCACGTCCTCTTTCCTCATAGTGGCGCCGTTTCGGTGATGATCGATATGGCGAATGGGCAGACGGTCGCCAGCGCCGCAATAGGCCGCGAGGGGGCAGTGGGCACTCTTTCCGTGCTGGGGCCGTCCCCTGCGGCCGTTACGGCCATCGTTCGTGCCGGGGGGACGGCCTCGCGGATCCCCGCAGCGCGATTCCATGCCGCTTTCAGCCGGAGTCCTGCGATCCGGCACGTAGTCCAGCTTCACTTCAAGGCGATGCTGATACAGTTTCAATTGGGCGGGGCTTGCAATGCACTGCATCCGGTCCAAGCCCGCATGGCACGCTGGCTGCTTCAACTTCACGACCGCATCAACCACGACGTCCTGCCTCTCACCCAGGATGCGCTTTCGCAGATGTTGGGTGTGCGACGAACGACGGTGACGCTCCTGATGCGCAATCTGCGCGCTTCCGGAGCGATCAGATCTGAGCGGCGAGGCGAAATCGAGATCGACTCATCGCGGCTCGCTGCGGTAGCGTGCGAATGCCGCGACACCATGCGGCTCGAACTCGAGAACATCTTCTCTATGGGTGCAGCGGCATCTACTCGCGTTTTCGATCTGCCGATCCAGTAAATGAAACGGGCGATGCTAGCCGTTTCGGCGCGTCCGGGTAAAGCCGGCGAGCACGATGCTCGAATAGCTTCGCCGGATGCGCATCCTTCTGACCGGGCTGCGGCCCAATGCGGTGAGGATCTCCCACCCAACGTCCGTAACGGGCCAAAAGCGCTGGTCAATGACCCGCCGGCGCAGCAGCTCAAGCGCTGAAGCGGTCCATATCGGATGCGCTATTCGAACACTGCGCGTTGATGTCGGCTATGGGTCAAAAGCAGCAGTTAACGCAGCCACCGTATGAGGGTCTCAGGCAGAGAGCCGAGATGGCAGCCGCTGCCGCGGTGTTCGGCTCGGGGTATGAGCCGACGCAGTCCATTTGAGAACGAGCCTTTCACTTCGGCTGAAATCGATCAGATGAAAGAATGATGCGGCGTTGGGACAGCGTGACTGTCGGATCACATCGCTTGCGCGAATAGAAGTTTGAGCATTGAATCAGCGCGGATACCCACAACTGCAAGTGGTTTCTCGGGTATGCCTGCCGCTCTCGCAAGATGAAGCGATGCAGAGGTTCGCCTAGGCTTCGGGCGCGTGATGGCTTCATGCGTAGCTGAACCGGAGAGGTGTACGCCTAGTCGGTCCTGCCAACTGATTGGGAGTAGCCACACGCGTCTCATGCGCGACTAGCACGGTCGACGGCCAACAAACGGGGAGGAGAACAATGAGCACCTGGCTTAGTGAGCGAGAACAGCGTCTCGTCGCGGGCGCGGAGGCGGCATCGGCGGCAACGCCTATCCCGACCCAGATTGTCTCCAATGGCGAGTATCTCCCGCCCCCGCAGAGCGATACGCAAAAGAAAGTCGAGGCACGGATCAACGAGCTCGCTGATGTTAACGGCAGGCACCTCGGCTTGAGCCGCAGGCAGTTCTTGCACACGAGCTGCGGCATGGCGGCAGCGTTCCTCGCCATGAACGACATCTACGGCAATGTTTTCCAGGTCGCGCCCGCTGAAGCCCGCGAGCCCGAGCTGATGCTGGCCCGCGCGCAGAGCCTTGCAGGCCAATTCATCTTCGACGTCCAGACTCATTTCGTGCGGGACGACTTCGACCATAAGGAGCTGTTGGGGCTGGCGGACTTTGCGAGCCAGCACTGGAATCCGAAGATGAAGGAGGAAGGCGTCTCTTCGCTCGCCCGCTACAAGTTCCAGAACTATGTGAAAGAGATCTACTACGACAGCGACACCAACATGGCGCTCCTGAGCGGCGCGCCCTTCGACGACCCGAGTTGGTGGCTGCTGTCCAATGAGCAGATCGTCAAGGCGCGAGAACTGATCAACGACTTCGCCGGTTCGCGCCGCCTGCTGGCGCATAGCGTCATCACCCCCAAGCAACCCGGCTGGATGGACGAGGTGGACAAGGCAATCGAGGTCTACAAACCGGATTCCTGGAAGTCCTACACGATTGGCGATCCGCTGGCGCCCTCGAAGTTCCCATGGCGGCTCGACGACGAGCAGGTGATGTATCCGTTCTACGAGAAAGCAGTGAAGGCCGGCATCAACACGCTGTGTATCCACAAGGGGTTGCTGCCGCCCGATTATGAGAAGTCGTTCGCCGGCGTCTGGGAATATGCAACGGCGTGGGACATCGGAAAAGCCGCGAAGGATTGGCCGCAGATGAACTTCGTGATCTATCACTCGGCGCTGCGGCCGTTCCTCGAGCTACCCGATCATGCGTGGGCGGATTTCGAGCAGACCGGCCGTATCCAGTGGGCCACCGATCTCGCGGAAGTCCCGCAGAAGTTCGGCGTCGCCAACGTCTATGCCGAGCTCGGCACGTCCTTTGCCAACTCGGCGGTGGCGCATCCGAAGTTCTGCGCCGCGCTGATCGGCACGCTGATAAAGGGGATGGGTGTTGACCACGTCATGTGGGGCACCGACTCGGTCTGGTACGGCTCACCGCAGTGGCAGATCGAGGCGCTGCGCCGGCTCGAAATCCCGGAGGATATGCAGAAGAAGTACGGCTTTGCGGCGCTTGGCGACGCCAACAGCGCTACCAAGCAGCTGATCTTCGCGGGCAACGCAACCAGATTCTACAAGATCAAGCTGAAGGCGGCCGAGAATACCAGGATGCCGGCCTTCTCCGAGGACCGCCTCGCGGCGCTCAAGAACGAGTACACGCAAGCTTCGAAGCAACCGTCGAACCTGCGCTACGGCTACGTTCGCGCCGCCTAGGAACGGTGCCAACAGCGTGGGCTAGCTCCGCTGGCAATGGACGCGCGGCTGCCGCAAATCCGACTCGGCTCAGGGTCACCAGCAGTAATGCTCTGGCCGATCAGAGATTTCCGCTCGGCCCTCAGGAGCCGACATTATTTTATGAGTACACGCCCTAATCCTCGTTCGCCTTGAACCGCCCCAGCCCCTTCAACACGAAGGGCGCCAGCAGCGCGATCAGCGCGACGCCAAGCAGGGTCGCCGAGATCGGACTCTGAACCAGCGTCATGGGATCGCCGAGGCTGATCGCGAGCGCGCGGCGCAACTGGCTCTCGGCGATCGGACCGAGGATGAGGCCAACGACGACGGGCGCGATCGGAAAATCGAACCGGCGCATCAGGAAGCCCAGCACGCCGAAGCCGGCCAGCATCGACAATTCGACCACCGACGGCTTTGCCGCGATGGTGCCCATGGTCGCGAACACGAGGATGCCGGCATAGAGCCACGGCTGCGGGATCGCGAGCAGCCGCACCCACAGGCCGACCAGCGGCAGATTGAGCACCAGCAGCATCGCGTTGGCGATGAACAGGCTGGCAATCAGGCCCCACACCAGATCCGGCCGCTCGGCGAACAGCAGCGGCCCCGGGTTGAGGCCATATTGCTGGAAACCCGCCAGCATCATCGCGGCCGTCGCCGACGTCGGCAGCCCGAGCGTGAGCAGCGGCACCAGCGTGCCGGCGGCGGAAGCATTGTTGGCGGCTTCCGGTCCCGCGACGCCTTCGATCGCGCCCTTACCGAACTCTTCCGGATGTTTCGTGAGCCGCTTCTCGGTGGAATAGGACAGGAAGGTCGGAATTTCCGCACCGCCCGCGGGCAGCGCGCCGATCGGGAAGCCGAACATGGTGCCGCGCAGCCACGCTTTCCACGAGCGCTTCCAATCCTGCTTCGTCATCCACAGCGAGCCGCGCACCGGCTCGAGCTTCTCCTCGGTGTGGTGGCGGCGCGATGCGACGTAGAGCGCCTCGCCCACCGCGAACAGGCCGACCGCAAGCGTCGTCACCTCGACGCCGTCGAGCAGCTCGGGGACGCCGAATGCAAGTCGCGCTTGACCGGTCAGCTTGTCGATGCCGACGAGGCCGAGCGTCAGGCCGATGAACAGGCTGGTCAGGCCGCGGACCGGGGAGTCCCCAAACGTCGCCGACACCGTGACGAAGGCGACGCACATCAGCGCGAAGTAATCCTCCGGGCCAAAACGCACGGCGAAATCGACCAGCCATGGCGCGAGGAAGGTCAGCCCGATGGTGGCGATGGTGCCGGCGACGAAAGAGCCGATCGCGGAGGTCGCAAGCGCCGGCCCGCCGCGGCCGGCCTTGGCCATCTTGTTGCCTTCGAGCGCGGTCGCCATCGAGGCGCTCTCGCCGGGTGTGTTGATGAGGATCGCGGTGGTCGAGCCGCCATACATGCCGCCATAATAGATGCCGGCGAACATGATCAGCGAGCCGCCGGGGTCGAGCTTGTAGGTCACCGGCAGCAGCAGCGCGACCGTCAGCGCCGGGCCGATGCCGGGCAGCACGCCCACGGCCGTGCCGAGGAAGACGCCGATCAGCGCATAAAGCAAATTCATCGGCTGGATGGCGACCGCCATGCCATGCGCCAGCGCGGCAAAAGTGTCCATCACAGCAGTCGCTCCAGGGAGCCGGCCGGAAGGCTCAGCGTCAGCAGCCGGTCGAACGCAAGATAAATGAGGGTCGACATCACGAGCGCGATGACGGAATCGGCGAGGACGGCACGACGCCCGAAGGCCGCCGAGGTCGTGACGAACAGCGCCGAGGTCGCCAGGATGAAGCCGCCGCCGAAGCCGATGATGGCGATCAGAAGCGCAAGGCCAATGAGGATCAAGACCACCGGCACGGGATCGGAACTCTCGCGCGCCGGCAAATTACCGCGCAACGCGTCGATGAAATTGCCGATCGCAAGCAGCGCAAGGCCGGAGGCGACCATAACCGGCATCGCCTCGGGTCCCATCCCGTACATTGCGGCGGATTGCAGGCCGCGCGCATCCCAGACCAGGACAGCGGCGAGCACCGCAAGCAATGCAGCGATGACGAGGCCGGCGCGGTCGACGCGCCGCGACGGCTGGACGGAATCGCCTGAGGTCATGACTTGACCAGGCCGACCGACTTCAGCACGTCCGTGACGCGCACCGTCTCCTTCTTCAGGAAGTCGGCAAAGGCATCGCCGCCGAGATAGGCATCCTCCCAGCCCTTCTGCTTGAGGATCTCCTTCCAGGCGTCCGACTTCACCATCTTCTCGACCGCATCGCTCAAGTTCTTGCGCTGCTCCGGCGTGATGCCGGGAGGTGCGACCACCGAGCGCCAGTTGGCGATCACGAGGTCGATGCCCTGCTCCCTAAAGGTCGGGATGTCGCTGCCGGCGATGCGCTTCTCTGAGGTCACGCCGATCGCGCGCAGCTTGCCGGACTTGATCTGCCCTTCATATTCGCTCAGCCCCGAAATGCCCGCGGTGACCTTGCCGCCGAGAATGGCGGCGAGCGACTCGCCGCCGCCGGAGAACGGGATGTAGTTGATCTTCTTCGCGTCGGCGCCGACGGCGCTGGCGAACAGCGCCGCCATCACGTGATCGACGCCGCCGGCCGAGCCGCCGGCGAAGGTCACCTTGGCGATATCGGCCTTCACCGCGGCGGCCAGATCCTGCCCGGTCTTGATCGGCGAATTCGCGGGCACCACGATCACCTGGATTTCCTCGGTGAGGCGCGCGATCGGCGTCACCTGCTCCAGCGTCACCGGCGACTTGTTCATGGCGAGCGCGCCCACCATGACGAAGCCGTTGACCATCATCTGGTGGCCGTCACCCTTGGCGCCGTTGACGAACTGGGCGATGCCGACGCTGCCGCCGGCGCCGGGAACGTTGGTGACCTGCACGCTGCGCGCGACGCCCGAGGCGACCAGCGCCTGCTGCATCGAGCGCGCGGTCTGGTCCCAGCC
>NZ_PSRT01000121.1 GCF_004212635.1 Bradyrhizobium genosp. SA-3 | reverse complement strand
CCCAGCCCCCGCCCGGTGCCGCCGGCGCCATCAGCTTGAGCTCGAGCTGCTGGGCAAAAGCCGGATTGGCTGCCGCGAGGGTCAGCGCGACGGCTGCGCCGACAAGGCGCGCGGGAAAGTGAAACATGGGGGCATCTCCAGGCTCGTGCGGACGTTTGCCGCATTGTGTCGTTTGGTCGCATATCAGCCAAAACGGCCGATGCTGTCCAGTGACATCCCCCGGTGGTCCCGTTAGCGGGGCGTCGGGACCACCCCGCCGAGCGCAGTCGTCAGTTCGGCGGCGACATCCCGCACGATTTGCCCGATTTCCGGCAACCTCTGGTCGGTCAGCCGACTGGTCATGCCGGAGACCGAAATCGCTGCGAGCGGCTCGGCGCAGTCATTGTAGACGACTGCGGCAACACAGCGCAGGCCCATGCAGGCCTCTTCATCGTCGAGCGCGTAGCCCTGCTTGCGGATCTTTTCGAGCTCTCTAAACAGGTCGCTCGGCCGCACGATCGACTTCTCGGTCAGGCGGGGCATGCCGTGGTGGCGGATGACGGCGCCGACGTCCTCGTCGGAATAGGTCGCAAGCACCGCCTTGCCCACGCCGGAGGTCACCATGGGGACGCGGCCGCCGACCTGGGTCAGCGAGCGCATGATCTCGCGGCTCTCCATCCGAGTGAGCACGATGATGAACTCGTCGTCGACGACGGCGAGATTGGCGGTCTCACGGGTGAGATCGCGCAGCTTGCGCAAGTAAGGAATCGCCTGCGTGGAGAAATTACGCCGCCGCGCGAAGCTCGCGCCGACCGTGAAGCTGCGCACGCCGACATGCCATTTGGATTCGGCGCGGTCGAACTGCACGAAGCGGCGACTTTCCAGCGTCGCCAGCAGGCGGTGCACGGTCGAGGCCGACAGACCGGTACGGATCGCGAGATCGCTGAGGCGATAGCCTTCGTCGTCCTCGGCCAGCGTTTCGAGGATCGACAGCGCGCGGTCAACGGACTGCACGCCACCGTCGCGGTCGGCCTCCGATGCCGATCGTGTTTCGAGCGATTTGCGCCGGATCACGTTCTTGCTCATCGCGACCTGCCTCCGCCCGCGATCTCCGTTCACCTCTCCCCATCGGGGAGAGGTCGATTCGCGCAGCAAATCGGGTGAGGGTCTCAGGTCCACCGATGGCGCGGAACCCCTCACCCGGCGCTTCGCGCCGACCTCTCCCTATGGGAGAGGTTCGGCACCTCCGACGCGGCGACCAGTCAAGCTCGCCTCACTCAGCAGGAGGAGAACGCCACCCCGGAGATTCCGGAGTGGCATCTATTGTTAGTCCTCTCAGAGCAGCCCTGCCCCGCGCGCCCACTTGTACTTGGCACCCAACACCTCGACCGGCAGCTCGGTCGAATAGGCATAGGCCGGAATGCCGTGCTGGTAGAGATATTCGGCGGCTTCCTCGACCTCGACGTCGCCGGCGAGAGAGGCGACCATGGGCTTCACAAAACCCTTGGCTTCCATCTCCTTCTTCACCTCGACCATGTTGCGGGCGAACACCATCGGCGGGGTGACGATGGTGTGCCAATAGCCAAGGATCAGCGCGTGGATGCGTTCATCCGACAGGCCGAGCTTGACCGTGTTGACATAGGTGATCGGCGGCTCGCCGCCGGTGATATCCACAGGATTTCCGGCCGCGCCGAACGGCGGGATGAACTTGCGGAACGCCGCATCGAGGTCCGGCGGCATCGACATCAGCGACAGGCCGTTGTCGACGCAGGAGTCCGACAGCAGCACGCCCGAGCCGCCCGCGCCGGTGATGATGAGCACGTTCTCGCCCTTCGGCGTCGGCAGCACCGGCACGCCACGGGCGAATTCGAGCAACTGGCGCAAGCTGCGCGCGCGGATCACGCCGGACTGCTTGAACACGTCCTCGTAGATCCGGTCGTTGCCGGCGAGCGCGCCGGTGTGCGAGGACGCCGCCTTCGCGCCGGCCGAGGTGCGGCCGGCCTTGAGCACGACGACCGGCTTCTTCTTGGAGACGCGTTTTGCGGCTTCCGCGAAGGCGCGGCCGTCCTTGAGGTCCTCGCAGTGCTGCGCGATCAAATTGGTGTTCGGGTCCTGCTCGAAGAAGGCGAGCAGATCGTCTTCGTCGATATCGGACTTGTTGCCGAGGCCGACGATCGCCGAGACACCCATCTTGGCCGAGCGCGAGAAGCCGATGATGGCCATGCCGATGCCGCCCGACTGCGACGACAGCGCCGCGTGGCCCTTGACGTCATAGGCGGTGCAGAAGGTCGCGCAGAGATTGGCCGGCGTGTAATAGAAGCCGTAGATGTTCGGCCCCATCAGGCGGATGTCGTACTTCTTGCCGACCTCGACGATCTCGGCCTGGAGCTCGGGCGCGCCGGCTTCCGCAAAGCCCGACGGGATCAGCACCGCGCCGGGGATTTTCTTCTCGCCGCATTCGGTCAGCGCTGCGGCGACGAATTTCGCGGGGATCGCGAACACCGCGACGTCGATCACGCCCGGCACGTCCTTGACGCTCTTGTAGGCCTTGTAGCCAAGTATCTCGGCGGCCTTGGGATGGATCGGAATGATCTCGCCCTTGTAGCCGCCATTGATGAGGTTCTTCATCACGGAGTTGCCGATCTTGCCGTCCTCGGCGGAGGCGCCGATCACGGCGACGGCCTTCGGCTGCATGATGCGGTTCATCGCCGCGACGATCTCTTCGGTCGGGCGCGGCTTCGGCTTGGGAACGTAGGCGAAGTCGACGACGATGCGGACGTCGGCGGCGGTTGCGCCCTTCGGGGTCGCGAAAACAGGGTTGAGGTCGAGCTCGACGATTTCAGGGAAATCGGTGACGAGCTGCGAGACCTTGACGATGACGTCGGCGAGCGCCGTGCGGTTCACCGGCTCGCTGCCGCGGACACCCTTCAGGATCTCATGCGCCTGGATGCCGTCGAGCATCGACAGCGCGTCTTCCTTGGTCGCGGGCGCAAGGCGGAAGGTGATGTCCTTCAAGACTTCGACCAGCACGCCGCCGAGGCCGAAGGCGACCAGCTTGCCGAACGAGCCGTCGGTGATCGAGCCGACGATGACTTCGGTCCCGCCGGCCAGCATCTGCTGCACCTGGACGCCCTCGATCTTGGCATCGGACTTGTATTTCTTGGCGTTGCCGAGAATGGACTCGTAGGCCTTTTCGGCCTCCTCAACCGTCTTGAGGCCGACGATGACGCCGCCGGCTTCGGTCTTGTGGAGAATGTCAGGCGAGACGATCTTCATCACCACCGGGAAGCCCATCGCGGAGGCCATCTTGCCGGCCTCGCCCGCCGACTTGGCCACGCCCTCCTTCGGCACCGGAATGCCGTAGGCGTCGCAGACCAGCTTGCCTTCCGGCGCCGTCAGGCTGGTGCGGTTGTCCGCCTTGACCTGGTCAAGCACCTTGCGGACAGCATCTTTGGAATTGGACATTTGGCTTCTCCCTTGACCTCAGTTCGTTCTTTGCAAAGCGCGCGTGGTTAGCGGCTGCCCGTGATGCCTGCCATTCACCGCGCTCTGTTCCATGCGGCGGAACGGAGTGGCATAAGCCCTGAGACTACTCCGCCGGCTTGGATCAAAAATGGCTGGCGATGGCATTTGGTATGCCAGAAGCCAACTTGTCAAGCCAGTGCACAGCTTAGAACGCCGCAAAAAATAGCCAGCTTGACATTCTGGCATGTGGTATGCCAAAAACTTTCCCGTAAATATTCCTGTAAAAGACGACTCCCACTGGAGGAGATTCGTCGTGTCACAACGGAAACCAACCAAGGCGTTGCCGAACATGGCCGAGGCAGACATCGCAATCGTTCGTATTGCCCCGGAGAGCAGCTTCAAGAACAAGGCGTATGACGCCTTGAAGGAAGCCATCCTCAAGATGGACATCTACTCGACGCCCGAGCCGGTGATGCTCGACGAGCGCGCGCTGTCCGAACGGCTGGGCGTCAGCCGCACCCCGATCCGCGAAGCGATCGCGATGCTCGAGCAGGACGGATTCGTGAAGACGGTGCCGCGCCGCGGCATCATGGTGGTGCGCAGGACCAAGAGCGAGATCGTCGACATGATCCGCGCCTGGGCGGCGCTGGAGAGCATGGCCGCTCGCCTCATCACCACCACCGCACGCAAGAAAGACATCACGGCGCTGCGCGACTTCTTCAAGGACTTCGGCAAGGATCGCCTGCCCGAGGATCACGTCGAGGAATATTCGCGCGCCAACATCGCCTTCCATCAGGCGCTGATCTCGTTGTCGGAATCCCCGGTGCTGGTCGATCTCACCAACGACCTGTTGCTGCACGTGCGCGGCTACCGCCAGCTGACCATCGGCCGCAAGGATCGCACCGCGACCTCCCTGCCCGAGCATCTCGGCATCATCGAGGCGCTGGAAGCACGCGACACCGAGCTCGCCGAGAAGCGCGCCCGCGACCACACCCTTGGCCTTGCCGCTTATGTCGAAGCGCATGGCCAGGAACTATTCACTTAGCAACCTTCACCAGAAGGGCGAACAACTCGCCCCACTACTTGAGACCAGGGAGACAAGGCCCATGCTGAATACCGCGACCAAGTCCGAAGCACCGGGCACCGAGCAGGAACTGACGGATGGCTTCCATCTCGTCATCGACGCACTCAAGCTGAACGGCATCAACACCATCTATAATGTGCCGGGCATCCCGATCACGGATTTGGGCCGCATGGCGCAGGCCGCCGGTATTCGCGTGATCTCCTTCCGCCACGAGCAGAACGCCGGTTACGCCGCAGGCATCGCCGGCTACCTCACCAAGAAGCCCGGCGTGTGCCTCACGGTCTCCGCCCCGGGTTTCCTCAACGGTCTTACCGCGCTCGCGCATGCCACCACCAACTGCTACCCGATGATCCTGATCTCGGGGTCGTCCGAGCGCGAGATCGTCGACCTCCAGCAGGGCGACTACGAGGAAATGGACCAGCTCGCAATCGCAAAGCCGCTGTGCAAGGCGGCCTATCGCGTGCTGCACGCCCAGGACATCGGCATCGGTTTCGCCCGCGCCATCCGCGCTGCGGTCTCGGGCCGTCCGGGCGGCGTCTATCTCGACCTGCCGGCAAAACTGTTCGGCCAGGTGATGAACGCCGATGCCGGCCAGAAGTCGCTGGTCAAGGTGATCGACGCTGCGCCCGCGCAGATCCCCTCGCCCGCTTCGGTGAAGCGCGCGCTCGACGTGCTGAAGAGCGCCAAGCGTCCGCTCATCATCCTCGGCAAGGGCGCGGCCTACGCGCAGGCCGATGAAGAGATCAAGAGCTTCGTCGAGAAGAGCGGCGTGCCGTTCCTGCCCATGAGCATGGCCAAGGGCCTGCTTCCCGACACGCATCCGCAATGCGCCGGCGCGCCCGTTCGACGGTGCTGAAGGAGTCCGACGTCGTCATGCTGATCGGCGCGCGGCTGAACTGGCTGCTCTCGCACGGCAAGGGCAAGAGCTGGGGCGAAGCGCCGAAGAAGTTCATCCAGGTCGACATCGAGCCGAAGGAAATGGACTCCAACGTCGAGATCGTCGCGCCCGTCGTCGGCGACATCGGCTCGGTCGTCTCCGCCTTCAACCAGGCGATGGGCGCGGGCTGGACCGCCCCGCCCGCCGAATGGACCAAGGCGATCTCGTCCAAACGCGAAGAGAACGTCGCCAAGATGGCGCCGAAGCTCATGAACAACAAGTCGCCGATGGATTATCACGGCGCGCTCGGCGTGCTGAAGAATGTCATCAAGGATCATCCCGAGGCGATCCTCGTCAACGAGGGCGCCAACACGCTCGACCTCGCCCGCGGCGTCATCGACATGTACCGCCCGCGCAAGCGTCTCGACGTCGGCACCTGGGGCGTGATGGGCATCGGCATGGGCCAGGCGATCGCGGCCGCACTCGAGACTGGTCATCCCGTGCTCGCAGTGGAAGGCGACAGCGCGTTCGGCTTCTCCGGCATGGAGGTCGAGACCATCTGCCGCTACAACCTGCCGATCTGCGTCGTCATCTTCAACAATGACGGCATCTATCGCGGCACCGACGTCAACGGCGCCAACTCGGATCCGGCCACGACGGTGTTCGTCAAGGGCGCGCGCTACGACAAGATGATGGAAGCCTTCGGCGGCGTCGGCGTGAACGCGACCTCGCCGGATGAACTCAAGAGCGCGGTCAACGAGGCGATGACCTCCGGCAAGCCGACGCTCATCAACGCAGTGATCGATCCGGCCGCAGGCTCGGAGAGCGGCCGCATCGGCAACCTCAATCCGCAGAGCGTTCTGCAGAAGAAGAAGTAACTCCGGGTCATTCCCCGCCCAGGCGGGGAATGCAGTATTCGCCGGACCATCCATTGTGGCGAGCACTGAGCCCAACCGAAACGACAGCGAATACTGGATGCCCGCCTTCGCGGGCATGACGGAAACAGAGTGGTAACAGGAGCAATACGATGACTAAAGCGCTCAAGGGCGTTCGCATTCTCGACTTCACCCACGTCCAGTCCGGGCCGACCTGCACGCAGTTGCTGGCCTGGTTCGGCGCCGACGTGATCAAGGTGGAACGTCCGGGCGTGGGTGACATCACCCGCGGTCAGCTGCAGGACATCCCGAACGTGGACAGCCTGTATTTCACCATGCTCAACCACAACAAGCGCTCGATCACGCTCGACACCAAGAACCCCAAGGGCAAGGAAGTCCTCACCGAGCTGATCAAGAAGTGCGACGTGCTGGTGGAAAACTTCGGCCCCGGCGTGCTCGACCGCATGGGCTTCCCCTGGGAGAAGATCCAGGCGATCAACCCGAAGATGATCGTCGCCTCGATCAAGGGCTTCGGCCCCGGCCCCTACGAAGACTGCAAGGTCTATGAGAACGTCGCGCAGTGCACCGGCGGCGCCGCCTCCACCACCGGCTTCCGCGACGGTCTGCCGCTCGTCACCGGCGCCCAGATCGGCGATTCCGGCACCGGCCTGCATCTGGCGCTCGGCATCGTCACGGCGCTCTATCAGCGCACGCATTCGGGCAAGGGCCAGCGCGTCACTGCCGCAATGCAGGACGGCGTGCTCAATCTCGCCCGCGTCAAGCTGCGCGACCAGCAGCGCCTCGCCCACGGCCCGCTTAGGGAATACAGCCAGTTCGGCGAAGGCATTCCGTTCGGTGATGCCGTGCCGCGCGCCGGCAACGATTCCGGCGGTGGCCAGCCCGGCCGCATCCTGAAGTGCAAGGGCTGGGAGACCGATCCCAACGCCTACATCTACTTCATCACCCAGGCCCCGGTCTGGGAGAAGATCTGCGACGTGATCGGCGAACCCACCTGGAAGACCGATCCGAACTACGCCAAGCCGGCGGCCCGCCTGCCGCGCCTCAACGAGATTTTCGCGCGCATCGAACAGTGGACGATGACCAAGACCAAGTTCGAGGCGATGGAGATCCTGAACAAGGACGACATCCCCTGCGGCCCGATCCTGTCGATGAAGGAGATCGCCGAGGACCAGTCGCTGCGCGCGACTGGCACCGTGGTCGAGGTCGACCACCCGACCCGCGGCAAGTACATCTCGGTCGGCAACCCGATCAAGCTGTCGGATAGCCCGAGCGACGTGCAGCGCTCCCCGCTGCTCGGCGAGCACACCGACGAGATCCTTCGCTCGGTGCTCGGCTTCAGCGATCACCAGGTCGCCGATATCCACAAGTCCGGCGCCCTCGATCCGCCGCAGAAGCAGGCCGCTGAATAAGTGGAAGCGCTCTGACGCGAGACAAAAGGGCCGCCTGTCGAGGCGGCCCTTTTTGCATGAGAACACCTGCCATCACCGGCCCCCAACTAAAAAGTCGAAAAACAACCCCATGCACAGTAGCTAACTCCTTGAGCTAAAAGGGATTGCTGATTTTGCGAAATTCCCTTTGACGCGTCGGGCAAAACAGGGGTATTGTGCCATCGTCCAAAGATACGGATATCAGGGTCGGCAAAGCGCTTGCGCCCTTCACCCGCCGTTTGCCATCGTCTGAAACGACACTGCGAATGTCCAGAACGCTTCGCCGAGCAGCTGCACCGTCTGGCGTTGAACCCCGGAGAATGTTCGACCAGCCGACGTTGAATTAAGGTTGGCCTGGAGGAACCGATACGATGACCCACGGTTATTCTCCTGACCGGTGCGCTCTCGGAAGTGCGGGCGCGCCTCCTTCCAGCGAGTGACTGCGCGCCTCGCATGAGATCTGTCCAACGCTGAAGACTTGGCCGCCGTCTCGCCCGCAGGGTGTCTATCCCCGTCAGCGTAGGCGCCGGAGACGTGGCATTCAGCTGCCGTCCGGACCACGCTTGTTGATCAAATCGAGGTCAAAATGTTGAGAGATCAATCCTCTGATCGCGCAAAGCGCGAAGCCAACAAGGCGTTCAAGCCTATCAAAACCCAAAAACCGATGACTGACTATGCGAAGGACCAGCAATCCTTCCACGAGAATCGCGAACGACTGAAAGCGGAGCGATTGGCCCGCGAGGCCAAGCGCAAGAGCCACTCCGAATAGCAGCGTTGTGGACCAGCTCTCCACTGGACGAGCTGCATCGGAACGGACGCCTGACGCTGGAGCATGATCCGGACCCGAAGGGCCGCGTTAGTGCAAAGCGTGAAGCGGTTCTCCAAAGAGATCATGCTTGAACAATAACCTAAAGCGCGACGACGATTCCCATCTCATCACGCTTTAGAGCATCGAGAGCACGACGACCCCGTCTTCGAGCTCTCCCGAAGCGAGCCGCGTCCGCGCGATGCGCTCGAACTCCGTCCGATATTTCTGAAGATAGCTGAAGGCCTGCTTCTGCGTCTGAAACGTGGTGGCCAGTCGGCACATCTGCCGGCCCGCGCCAAGCGCGAGAAAGAAAGTGATGGTGCCACCGCTGTCCGATTTAACTCGAGGCATGACCCGCATCCTTTGCATGTGACCGGTCCTCTCCAGATGTCGTCGGCACTATGGAGTCGACTATCGCGGCAGCTTCTTGTTGCGCTTGGCCTTTGCAGGCGCCGGCAACGATGCTTGAAGGACCGCCTCGGCCGCCTCCTTGGCTTCGCGCAGCTCTCGAAGCCGCGCCATGTTCTTGCGAACGTCGACGGCCTGCTTTTCGGCATCCGCCATGGCTCGCGCGCCTTCTTCAGCGGCCAAACGTTGACGATTGGACCGCGCAATAGCTTCGGGCGACGGTTCAGCCGATCTCTTGGCCCTCATTATTCACCTACTCGACAACGGACAAAACCCGCTCAATCCGGGGATCGAGCGGGTAGCGTGGCCGTTTCAGTACATCCGTGAAACGGCGCCAGGGCCTTTAGGCCAGCGAGAGATTCTCTGCGCTGACCTTGCCCCGCATCTTGTCGGTCTTGAGCTCGAAGTTGACCTTTTGGCCCTCGGCGAGACCCGCAAGACCAGCCCGCTCGACCGCGCTGACGTGAACGAATACATCATTGCCGCCGTCGTCGGGTTGAATGAATCCGAAGCCCTTTTGGCCGTTGAACCACTTCACAGTACCTGTCGTCATGTTCTTCTCCAAAACGCATACGCGCACGTTCCGCGTGATCGTCACGCAGAAAAAATTCATTTCGTCGATGTCTCTGGAAAAGGAGCCCGCGGGCGCATTCAACAAGGCACAGCGGCTGAACGAACAGACACAACGTATACCCCGTCATGGTCACTTACAAGGCTCTGGCCGGATATAATTGCACGCTCCGACTCTGGCGAAAGTTTCACGCGTTCGAGGACTCGCGCTGGCGCAGCACCAATAGGGAACCGCGGGTACAAGCTTTCGGCCGCCGCACCGTGAGCGCGCAACGACCAAGAGCCAAAAGCGTGTTGCGCAACGGAAGCCGCAATCCAGCCCCTGAATGATCGGAGAACGACAGCAATTGTCGCTGCAATGATCAGGATTTCTCACTCAAGTCGTTCTTGCCGGACGGCATTGTTCTTGAAACACTATCTCCGCGGCCGTCCAGGCTTGCCGCCCGCCAGCCAAAAAGAACGCTATCCACCTGGGAAAATTGTCTAACGGTTCCAGCGTCGAATACGACGAGCGCTCGATCGACTGCTTTCGAGGCATGGAGTCTTCAAGCAATTTCATGATGAGCGGCCCGATGGGCTTGTTAGGCGTTACTGCCCTGACGATGCCCATCGTCCCGATCATAACGCTCAACGCTCTCCAAACTGCTTGCGAAAGAACTTCACTAAGGTCGCGTTGAACTCGCGATGAAATGTTGCGCGGTCAAATCCCGCGGGCACGTCGGCGCAGATGCGTGGGACTGCCGCTGCAAGCTCTGCCGAGCAAGGCGCGAGAAATGCAAAGTGCCCGGCCGGCACGACGTGAACGTCAGGCTTGCCAGGCAGCCCCTCCGCGACGCGCGCCGTGCCCGAACCGTCGCCGACGCCGGGACCGCCGAACTGCGATCGCCAGAACTGGAAAGGCATCTTGACCAGGGCGAGATTCTCCCTCGTGAAAACAGCCGGCGCGGGATCAACGATGACGGCAGCGCGGATACGCGCATCCTGTGTCGGGTCGGGCGGCGTCTCACCACTGTGAAGCTGTGCGCAAGCGCCGGTCGTTTCCTTGCAGAGGCTGGCGACCCTCGCGAAATCCGGCTTGGTCCCCATCAACACGAGGCCGGTAGAGCCGCCGAGCGAAAAGCCGAAGAAGCCGACCTTGGCGGGATCGATTACCGCCCTGTCCTTCCAGTCGCGCAGCAGAAAATCGAGCAGGCGCACCATGTCAGCCGGGCGCGATCCCCAGACGGACAAGGTGTCCCGCCGCGAAGAGTCATTGGCGGAGTCACCGGGATGGTTGATGGCTGCGACGACGAAACCGGCATCGGCCAGCGCCTCCGCGGTGTCGTGATGCTGACCGAAAAATCCGCCACGACCGTGCGAGAAGATGATGAGCGGGAGCTTCGTACCTGTGACGGGACAATCCTTGACACCCTTCAGGTCGAAATCAGCGCCGACTGAAAGCCTGCCAAGCGCCACATGGGTCGGCTCCGCCGCGCACGGATACCAGATCGCGCCCGACAGCGCCGGATCGGACTCGAGCAGCTGAATGCCTGCGGCCTGTGCGGGCGAGCCAAGACAACAGAGCGTGACGACGAAAGCCCAAAGCGTGTTGCGCAACGGAAGCCCCCTGATTTCGCGCAGGAGTTGAACGAGGAACGATAGCGGAATTGTGGCTTCAGCTCGTTAAGCGCCGCACCTTGCCGCCAGCATTGACGTTGAGGCAAAGTGCCTGAAAGGAGTTAGGGCAATCGCATATGGCATTTTGAGCGGCCCGAGCGCGCGCCTCGTCCTTCGAGACGACCGCGGAGCCTGTCATCGGGCCGCGCTTTGCGCGGACCCGGTGGCGGCCTCCTCAGGATGAGGCTAAGCGGCATCGTTGCCGTCCCCATCCTGAGGGCCGCCGTAGGCGGGCGTCTCGAAGGATGGGCTACGGGCAGGCTGTCCGCCGCGCCTCTTCATATGTGATAGTCCTGCGAAGGAACGGAGGACAGCATGTCACTGCTCGGCAAGGCCGCCGTCGCGATGTGGTGGAGCGTCCGCCCGGAGCAGCGCGCCGAGTTCGGCGACTGGCATTCGCACGAACATTTTCCGGAGCGTATGAGCATTCCCGGCTTCCGGCGCGGTTCGCGATGGACCAGCGCCGAGGACGGCGAAGGCTTCTTCGTGCTGTACGAGCTGGAGCAATATGAGGTGCTCACCTCCAGCGGGTATCTCGACCGCCTCAATGCGCCGACGCCATGGTCGACGAAAATGATGCCGCATCATCTCGGCATGGTGCGCAGCCAGTGCCGCGTTGTGGCGAGCTTTGGCGGCGGCGTTGCGAACTCGCTCGCCACCATCAGGCTGTCGCCGGCGACGGGACGGGAAGCGGGGTTGCAGACCGGCCTCTCGCAGATGCTCCGCACACTGGCACAGCAGCCGGGCCTGACCGGCGCACATCTCCTCGTGACCGATACGCCGCGGACGAGCTCGCCCACCACCGAGCAACAGATCCGCGGCAAGGACGGTGCTGCCGACTGGATCGTGCTGGTGTCCGGCTACGATCCCGATGTGGTCCAGCGCGCCGTGATCGCGCAGTTCGCGACCTCGGTGCTTCATGCGGCAGGCGCACAGGCCAACCCGACTATCGGCCACTACAGATTGGCGTTCACGATGACGCCACAGGACGTGGTGGCGACCTGATCGATCGCCGCTGCGCCGGCCTCAGGTCGTCGCACGAACGAAACGCTCGAGCCTGAGGATGTCCGCCTTTCCCAACGGTCAGCCTTTGCGCGGGATGTCCTTCCGGTGCTGGCATCGAAGACCAAGGCGGACAAGACACGCCAGGCCTGATTGGCCGGGCCGGCGCGCGGGCCATCGCAGCCACCGGCGCTCCCAACAAAAAATCTGCAAGGCCGTGTCGGATCGGCAGCTTCCCCGTCGTCCTCGTGACATGAATGGGCCATAGACGCCGAACTCGGGCCCATCAATCACTGAGGATAACAATCATGCCCAGCACGATCCGCCTGCACCGCGTCCTGGCCACCAGCCCGGAGAAAGTCTATCGCGCCTTCCTGGAGGCCGATGCGATGGCGAAATGGCTTCCGCCCAACGGCTTCACCTGCACCGTGCATCATTTCGAGCCCAAGGTCGGGGGCACGTTCAAGATGTCGTTCCGGAATTTCACCACCGGCAACGGCCATTCGTTCGGCGGTGAATATGTCGAGCTCGTGCCCGGCGAACGCATCCGCTACACCGACAAGTTCGACGATCCCAATTTGCCGGGCCTGATCGAGGTGACCGTGATCTTGAAGAAGGTCTCGGTCGGCACCGAGCTCGACATCACGCAGGCCGGCATCCCCGACGTCATTCCGCCGGAGGCCTGTTATCTCGGCTGGCAGGAATCGCTGCGCAACCTGGCACGGCTCGTCGAGCCCGAGATCAATCAATAGCGGCCCAAGCGGAGCGCGCGCCTCGTCCTTCGAGACGACCGCTCCGCGGTCTCCTCAGGATGAGGCTAAGCGGCATCGGTGCCCGTTGAAACTGCGGCCACACGCTTCGTCCTCATCCTGAGGGCCCGCCAAAGGCGGGCGTCTCGAAGGATGGGCAGCAGAAACGGTCGTCAAATGTTAGCCCTGTTCGCAAACGGGGCGCGCAATCAACCCGGTCTCATCGGGCTTTCGCGCCCGCCGTCGGCGCAAGTCCACCATCGGCCGTCCAGCGGTGTGGGTCAGGACTATGTCCGATCAGCGCCAGCCCGTACGCGATCGACTCGAACTGGTCGCCCGACATCAGCCGTTCGTTGCCGAACCGCTCGGCGAACAGCTTTCGGACGGCGGGCACGAAGGACGTGCCGCCGGTCAAGAACACCTTCTCCACCTCGCGCGCGGTGATGCGGGCCTCGCCCAGCACCTTGTCGACGGTGGCTCCCAACCGGGCGATGTCGTCGGCGATCCAGGATTCGAAATTCTTCCGTGTGATGGTCGCGCCGATGTCGACCCCGCCGCCCCTGAAGCGGAAGTCCACCTGGTCCTGCGCCGACAGCGCCACCTTGGCGTCGGATACCGCGCGGTACAGCGCAAAGCCGAGGTCGAGATCGACGATGGTGATGAAATCCTCGAGCAGTTCTGGCTTCAGCGCGGTGCGCGCAAGCTCGCGAAGCTCGCGCAAATCGCCGTTGCTCTTCATCATCGCGAGTTGATGCCAGCGCGCGAGGTTGGTGTAGTGGCCGCTCGGGACCGGCAGAACCTTGTCGAACGAGCGGAAGCTGGAGCCCTTGCCGAGGCGCGGCGAGACGACATGGTCGACGATGCGGTAATCGAACGTGTCGCCGGCGATGCCGATGCCGGCGTGTCCCAGCGGCTCGGCGCGAAGGCTGCCGCCCGCACGCAAAAAACGCATCACGGAGAAATCGCTGGTGCCGCCGCCGAAATCCGCGACCAGCACAGTGGCATCGCGCTCCAGCCGGCGGGCGAAGGAGAACGCCGCGCCCACGGGCTCGTAGACGTAGCGGGCGTGGCCGGCGCCGAGGCGGTCGAACGCGGCCTGGTAGCGCTGCATCGCCAGCGCCTCGTCGGGATTGCCGCCGGCAAAGCGGACGGGGCGGCCGACCGTGATGTTTGCGGCCTCGAAGCCAAACCGGTCCCCGCCGTGGCGCGCCAGCGTCCGCAGGAACGCCGCCAGAATATCCTCGAACTTGTAGCGCTGCCGGAACACCTGGGTGGTGTTGAAGCTGCTGCTCGCCGCAAACGTCTTGAACGACTGGAGGAAGCGGTAGACGTGGCGTCCTTCGAGAAACTGCTCGATCGCCCACGGCCCGCCCTCGGCCTGGGCGCCGGCTCCCGGCCGGTCCTCCCAGAAGCATAGCGCGGACACGTAGACACTGTGGCGCTGTCCGCCATGGTCGAAGCGGATGGCCTCGACCCGGCGATCATCCGCCGCGAGCGCGACGACCGTATTGCTGGTCCCAAAATCGATGCCGATCGAGACGGCGGGCGAGGCGCTCGACATGAACACTCTGACAGTTGATTGGATAAGGGGGCGGACCACTAGCCGCTTTGCATGGCCGTGCCAAGGGCTTGCCCGCTGCAGTGCGGCCGGAGGCCGGCGTCGATTGTTTGCGAGATTTCCGCTTCCAGCCGGACGTTTCAGCCCGCTTTTCCCGTCTTTCGGGGATGAATAGACCCGCCATCCATGTGCACGAGCAACTTTATGTCCGGAAACGACCCGTTAACCCGGCATCATGCTGCAATGCGAGAGATCGCGTGCTGCTATGCAAACAAGAGCATGGACACTGGCATCTGGTATACATAGATTGCCTTTCGAAATGAGGCAGCAAGACTGACTGTTCTCAAGAAAGGGATTTCCGATGTCCAAGACCGCTTCCGTTGCTCTCGCCCCCTCCTCCTCGCTGTTCGCCCGCCTGATGGCCGCGATCGACAGCCTCCTGATGGCGAGCGCCGAGATCTCGAATCACAACGGCGACCTGCCGCGTTTCGGCCTGTAAAGAAGGCCTTGCCCGCCTGCCGAACGGCGGGCTGGCAAACCCCGCAGACGCTGCGTTTGATCAAATGGCCCCGCATGTCGGGGCCATTTTCTTTTTGCGTCCTCGCCCCGCTCGCGACCGCATCTGCGACGATTGGTCCACCGACGTAACCCGCCGATCCAATTGTTCGTCCGCTGGCATCTCGCATACCATTCGGGAACCAGGAACGATTGCACAATCAAAGGTGTAATCGTGAAAACATAACGCGGGACGGGAACGGCCGGGGAAGACGCGTGCCGCGAACCCTGGCGGAGCCTTAGCCGAAAGGAGCGGATGCGGCGCTTTGTCCCTGCTCATAGAGTTTCTATCGGGACTGCCATGGGAGATCGACCGCAAAGGTGACCCCAGGCATGTGACCGAGATGGGCTGACGCAAACCGACAAAGAGCGGCTGCGTTCGATGTTCGACAGGGAGAGAAACATGAAGCCATTCGTTCTGAATGTCGCTTTGGCGGCAGTCGCGATGTCGTGCGCCAACAGCACCGCAAGCCGTGCTGCCTGGGAGCCGGTCCGTCCGGTCGAGTTCATCGTGCCCGCGGGCACCGGCGGCGGCGCCGATCAGATGGCACGCACCATCCAGGGCATCGTCACCAAGCACAATCTGATGAAGCAGCCGCTGGTCGTCATCAACAAGGCCGGCGGCGCAGGCGGCGAAGGCTTCCTGGATGTGAAGACGTCGTCGGGCAATCCTCACAAGATCATCATCACGCTGTCGAACCTGTTCACGACACCGCTGGCAACGGGGATTCCATTCAACTGGAAGGATTTGAGCCCGGTGGCGATGCTGGCGCTCGATGAATTCGTGCTCTGGGTGAATGCCGAAAAGCCGTACAACACCGTCAAGGACTACGTCGACGCCGTGAAGAAGGCGCCGCCCGGCTCATTCAAGATGGGCGGCACCGGCTCCAAGCAGGAAGACCAGATCATCACGGTCGGCATCGAAAAGGCGATCGACTCGAAGTTCACCTACATCCCCTACAAGGGCGGCGGCGAAGTCGCCGTTCAGCTCGTCGGCAATCACGTCGATTCGACCGTCAACAATCCGATTGAGGCGGTCGCGCAATGGCGCGGCGGCAAGCTCCGTCCGCTCTGCGTTTTCGACGCTCGGCCGATGGCCTATGACGAGCCGATCGCCGACGGCAAGGCCTGGAAGGATATTCCGACCTGCAAGTCGCAGGGCCTCGCGATGGAATATCTGATGCTGCGCGGCATCTTCACGTCGCCGAAGGCCACGAAGGATCAGATCGAATACTATGTCGAGCTGTTCAAGAAGGTCCGCGCCACGCCGGAATGGCAGGATTTCATGAAGAACGGCGCCTTCAACACGACATTCCTGACCGGAGCCGAATACGCGAAGTGGGTCGAGGCCGAGGAGAAGCGCCACCAAGGCTTGATGAAGGACGCCGGCTTCCTCGCATCGGGAAACTGAGCCGCGACATCGACGGCAGCTAAGGACGCTGGTCGTCCTCCGTCTGCCGCAACCGCGAAAGACTGCGTCCGCCTGGAGGTCCCATGACTGAACAATCCGGATCCGAATCCGGCCCCGCACACAAGACGCTGGAAATCGGTATGGCGCTGCTGATCGGCATCTTTGGCCTGGTCGTGATCTTCGGCAGCCTGAAGGCCGGCATCAACTGGGGCGCGGAGGGCCCGCGTGCCGGCTTCTTCCCCTTCTATGTCGGCACGGCCATCGTCGGCGCAAGCGCCATCAACCTCTGGAGCGCTCGACGCGACGGCGACGGCCGGCTGTTCGCAACATGGGGACAGCTTCGCCAGGTCACGAGCGTCGTCGTGCCCACCGCGATCTATGTCGGCTCGATGCCGTTCATCGGCCTCTACGTCGCCTCGATGGTCTTCATCGCCTGGTTCATGCGCTGGCTCGGCGGCTATCGCTGGCTGACGACCATCGCAGTGGCCATCGGCATGCCGGTTCTGACCTATCTTGTTTTCGAGCGCTGGTTCCTGGTCCCGCTGCCTAAGGGTCCGTTCGAGGAATGGCTCGGTCTGTAAGAGCCGCGCCGCCATCCGTTATTGCTGCAGGACATATCGATATGGAAGAGTTGGCCAATTTGTTCCACGGCTTCGCGGTCGCCCTGCAGCCTTACAACATCATGCTGATGATCATCGGCATCACGCTCGGTGTCATCATCGGCGTGCTTCCGGGACTCGGCGGCGCCAACGGCGTGGCGATCCTCCTTCCCCTGACCTTCAGCATGCCGCCGACATCGGCGATCATCATGCTGTCCTGCATCTATTGGGGCGCATTGTTCGGCGGCGCCATCACCTCGATCCTGTTCAACATACCCGGCGAGCCCTGGTCCGTGGCGACTACCTTCGACGGCTATCCGATGGCGCAACAGGGCAAACCCGGCGAAGCCCTGACCGCCGCCTTCACCTCCTCCTTCGTGGGCGCATTGTTTGCCGTCATCATGATCACGCTGGTTGCGCCGCTCGTCGCTGGCTTTGCGCTGCGATTTGGTCCGGCGGAGAAGTTCGCGGTGTACTTCCTCGCCTTCTGCAGCTTCGTCGGCCTCAGCAAGGAGCCGCCGTTCAAGACCATCGCGGCGATGATGATGGGCTTTGCGCTCGCGGCGGTCGGCCTCGACTCGATCACGGGACAGTTGCGGCTGACCTTCGGCGTCACCGAACTGCTCAACGGATTCGACTTCCTGATCGCCGTGATCGGCCTGTTCGGTATTGGCGAGATCCTGCTGACCATGGAGGAAGGGCTGGCTTTCCGCGGCGGCAATGCGACCATCAACCTTCGGGTCGTGCTTCAGACCTGGCGGGAATTACCCTCCTACTGGATGACCTCGCTGCGCTCCTGCCTGATCGGGTGCTGGATGGGCATCACGCCCGCCGGCGCAACGCCGGCATCCTTCATGAGCTATGGCATCGCCAAGCGCCTGGCGCGGCGCGGCAACAATTTCGGCAAGGGCGAGATCGAGGGCGTGATCGCGCCGGAGACGGCCGCACATGCCGCGGGCACCTCGGCGCTGCTGCCGATGCTGTCGCTCGGGGTGCCGGGCTCCCCGACTGCCGCCGTCCTGCTTGGCGGATTGTTGATCTGGGGCTTGCAGCCGGGCCCCATGCTGTTCGTTGAGCAGAAGGAATTCGTCTGGGGCCTGATCGCGTCGATGTATCTCGGCAATCTCGCCGGCCTCATCGTCGTGCTCACCTGCGTGCCGATCTTCGCCGCGATCCTCCGCGTGCCCTTCGGCATCATCGCGCCGCTCATCCTGGTGCTCTGTGCGATCGGCGCTTATTCCGTGCACAACAGCACCTTCGACGTGATGCTGATGGTGGTGTTCGGCGTGCTCGGCTATCTCCTGAAGAAGTGCAACTACCCGCTCGCGCCGCTGGTGCTCGCCATCGTGCTCGGCGACAAGGCGGAGGAAGCCTTCCGCCAATCGCTGCTGGGATCGCAGGGCTCGCTCGGCGTGTTCTTCTCCAACGGCCTCGTCAGCACGATCATGGCGCTCGGTCTGGTCGCCCTGTTCTGGTCCGCGATCCAGGAAGGCTACAGCCGCCTGCGCACGTCGGTGGCGCGAGGCGCGCCGCCGGCGCAATCCGCGCCGACGAAAAGCGAAGGCCGAATCTCTCCGCACTAGGCTTCTGGAATAAGGAATTCCAGGAAATAGGCGGTCACCGAACGCCCGCGCCTCGGGCCGCGCGGGCGGCGCACGCCCCCCTCCGGCAGCCTAAAAGTCCGAGCGGAGCGGGTTTGCGGGCAGTTCTTTGCGGCTTTGCGCAAATACGAAAATCTCTCACGGAATCAATCTGTTGAATTGACCCGGTCGCCGCCGTCGCGGTTACGCCGCAGCGGTTTGGGCTTTACAATTCCTCCGCCATCGCGCATGTGAACGACTCCCGCGATATTTCGCCGCACCCTCAGTCCCTCGCTTGAATCTTGGCATAATGAATACCAGGATGCGGGCAGCGCATGCATAAAAATGATCGGCGCGTTCGGGAGGGTTTTAATGACGGACATGGTGCAGTCAACAGCGGCTCCAAGTGCCGCGCGCGTCAGCGATGCTTATCGCTGGGCGCAATTGGCCATCGGCGTAGGCGCGATGGTGATGATCGCCAACTATCAATACGGCTGGACGTTCTTCGTCCCCGACATCCAGAAGAAGTTCGGCTGGGATCGCGCCTCGATCCAATGGGCCTTCACCCTGTTCGTTTTGTTCGAGACCTGGCTCGTGCCGGTCGAAGGATGGTTCGTCGATAAATACGGCCCGCGTATCGTGGTGCTGGTCGGCGGCGTGCTCTGTGCCATCGGCTGGGCGATCAACGCGCAGGCGACAACGCTCAACGGCTACTATCTCGGCATGATCATCGCGGGCATCGGCGCCGGCGGCGTCTACGGCACCTGCGTCGGCAACGCGCTGAAGTGGTTTCCGGACAAGCGCGGTCTTGCCGCGGGCATCACGGCCGCAGGCTTCGGTGCAGGCTCTGCGCTGACCGTCGCGCCGATCCAGGCCATGATCAAGGACAGCGGCTTCCAGACCACCTTCCTCTATTTCGGCCTGGGGCAAGGCATCATCATCTGCATCCTCGCCTTCTTCCTGCTGGCGCCGAAATCGGGCCAGGTGCCGAACGTCGTGGCCAATGCGGCGCTGCTCCAGTCCCGGCGCAACTACCAGCCGACCGAGGTGCTGCGTCAGCCGATCTTCTGGCTGATGTACTTCATGTTCGTGATCGTCGGCGCCGGCGGCCTCATGGTGACCGCGAACCTGAAGCCGATCGCGGCCGACTGGAAGGTCGACAACGTGCCGGTCACGCTGATGGCGGTGACGATGACGGCGGTGACCTTCGCGGCGACGATCGACCGCGTGCTCAACGGCCTGACGCGTCCGTTCTTCGGCTGGATCTCCGACATGATCGGCCGCGAGAACACGATGTTCATCGCCTTCGGCATGGAAGGGATCGGCATCTGGATGCTCTACCTCTGGGGCCACGATCCGATCTGGTTCGTGCTGCTCTCGGGCTTCGTGTTCTTCGCCTGGGGTGAGATCTACTCGCTGTTCCCCTCGACCTGCACCGACACGTTCGGCGCCAAGTTCGCGACCACCAATGCCGGCCTGCTCTACACCGCGAAGGGCACCGCCGCGCTGCTGGTGCCGATCGCCAACTACATGCAGCAATCGTCGGGCACCTGGGACAGCGTGTTCATCATCGCGGCAGGCGCCAACGTCCTGGCTTCGCTGCTGGCGATCGCGCTGCTCAAGCCCTGGCGCAAGGTCGTGGTCGCGAAATCGACCGTCTGACCCGCTCCACCACAGTGCACTGAGCATGACGCCCGGCCTCACGGCCGGGCGTTTTCGTTTGGCGTGAAGACCCTGCGATTCCTGGAGAACGGCTGGAGCCCGCGCATTTTGTTGAACGGGGAGCCAAGATAAGGCTTGCAATCTGGAATATGGTATACCAAGCTCCGCGCCGCGCTTGCGACGATAAGCCACAACATTTGCGACATCAGGTCATCTTGCAATCCTGTGCCGCAGCCAATCAGGCGCGTTGGGAGGTTCTTGATGATTTCCAGCTCGGACGGCGCCGTCACGGCCGCGCCTCTTCGCACCGGCTTCCGTTGGCTCCAGCTCGTCATGGGCATCGTCTGCATGGCGATGATCGCCAATCTGCAATACGGCTGGACGCTATTCGTCGATCCGATCGATGCAGCCCACCATTGGGGGCGCGCCGCGATCCAGCTCGCTTTCACCATCTTCGTGGTCACCGAGACCTGGCTGGTGCCGGTCGAAGCCTGGTTCGTCGACAAATACGGTCCGCGCATCGTGGTCATGTTCGGCGGCGCGATGATCGCGCTCTCGTGGATTCTCAACTCCTACGCCGATAGCCTCACCCTGCTCTACGCCGCCGCGATCATCGGCGGCATGGGCGCGGGCGCGGTGTACGGCACCTGCGTCGGCAACGCGCTGAAATGGTTTCCCGATCGCCGCGGTCTTGCAGCGGGTGCGACCGCCGCCGGCTTCGGCGCCGGTGCCGCGCTCACCATCGTGCCGATCGCGAGCATGATCGTATCGAGCGGTTATCAGCACGCGTTCCTCACCTTCGGCATCGGCCAGGGCCTGATCGTGTTCGTGCTCGCCTTCTTCATCCAGCCGCCGCGGATCTCGATCCCGCCGAAGAAGAAGCAGCTCAATTTGCCCCAGACCAAGATCGACTTCACCCCGCCGCAGGTGCTGCGGACCCCTATTTTCTGGGTGATGTATCTCGTCTTCGTCATGGTCGCTTCCGGTGGCCTGATGACCGCGGCGCAGATCGCGCCAATCGCGCACGACTTCAAGATCGCCGACACGCCGGTCACCCTCGCCGGCTTCCAGATGGCGGCACTGACCTTCGCGATCTCGCTCGACCGCATCTTCGACGGGTTCGGACGTCCCTTCTTCGGCTGGGTCTCCGACACCATCGGCCGCGAGCCCACCATGTTCATCGCCTTCGGCACGGCGGCGGTGATGCTGCTGGCGCTGTCGGCCTATGGCCACGTGCCCGTCGTCTTCGTGCTCGCTACCGCGATCTATTTCGGCGTGTTCGGCGAGATCTACTCGCTATTCCCCGCGACCTGCGGCGACACCTTCGGCTCGAAGTTCGCGACCACCAACAACGGCATGCTCTACACCGCCAAGGGCACGGCATCCCTGCTCGTCCCGCTCGCGAGCGTGATCTCGACTGCCTACGGCTGGAAGGCCGTATTCGTGGTGGCGGTGGCGCTGAACGCAACGGCGGCGCTGATGGCGCTGTTCGTGATCAAGCCGCTGCGCCGCTCCTTCATCCTCGGCAAGGAAGCCGAGAGCGCTGACACCGCAACCGGCAACGCCAAGACCGAGACGGCGTAAGCCACCAACACGCTTTGCAGGGCTTGAGAAGGGGCGCAGCGATGCGCCCCTTTGTTTTTGGCACGCGGCAAACGTCAGCATTGCTGCCGCAAGATTTTTCGGATCAGCCAAATCCAGCGCTTGACGATTGGCATTATGTATACCACACTTCCCCTTGTCATTCACCCAGGGAGGTTGCAATGCTGGTCGGAGACATTCTGCGCAAGAAGACGCCGCGCGTTGTCACGGTGCGAATGAACGAAACGGTGGGTATCGCCGCCAAGCTGATGCGCGCCAACAACATCAGCGCGCTGGTGGTGAAGGACGTGGTCCGCTCCGAAGGCAACACCGCGGTCGGCATGTTCACCGAGCGTGACGTGGTGCGCGCCGTCGCCGAGCACGGTGCGGCTGCCGTCAACGTCAAGGTCTCGCAGCTGGTCTCGGTACAGCAGCTCGTGTCCTGCACCTCGTCGGACACGATCGAGCATGTCCGGCACCTGATGAACCGTCATCACATCCGCCATTTGCCGGTGATCGACGATTACAGCCTCGTCTCGGTCATCAGCATGCGCGACATTGCCGCTGCCGTTGACGAGGCCACCAACTCGACGCCGCAAGCAGCCTAAAGCGGCAAGCCTTCCCCTGCGACTACCGGCCCCGGCTCGGATGCTTCCGAGCCGGACCGGATCTTTCGTCCCAAATTCCGGCTTCTGCTCCTTCGCGAGGATTTCATGAAGATCTGCATCTACGGCGCCGGCGCGATCGGCGGTTATCTCGGGGTTCAGCTCGCGCGCGCGGGCGCCGATATCAGCTTGGTCGCACGCGGCGCACACCTTGCCGCGATGCGCGAGCGCGGCCTCACGCTGCTCGCGGGCGAGGAGAAGCACACCGTGCATCCGCGCTGCACCGACGATCCCGCCGAGCTCGGCGTGCAGGATTACATCATCATCACGCTGAAGGCGCATTCGATCACCGGCGTGATCGAGAAGATACAGCCGCTGCTCGGGCCTCACACCCGCATCGTCACCGCCGTCAACGGCATCCCCTATTGGTACTTCTACAAGCACGGCAGCCAATACGAGAACTCGACGCTGGAGAGCATCGATCCCGGCGGCCGGCAATGGCGCGAAATCGGCGCCGAGCGCGCCATCGGCTGCATCGTCTATCCCGCCACCGAGATCGAGGCGCCCGGCGTGATCCGCCACGTCTACGGCAACAATTTCCCGCTCGGCGAGCCCTCGGGCGAGATCACGCCGGACGTGCAGCGCCTCGCCGATCTCTTCGTCGCGGCCGGCCTCAAAGCTCCGGTGCTCGACCGCATCCGCGACGAGATTTGGCTCAAGCTCTGGGGCAATGTCTGCTTCAATCCGATCAGCGCCCTGACCCATGCAACGCTCGACGTGATCTGCACCGATCCGGCGACGCGCGCGCTGTCGCGCGCGATCATGGTCGAGACGCAGGCCATCGCCGAGACCTTCGGGGTCAAATTCCGCGTCGATGTCGAGCGCCGCATCGAGGGCGCCCGCAAGGTCGGCGCGCACAAGACCTCGATGCTGCAGGATCTCGAGCGCGGCCGCCCGATGGAGATCGACCCGCTCGTCACCGTGGTGCAGGAGATGGGCCGCCTCACCGGCATCGCCACGCCTGCGCTCGACTCGGTGCTGGCGATGGTGACCCAGCGCGCCCGCATCGCCGGCCTCTATGACGGCGTCTCGACACCATCAGATCCTCGCGCACTGGCGGTGGCGTGATGGCGGGCGAGATGAAACAGTGGCTCCGCTTCCGCCACGCTGGTGCGACCGGTTTCGGCACCCTGACGCCATCGGGCATCAGGGTGCATGAGGGCGAGATGTTCGGCCGCCATGCGGCCACCGGCAAAGTTCTGGCGCTGTCGGAAGTCGAGCTGCTCGCACCCTGCGTGCCCAGCAAGATCGTCGCGCTTTGGAATAATTTCCACGCGCTCGCGGCCAAGCTGAACCAGCCCGAACCGCCGGAGCCGCTGTATCTGCTGAAAGCCACCACCAGCATCACGACGCCTGGCGCCGTGATCCGCCGCCCCTCTTATTACGACGGCAAGACCACCTATGAGGGCGAGCTCGGCATCGTCATCGGCAGGACCTGCGCCCGCGTCTCCCCTGGCGAAGCGGACAGCTTCATCTTCGGCTACACCTGCGTCAATGACATCACCGCCAACGACATCCTGACCAGCGACCCCACCTTCCCGCAATGGGCCCGCGCCAAGGGCATCGACGATTACGGCCCGTTCGGCCCCGTTATCGCCACCGGCCTTGATCCGGCCAAGGTCGTGGTCCGCACCATCCTCAATGGCGCGGAGCGGCAGAACTATCCGATCTCGGACATGATCTTCAGCGCGCAGGAGCTGGTCAGCAGAATCTCCCACGACATGACCCTGCTCCCCGGCGACCTCATCGCCGTCGGCACCTCGGTCGGCGTCGGCGTGATGAAAGAGTCGGTGAACATCGTGACCGTCGTGATCGACGGCATCGGCGAACTGACCAACGAGTTTCGGCTGTAGCGGCAGGCACCGTCCCGTAGCGTAGCCGGATGAGTGAAGCGACATCCGGGATCACGCTCTCCGCGAACGTTTCCGCGTATCGCTTCGCTCATGCTGGCTACAAATACAGGGGCAGGCGTAAGATGGGTAGAGCATAGCGAAACCCATCATCTCTTCTCAGCGAAGCGGCTGATGGGTTTTCCTACGGGCTACGGACTGCCATCACGCAGCTCCGAAACATCCGTACACATCACATCTCCGCGCGCCTGACATATGCCGCCAACATGTCCCGCGCTCGCCGCAACTTGGACGCATTCGGCCGCCCTTCTGTGAGGCGTGTCTGGGGGCACGGCATCGCCGTGTTTGGACCAAACCTGCTAGGGGTATGACTGTGAAGAAGATTGTAATTGCTCTGGGTGCCACGCTTGCTCTGGTGACGGCTGCGAACGCTGCGGATCTGCCGCGCCGCCAGCCTGTGCCGGTCTATCCGGCTGAGCAGGCTCCGATCGGCAAGATGCCGATTGGCAAGAGCCCGGTTGGAAAGGCCCCGATCGGCAAGGCGCCCGGCCCGGTCGCAGCGCGTTACTGACGCGCAATACGATACGCATCTCGCGTAAAGCGGCTGAGAGTCGAGGGGCAACAGCGTGACGTACAAACCTGATCGATCCGGATCCTGCATCCTCGCGGGCTTCGCGCTCGCGGCCATGATCGCATGCACGATGCCCTCGGCCTCGGCCCATGAAGCGAACAAGCGCGTTGCCGATGCGAACGCGCTTGCTACGACCGACACCGCATCACGACCCGCGCCGCAAGCGACGCGGCGTCCCGTCGCGCGTGCGGAGAAAGGTCCGTACTACGTCGACTTCCGTGCCCGCACGGCCGCGAGCTGGGGCCACGCCTTCGTCTGGTACGGCAAGACCAGCGAGCGTGCCGTCGAGGTGGCGGGCCTCACGCCCGCCGGCGACACGCTTGCTTACGTGCTAGGCCACATCACCTTTGTGCCCTCCGAGACCGGTGCGAGCTACGGCGATCTCGATCCGGAATATCTGACCGCGAGCTATCGCGTGTACCTGAACGAGGCGGACGCCAAGCGCGTATTCGCCTACATCAAGAAATTGCAGGCGAACTCGCCGGTGTGGAACGCCGAGACCGCCAACTGCACCGGCTTCATCGGCGACATCGCCGAATTCATGGGACTGCAGGTCCCCAACCGCTGGCAGCGCCCGGAAAACTTCGTCAACCGCCTCAAGGAAATGAACGGCGGCCGCCAGATGGTGCGGCTGTCAGCGGAGTAGCGCCGTTGTAGCCCGGATGGAGCGCAGCGAAATCCGGGACCGGCGTCGCGTCGTGACACGACCTACCCGGATTGCGCTTCGCTCCATCCGGGCTTGTATGGGGCGTTGGTTG